>DATMQG010000047.1:0-6087 GCA_035566835.1 Solirubrobacteraceae bacterium
CTTGCGCGCGGAGAGCGCCTCTCGAGCGACGAGTGGCTGGCGGGGCGCGTCTCGATGGGCAGCACACGAGCGTTTGCTGTGCTGTACCGGCGCCATCATCAAGCGCTCTACCGTTACTGCCGTTCAATCGTCCACGACGACGACGACGCCCAGGATGCGTTGCAGAGTGCGATGACGCGCGCGCTCGCGGCGCTGCAAGCCCGCAAGCGCGACGTTGCGGTGCGGCCGTGGCTGTTTCGGATCGTTCACAACGAGGCCGTCTCGCTGCTGCGCAGGCGACGTTCGCACTCGAGCCTCGTCGAGGGCCTCGAGCCGGTCGACGGTGGCCTGGAGCGCACGGTGGAGCAGCGAGAGCGATTTGCCGGGTTGATCGCCGACCTTCAATGCCTTGCCGAGCGCCAGCGCGCCGCGTTGGTCATGCGGGAGCTCAGCGGTCTTTCCATCGAGGAGATCGCCGCGGCGCTGTCGACGTCCACCGGCGCCGCCAAGCAGTCCGTGTTCGAGGCGCGCACTGCGTTGCAGGAGTTCGAGCAGGGGCGCGCCATGGAGTGTGAGACCGTCCGGCGGGCGATCTCCGACGGCGACCGGCGCGTGCTGCGCGCACGCAAGATCCGGGCGCACCTGCGCGCATGTCGGGGCTGCCGCGACTTTGAGCTCATGATCAGCAAGCGGACAGCCGAGCTGCACGCCCTCGCGCCGCCGCTGCCTGCGGTTGCCGCATCCGCGATACTGGCGAGGCTGCTCGCTCAAGGCATGGGGGCCGGTCATTCCGGAGCAGCGGCTGCGACGTCCGGAACAGCGCTGACCAGCCACGCGGCAGCGTCGGTGGCCTTGAAGGCGCTCGCAGGTGTGGCGATCGTGGGTGCCGCCACCGCGGGCGCTGTACATATCGCCTCGAGCCCAGACCGCCACCAGCCGATGCAGACGCCCACTCAGCGAAGCGCGCCGCTTCGCGGCGTCGCGGTCGGGCCCCCCGAAAGCGGCCGCGCGGCCCCTGGGACATCCACGACGCTGCGCCCGGGATCCGGACCGAAGCCCTACCGAGCGCCCGCTGCCAAGAGCCGCCAGGCGCCGGGCGAGGCCACGGCCGCTCCCGGCGCTGCCGCGACGGCGCTCGGAGGAGAAGGCGCTCGAGCTGGGGAGCGGATCGTCCGCTCTCACGGCCGCTCCGGAGGCGGTTCAGGCGTCCGTGTCGAGCATCGGCACTCGGGCTCAGCGCACTCACATACCGGCCGTGGGCATCGCTCCCCCAAGCCGGCGCAGACCGCACCGAGGCAGAAGGCGGCCAAGGAAGGGGTCGGGCGGACCCCGGCCCCAGCCACACAGCACGCCCCCCCACGCGGTGGGCGCAGCCACACGGTCACGACGGTCCCGAACAGCGAAAGCGAACGCCCGCGCTCGCCGACGATCGCGGGCGGCTGATCCATCCCGAAAGCGGGACCGCCTGTGTCATACACGGGTCTGCGTCATCGACTCTGACTTTCGCGAGCCCGATTCGTTGTAGGGGTAGACGGCAGCGTCAGGCGACAGAACGCCTCACGGTGCTGGAAGTCCTGTGGGGAGGCAGGACAGATGCCCACAAACCCAAGGAAGGTAACCAACCAATGATCGTCAAGAAGCTTCTGCTCGCCGCCGCGGCGGGCGCTCTGATGACCGGCCCGGCGTGGGCTCTGCCCGCTCTGGCTCCGGCCAATCAAGGCAAAGGCCATCGGCCGAGCACCACACCGAACAACACCGACAACCCCGGTAGCTCGCATCGGTCCTCCGAGGGCACTGAGAACACGGGTGGCAACGGCGGAAAGTCCGGTGATTCTGCGGGCTCACACAAGTGCAAGCCCCACAACGTCGGCTACGTCGCATCGGGGACGCTCCTCAGCCAGACGCTGACCAAGAACACCGACGGTAGCTACAGCGGTCCAGTGACTGTCGAAGTCAACCACACCAACCATCACGCCAAGTCCGACAAGGGCACGAAGGTCTACACGCTTAAAAACGTGCATGTCACGTTCGGCCTCGCGGACACCAACGGCGATGGCAGCGTCGGCCTCGACGACCTGAAAGCGGGCGACCGGGTGAAGCTGCTCGGCCAGATCACCGTTCTGGGCAAGAACTGCAGCCAGACCGGATTCACGGCCACGACGACCATCCGCCACATCGTCTTCCATGCGCCAGCGACGCCCTAGCTGAGCGCAGAGACTCGGCTTCATGGGCCGGCCAGGGACTCCCCTGGCCGGCCCAGTCGACGACCGTCGCGCGCATCTCACAGATGATTTGGACGTTCGCGAACGCGGCTGTGCGAGCCGGACGAGCTTGAGGGCCTCGACGACTTCACGCTCCGCGGTGGTTCCAGCCCACGCGGGGGCATTGAAAGTGCCAGGATCGTCCTCGTGCAGACTTGGGCTGGCGGGACCTCTCGGTTATGAGCGCCGCGCTCGACGGGCCCAGCGCGACGCCTGCGAAACTCGACCACGGCCTCACCGAGGCTGAGGCTGCAACCCGGCTGGACGCGCGTGCCAAGCCGCCGCGCCAGCACTCAAGCCGCTCCTACGCGAGCATCATCCGAGCAAACACGCTGAACATCCCGAACGGGATCCTGTTCGTTTTCGGGGTGCTCACGATCACGTTCGCGTCGTGGAAGGACGCGCTCTTCCTCGGCATCCTCGTCTCGAACGTCGTGATCGGATCCTTCCAGGAGATCCGCTCCAAGCGCGCACTCGACCGGCTCGCCGCGCTGGTGGCGCCCGACGCAGTGGTCGTGCGCGACGGCGCTGACCGCCGCGTGTCGATCGATGAGGTCGTCGTCGGTGACGCGGTCCGCCTGGCCAGCGGCGATCAGGTTGTCGCCGACGGGACCGTGATCACCGCCGACGGGCTGGCTCTCGACGAGGCCAACCTGACCGGCGAGTCTGAACCAGTCGTCCGGAGTGCCGGAGATCCCGTCTGGTCCGGTTCGTTCGCGATTGAGGGCGCCGCGCTGTTCGAGGCCACGGCCGTCGGTGCTGACAGCCGCGCAGCGCGACTCACGGCGACGGCGCGAGCGTTCCGCCATCCGCGCTCACCGCTCGAGCGCGCCAATGACCGGCTGCTGCTGTGGATCATCGTGCTGGCGGTGCCGCTCGCGGTCGGGCTCACGGTTTCGGTTCTCGCTCGCGTCGGCAGCAACGCTGCGCGGGTGCAGGCGATCACTGCCGGCCTCGTCAACCTCGTTCCCGAGGGCCTGATCCTGCTCATCAGCGTTACGGCTGCGGTTTCCGCGTTCAAGATGGCGAGGCGAGGCGTGCTCGCGCAGCAGCTCAACGCGGTCGAGTCGCTCGCATCCGTCGACCTGGTATGCACCGACAAGACGGGCACGCTGACCGAGCCTACGCCGCGAGTGGTCGCAATGGTGCCCGCGGACGCAACAGACGAGGCGAGCTTCGCCCGCGATCTGGCGATCTATGCCGCCAGCGCTCCCTCGCGCAACCTCACGCTAGAGGCGATCAACGAAGCCGGCCTGGCGGATGTCACGAAGCTTGAGGTTGTCGGCCAGGTGCCGTTCTCCTCGCGGCGGCGTTGGAGTGCGCTGGACCTCGACGGCGAGCGCTTCTTCCTGGGGGCGCCGGAGCGATTCGTCAACGCCCAGCCGGCGCTGAAGGAGCGTGGGCGCGAGGAGGCGAGCGCCGGCCGGCGCGTGCTCGCGCTGGGTCGCAGCTCGGCGCCGCTACCCACCGACGGCTTCGACCCCTCGTTCCCGGACGACGTCCAAGCCCTTGGCCTGGTCGTGCTCGCGGAGCGGCTTCGGCCAAACGCAGCCGCGACCGTCGCCTTCTTCGCCGACCAGCAGATCGTGCTGAAGGTGCTGTCGGGCGACGCCCCAGCGACGGCGGGCGCGATCGCCCGCGACGCCGGCGTGCCAGGCTCGGAGCCCGCGCTCGACGGCGAGGCGCTGCCGAGCGACCCGGCGTCCCTTCGCGAAGCCGTGCTCGCCGCACCCGCCGTCGGGCGCATCTCCCCAGACGGCAAGCGCGCCGTGGTGGACGCGCTCACCGAAGACGGGTGCTACGTCGCGATGGTCGGCGACGGAGTCAACGATGTGCCGGCGTTGAAGCAGGCCCGCCTCGCCATCGCTCAGGGATCCGGGGCGCAGATTGCGCGTTCCGTCGCCGACCTGGTGCTGGTCCGCGACGACTTCGCTGCCGTGCCGGGCATGGTTGAGGAGGGGAGGCAGATCCTGCGCAACATCGAGCGCGTCGCACGGCTGTTCGTCACCAAGACGGTGTTCGTCGCAGTGGTCGGGCTGGCGGTCGGGATACCCACTGCGACCTACCCGCTCCTGCCGCGTCAGTTTACGATCGCCTCTACGGTCACGATCGGTATCCCCGCGTTCCTGCTCGCCCTCGCGCCAAGCTCCGGACCGTGGAGGCCTGAGGGGTTCCTTCAGTCGGTCGCCCGCTTCGCGATCCCGGCCGGCGTCGCGATCGGCGTGGGGATCGTCGCCGGATACCTGATCGCGCGGTACGGATTCGACCTCGACCTCACCCATTCGCGAACGGTCGCCACGGGCATCGTCGTCATCTGCGGGCTCGCGGTGGTAATGCGCCTCGAGCAGGGCAGCGGCCGACGACGCGTCGCTCTTGCCGGCCTGTCCGCAGTGATGCTGGCGCTCTTCGCCCTCGCCCTCGTCGTGCCCTTTCTGCGCGAATTCTACGAGCTCTCAACACCGACAGGCGAAATGGTCGCGGCCTGGGCGATAGGAACGCTGATAGGGGTCGCCGGAATGCTTGCCGCGCTCCGCCTGCTCCGCGTTTGAGCGAGCAGGCAGAGCGCGGATGGCGCCCATCTGGAATCGGACCCGCTCGTGGTCGCCTGATCGCCCGGTTGAGGGGGGCTCTAGAATCGCCCGATGCAGCTCGACGTCGCGCTTGTCAGCTTCCGCACTCAGCATGGGGCGGTCAGTGCGTTCTCAGCGAGCCCGGACGACGCTCCGTGGAAGCAGGAGGTTGCGTTTGTGGAGCGTCACCACAATGGTCGTGTGGCCGTACGCGGCACGTTCGCCGGACATTATGTGGACATCGATGAGTCGGACCACACCTCCGAACCGGGAACCGTCGAGGGCGCGCTCACGGGTGCCTTGGTCGGAGCCGTATTCGGCCTTGGGCTCCCCGGCGCCGCCTTTGGTTTTGTCCTTGGCGGAGCCGTAGGCGCCGTGGTTGGCAGACCAACAGAAGTTGACAAGGAGCCCGAGACGCTGGTCGATGAGCTGCGGGCGGCCGTACGTAAGGGCGGGTCAGCGGTTGTGCTGCTCGCAGCTCCCGAACATGTCGATGCGCTGCTCGCCGAGCTCGCGGGCACCGATGGGGAGGTGACCCGTCGCTCGCTCAGCGCCGAGCAGACCGCCGCACTTGAGAGTGAGTTGAAGTCAACTCCGATCGCGTCGTCGGGCCCCTCGCAAACAGGCGCCGCCACGGGCCCCCAGAAGCTGCGATAGCGCACGGTAGCTCTGAGCGGACGCTCAGGATTCCGCACAGATCTGTCGGGGATGTTGAGGCCCAGCTGCGCCAACCTGCGGACCCGTCGTCGCGCCCCGATAGGCAGCTCTAGCTCAAGCTACTGCGACGTCGGATCTGTTCTGGGCGGTGCGTAGGCTGTATGCGTGCTGATCCCGTGGTTTTCAAAGCGCCGCGCCCCGCGAGAGCCGGCAGTCTTGATCGCGGACCCGCGCCTCGAGGAATGGGAGACCGTCAGCACCTTCGAGGAGCAGGCGACGGCGTTGGCGTGGCGCGACGAGCTTCGCGGCATGGGCGTCAACGCGAAATGCGCCGCCGACCACCCGCTCGACCGGTTTGGCCGCGGCGACATCTACCTTGTCGTACCGCCCGAGCAGTGGTCTCGCGCGAACGAGATCATCGACAACCTCGACTGACGGCCCCGGGCATGGTCCGGACCGCCGCGCTCAGTGGTGGGCCAGCAGCCGCATCGCGCTCCCATGGAGCTCAGGTCCTTACACCTCGACCGGTGAGCGTCGACCCTTTGCCTTGTCCTCGTACATCGCGGCGTCGGCGTGTCTGACAAGCTCGGTCACGGTGCGGCCGTCGCGGGGCCAGATTC
>DATMQG010000048.1:0-5875 GCA_035566835.1 Solirubrobacteraceae bacterium
GCAGCGTGCCGCGAAGGGGTACTTGAGGACGAGACGCACGATCCCTCCCTTGACCACGTCATGGTTGAAGACGGCTGCGTCAGCGCCTTCGCCTCGTGTCCCGCAGCCCTTGCTCCACGCGGCGTAGTTTTGGGCGGCGCCGCGGACCGGGAAAGGCGCCGCGAAGGAGATCTCCGCGGCCGTCACTCGACCCGCGCGGACCTCGAAGTGGATCGAGGGATGCAGCCGGGAGAGGCCTGCCTGCGTCGCCCGCACGGACGGAACCGGTGCGCCGGCCGGTGGGCAGGAGTGCGCGACCGCCACCGTGGCACCGTTGCGAGCGTCGTAGCCGTTTTCGCAGTTCGTGCCGTTCTGGTCGTAGGTGATGGTCGTCACAGCGCCGACGGCCCCTGGCCCGTCGCCGGGTATCTGCGTCCCGGGCGCCTCTCCGGAGCCTGCGTGGTCGCCGTTAGGGGCAGCCGGCTGCACGATCAGATAAGCGCCGACACCCGGCACCACGGCCTCGCTGTGGTGCGAAGGGCCTTCGGAATAGGTGACACGCAACGCATGCGGACCCAGCAGCCCGTAGCTGATGTCTCGCGCCTGCGGGCTTTTCGGGCTGAAATGCCCATGGGCAAAGGCGGCGCTCCGGTCCACGCCCCAGAGTTCGGCGGCAACGGCGCTACCCCACGCGGCGCTTCCCGCGAGTGTGCAGGTGCCTCCTTCTATCTCGGTGCCGTCTTCTGTCGAGCCGCCCGGGAAAGACTGGACGACCCCGGCAGGGAACGGGTGGAAGAGGCCGTCGTTGTTGAAGGCCCCGTCTATTCCGAGCTCTCCCAGCTGTCCGTTGTCGATCCTCCCGACCTGGGCGCAGACCAGACCGCGCGAGGTTTCAACGATCCGTATCCCCCATGGAAGGCCCCCATCGGGGTCCTGTGCTCGCACCGGGAGCAGACGGGATGAGACCGGAACGCCGATGCCTTCCGACGGGCCGACAGGCGCCGCGGCGGGCACCGCAGACCCGGTGAGGATGACTCCCGTGGCTGCCAGGGCGAGCGTCCCGCCCGCGAGCAGAACGCACGCGATCGGGAAGAGCAGTCCCCACCCGGCGCGTCGAGGGGCCGGTAGCCAGCTCATTCTGCGACGCGCGCGTTTCGACGGTTCCTCTACGACCCGCCGCAGCTCGCTCTCGAGCGTCTCCAGTGCACGAAACCTGTAGCTCATCGAGCGCCTCCCCAAGTCACGGCAAGCGAACGCTGCATGGCCCTGAGCGCGCGCGAGACGCGCGCGCGGGCCGTTGGCTCGGAGATCCCCAGGCGCACCGCGACCTCCTCATACGGCATCTCCTCGATCACGCGCAGCTGGAGTGCGTCGCGCTGATCCGCGGTGAGCCGCTGAAGCTCCGCGGCCAGCTCGGGGCGGACGGCCTCGACCCCGGCTGCCGCCTCGATCACCGCGAGGTCATCCTCATGCGCGACCGGCGTCCGCATACCCAAGCGATGCAGGGCATCGCGCTGTGCATAGCCGCGGCGCAGATACCGCCCAAGCTGTCGGCGGGCGATCGTGAACAGCCACGCCCGCATCTCCTCGTCACTGTCAGTGCGCACGCGAGGCCAGCCGAGCCATGCCTGAGCAAAAGTCTCGGCCGTCAGTTCCAGCGCTACCTCGCCATCCAGGGTCCGCCTCGTCAGAAACATCAACACCGCCTCGGCCTCAGCTTGGTAGAAGGGCAAGAAGCCATCGGGATCGGCCATCACATCTAGATTGCCAGCGGCCCAAACTTTGTGACGAGACAGACGCAGGCCCTTCCAACCGGCGGCTCTCGCTTCTGCTCTCGGACAGAAGGAGCGCGCTCGCGGGGTATCACGGCGACGGGCGGGCGTCGGCCGACGAAACATCGCGGCGCACAGCGACGTGGTTGCACGCTGGATCGACTACGGTATCTCGCGGTCGAGACGAAGCTGCCGATGAGCGAGAGTGAGCCCACCGACATCAAACCTCAGGTCGTCGGCGAGACGCAGCCGCTTTGGTTCTTGGGCACGCTCGCGCGCATCCTGCTCGACGGCAGGCAGACGGGCGGGGCTTTTGCGGCGTTCGAGGTCTTGTTTCCCAAGGGCGCGTCACCCCCGCTTCACTCCCACCCTCAGGATGAGAGCTTCTACGTGCTCGAGGGCGAGGTCACTGTCTGGGTAGAGGATGAGCCGCGCCATTGCCGGACCGGCGCGATGGCCTTTGCCCCGGGAGGAACGCCCCATAGCTTCCGCGTAGAGTCGGACACCGCTCGCATGCTTGTGCTCTCGACGCCCGCCGGAATCGAGGAGTACGTGCGCGCGCTTGCCGAGCCCGCCGCATGGCCATGGCTGCAACCTCCCCCCGATGGGCCGCGCGTCTCAGCCGAGCGCATCGAGGCGGTCGAGAGCCAACTAGGGGTGGTTCGCCACGGCCCGCCTCCGACGCTCTGAAGGTAGCTTCTCGCGTCCGAGGCTCGCCGGGCTGCCGGTTAGCGTTGCGCAAATGTCCAGACGCCTCGTAGCTGCGAACCCGCTCGAGCGTCTGGCGGAAGCGGACGTGTGCGGATAGGCAGTCGGCGCTCAACGCGACGTGCCGAGCTAGCCGACCGACGGCGACGCGACGTTTGTGCCGATGTCGGACAGCGCCGAGGCCAGCTCCTTGCGGGAGCTGATCCCGAGCTTGCCGAACACCTTGCCCAGGTGCCACTCCACGGTGCGCGGACTGAGGAAGAGCTGGCCGCCGATCTCGGGATTTGTCTGCCCATCGGCGGCCAGGCGCGCGACCTGCGTCTCCTGCGGGGTCAGCTCGTCGAGTGTCTGGGCGGTGCGCTTGCGCACCGTCTCGCCCGTGGCCTGCAGCTCGCGACGGGCGCGTTCGGCGAACGCCTCGGCGCACATGTCCGCGAGCATCGCGTGAGCGACTCGTAGCTGCTCGCGAGCGTCGACGCGGCGGTGCTGCCGGCGCAGCCACTCGCCGTAGAGCAGGTGCGCGCGTGCCAGCGTCTGGGATCCGCGGGTATGGATGCGGGACAATCGTTCGATCGCTTCTCTGTAAAGTCGCTCAGCCGTGACTCCCTCGGCGAGCATCGCCGCCGCGCGCGCGTGGAGCCCAAGCGCCCAGTCGGTGCCGGCGGCGCGCGCGAGCTCTGCGAATTGGGCGAGCGGACCCGTCGCGCGCTCCGCCTGGCCGGAGCGCACGGCAGCCTCGATGAGCTCCGCCAGCACCCAGATCGACGGCCCCAGCCCGCGCGGGTCCTCGGCGGCGCGTTCGGCTGCGGCCAGGGCGTCCTCGTAGCGGCCGAGGCCGTTGTAGCGCTGCGCGCTGCCCCACTCGTTGGCAACGACCCACAGCCCCTCGCCGCGTCGCAGCACCTCCTGCTCGCGCGCGTCGATCAGTGCCACCGCCTCTGCGTCCCGTCCGCGCCAGTTAGCCAGCGTTATCGAGGTGCGCTGGGTGAGGTGACCGCCGGTGGCCTCGACGACGGCTTCTGACTCGGCGGCCAGCGACGCGGCCACCCCGTACCTCCCGAAGATCAGCTCGACGACCACGCGGTCCGCGATCGCGACGGGCAGGAGCGAGAATGCGCCGGTGCGCCGTGCGAGCTCGAGATGCCGCGCGGTCAGCTCGTCCCACGCCACGTCGTCGGCCAATGCCCGTGCGGTGCGGCAGGCCAGCCATAACCAGCGCAGCTCGTCCTCCTCGGACAGGGTCTCGTCACGGAACGCGCGGAGCGCGCCCTTCAACGCCGGCGCCGCCGCAACGTAGCCCTCGTGGGTGAGGCGGGCGAGCCCGTCGAGCAGTAGATCGCGGGCGCTCGTGGAGGGCTCCCAATCGGCGGCCACAACGGCCGCCGCGACCTCGCGCGCATCGCCAGCGCGCACCAGGCGGTCCGCGGAAAGGGCCGCAGCGAACGCTTCGAGGTAGGTCTCGCGTGCGAGTGTCGGATCGAGCGGCTCGAGGCGCCTGGCTGCCTCCAGGAGCAGGGGTGGAGCGTCGCGACCCCGGGTCATTGCGAACGTGATTTGCGCGTGCAGCAGCTGGGCACGGGCCTGGTCGAGCTCGTCCAACGGCCCTGCCTGCGCGACCGCCAGCAGCCGCATTGCGGCCTCGTTCGCGCCCGCCTGGTGCTTGCCTTTTGCGGCGACGAGCGCACGCTGTGCGCGGCGTTTCGGGTCAGGCGTGAGCTCGACGGCACGCTCGTGAAACGCAGCCTCCGCTGCTAGGCCGCCGCGTGCACGTGCTCGTCCCGCCGAGCGCTCGAGCTCGGCGGCGACGTCCTCGTCGAGCCCGGCGGTCGCGTGGGCGAGGTGCCAGGCGCGGCGATCCGGATCGACGTCGGCATCGGTGGCGTCGGCGAGGGCACGGTGGACGCGCTGGCGCTCGTCCGGCGTCGCCGATGCCTTGACGGCCGAACGGATGAGCGGATGACCGAAGCGCACCTGGGCCCCAAAATCGATCAGTCCGGCGTCGGTTGCCGGCGCAGCCGCGTCGGGCCCAACCCCGAGCGCTGCTGCCGCCCGCCACACCAGCACCGGATCGCCTACCGGCTCAGCCGCCGCGGTGACAAGTAGCAGTCGTGTAGGCGGGGGCAGCGGCGCCAACCGCTCGGCGAAGCTCTGCTCGATCCGTCCCGACAACGCCAGCCCGTCGGACAGCCCGAACCCGCCCGCCAGCTCAGCGAGGGTTCCGCGTAGGCGGGGCAACTCAAGCAGCGCCAGCGGGTTGCCACGCGTCTCGGCGACGATCCGATCGCGCACCCGCTCGTCGAGTGGGCCAGCCACGACCGTCCCGAGCAGCTCGACCGCGTTGTGGTCGTCTAGCCCGCCCACGGCGAGCTCCCGCAAGCCCTCAAAATGCTGCTCGCCGCTCGGCTCGCGCACGGCGAGCACCAGCCCGACCGACTCCCCTCCCAAGCGCCGCGCGACGAACGCCAACGCTTGCGCCGAGGATGCATCAAGCCACTGTGCGTCGTCCACAATGCAGATCAGCGGTCGCTCCTCCGCGACGTCCGACAGCAGACTCAGAACCGCCAGACCGACGACGAACCGATCCGGCGCGTCGCCGTCGCGCAAACCAAATGCCGTGCCAAGCGCATCGCGTTGCGGACCGGGAAGGCGCTCCAGGTGATCCAGGCACGGTGCGCACAGCTGCTGCAGCCCCGCGTAGGCGAGCTCCATCTCGGACTCAACCCCGGTCGCTTGGGCAATGCCACACCCCGACGCTTGCTGCACCAGGTACTCCAACAACGCGCTCTTTCCGACGCCGGCCTCCCCACGCAGCACCAGCGCCCGGCTCGGACCAGTGCGCACACTCGCCACCAACTCATCCAACACCGCGCACTCGCTACGCCGCCCAAGCAGCGGCCTCGTCGAAACAACGGTCATTGCCATCTGCGCAAGCGTAGGGGACAAGCTCGCGCCCGCGCACCCGTGACCCGGCACCCCGGGGGCTTGACCGGGGTCTCCACCGGGCGCGACGGGCACGCGCAGAGGTCACCCTTATCGCTCGCCGCTAACACGAAGACCGACTTGGTCTTCCTGAACACCCTCAGGAGACAGATATGAGCGCCACTGACATGAAGCTTGAGGTCCAGGTCATCCCCGTGTCCGACGTCGACCGATCCAAGACGTTCTACGAGCGGCTGGGTTGGAGGCTCGACGAGGACGTCGCCCCGATGGAGGGGCTTCGCATCGTTCAGTTCACACCACCGGGCTCGGGGACCTCGGTCGACTTCGGAGAGGGACTCACCACGGCCGCCCCTGGCGCGGCCGAGGCTACGCTCGTCGTCACCGACATCGAGGCGGCACGGGAGGTGCTTGTCGGCCGTGGCTTCGACGTGAGCGACATCTGGCACGGCCCGCCGTTCCCGGTCGAGGCGCGCCAG
>DATMQG010000049.1:0-17372 GCA_035566835.1 Solirubrobacteraceae bacterium
TCGAGGAGCCCGTCGAGATCGTCGTCGTCGACTACGGCATGGGCAACCGCCGCTCGGTCGAGAAGGCGCTCGAGCACGTCGGCGCGACGGCGATCGTGAGCAGCGAGCCGGCGGCGCTGCGTGCGGCCGCCGGTCTCGTGGTTCCGGGTGTCGGCGCCTTCCCGCGAGCGATGGAGCGGCTACGCGAGCTCGGGCTCGACGAGCTGCTGCGCGAACAATTGGCCGAGGGCACGCCCGTGCTCGGGATCTGCCTAGGGATGCAGCTCGCCTTCGAGCGCTCGAGCGAGCAGGGAGGCAGCGAGGGCCTCGGCGTCCTCGCCGGCGAGGTCCACCTGCTCGACGCGCAAGGCCTGAAGCTGCCGCACATAGGCTGGAGCGAGGTCCGCTTCGCGAACCCCGGATCGCGACTGCTCGCCGGGCTGCCGGCCCGCTGCGCCTTCTACCACGTGCACTCCTTCGCGCCCGTCCCCGCCGACCCGGAGGACGTGCTGGGCATCGCCGAGTACGGGTCCCCGTTCGCGACCGCCGTCGAACGCGGAAGCTTCTACGGCGTCCAGTTCCACCCGGAGAAGTCCTCGGCCGCCGGCTTGCGGTTGCTCGCCAACTTTGCTCGCATCTGCATCGCAGCCGCAGACAGGCCTGCGGCCGGTGCGCCCCCGCTCGCCCGGTGATCCTCTATCCGGCGATCGACATACTCGGCGGCAACGCCGTGCGCCTCGAGCGCGGGGATTTCGACGCGAAGAAGGTCTATGACGAGGACCCGCTCTCGGCGGCGAGGGTCTGGGTCGACGCCGGAGCCCGCTTCCTGCACGTCGTCGACCTGGACGGGGCGAAGAGCGGCGAGCCGGCGAACCTCGATCAGCTGCGGCGAATCGCCTCGCTGGGCGTCCCCGTTCAGTACGGCGGCGGCCTGCGCACGATCGACGCGTTCGAGCAGGCACTCGAGGCCGGAGCCGCCCGCGCGATCCTGGGTACCGCTGCGTTGACCGACCCCGAGCTGCTCGAGCAGGCGCTCGAGCGGCACGGAGCCGAGCGCGTCGTCGTGTCGGTTGACGTGCGCGGCGGCGAGGTCGCGATCGATGGCTGGACGAAGACGGCTGACGTCGGCGCCCGAGAGATGTTCGCCAGCTTGATCGAACGCGGGGTGAGGGAGCTCGCCTACACGAACGTCGACCGCGACGGGATGCTCGGGGGCCTCGACTTCGAGGAGTTGATCTCCGTCGCGAAGGCGGCGCAGCGCGGCCGTCTGATCTACTCGGGGGGCATCGGCGAGCTCGCGGATCTCGAGCGGCTGGCGGCGCTCCGCGAGGAAGCGCGGCTCGAGAACCTCACCGGCGTGATCGTCGGCAAGGCGCTGTATGAGGGGCGCTTCACGATCGCCCAAGCGAACGGGGCGCTCGCGTAGCTACGGTGAGCAGGTGCACTACAAGCGCGTGATCCCCTGCCTCGACGTCGACGCGGGCCGCGTCGTCAAGGGCGTCGAATTCCTCGACATCCGCGACGCCGGCGACCCGGTGGAGCTCGCGGCGCACTACGACCGCGAGGGTGCGGACGAGCTCGTGTTCCTCGACATAACGGCCACGCATGAGCGGCGTGAGACGATCGCGAAGCTCGCGCGGAGCACGGCCGACGACGTCTTCGTCCCCTTCACCATCGGCGGCGGGATCCGCTCCGTCGCAGACGCCCAGGCGGTGCTCGACGCGGGCGCCGACAAGGTGTCGGTCAACTCGGCGGCGCTCGAGCGCCCGCAGCTGATCAACGAGCTCGCCGAGGTCTTCGGCGCCCAGTGCGTCGTGCTCGCGATCGACGCGAAGTCGCGGCAGATCGAGCCCGGCGACGGCGAGCCCGCGTGGGAGGCCTTCGTGGCCGGCGGGCGCACGCCGACGGGACGCGACGTGGTCGCATGGGCGCGCGAGGGAGTCGAGCGCGGAGCGGGGGAGATCCTGCTCACGAGCATGGACCGCGATGGGACCAGCGACGGCTATGACCTGCTGTTGACCGAAGCCGTGAGCAGCGCCGTCACGGTGCCGGTGATCGCCTCCGGGGGAGCCGGCGAGCTGGAGCACCTGACGCAGGCCCTAAACGCCGGCGCCGACGCCGTCCTGTGCGCCTCCATATTCCACTACGGCCGACACACGATCGCCGAGGCAAAGGCTCATCTCGCCGCGGCCGGGATCGCCGTGCGCGAGGGCTGATGAAGACTGCGGGGCGTGCGTGAGCGGCGAAGGTCCGGCAGACCTCACCGCCGGCGCCGGGCCGGTTCTGGAGGCGCTCGAGGAGCTGCCCGGGGGCGCCGCGCTGCTCGAGCTCGCGCAGTTGCGCGACGACGTCGCGCTCGTGGGCGGCGCGGCGCGCGACCTGCTTCTGGGCCATGGCCCGCGCGAGCTCGACGTCGTCGTCGACGGCGGCGCGGCGGACTTCGCCCGCAAGCTCGCGTCGCTGATCGCCACGACGCCGGGCCGCCATACGCCGAGGCCCACGGTGACGGTCCACGACCGATTCGGTACGGCCGCCATCGATTGGGAGACCGGAAGGGTCGACATCGCCGAGCGTCGCGCCGAGTCCTATCAGACACCCGGAGCGCTGCCTGACGTGCGATCGGGCACCGTCGAGGAGGACCTTCGCCGCCGGGACTTCACCGTGAACGCGATCGCGGCGCCCTTGGCGCCGCCTCTCAGGGGGACGCTTCAGGCCGCGCCCCACGCCTTCGAGGACCTCGCCGCCGGTCGTCTGCGGGTGCTGCACGATGAAAGCTTCCTCGAGGACCCTACGCGGCTGCTGCGCCTCGCGCGCTATACCGCGCGGCTCGGTTTCCGCGCGGAGGAGCGCACCGCCGAGCTGGCGAGCGAGGCTCTCGCCGGCCGCGCCCTTGACAACGTCTCTCGTGCACGCATCGGCGCCGAGCTGCGCCTCGCGCTGGCGGAAGACGATCCGCTGCAGCCGCTGTCGGCGATGGACGACCTCGGCATCCTCCAGGCGATCGAATCGTGGCTTCGCTTCGACGCGGGGGTGGCGCGGCGGGCGCTATCGCTCCTCCCGCGCGACGAGCGTCCGGACCTGATGCTGCTCGCGGAGCTGATGCTCGCGCCGCCGCAGGAAGATCTCCACGAACGCGAGCGCGCGATGTTCGAGCTCCTCGACGAGCTCGAGTTCACCTCCGCCGACCGCGACCGGGCGATCAGGACGGCGCTCGCGGCGCCGTCGCTCGTGAGCACCCTGCGCGCGGCCGGCCTGCCGTCGGAGCTTCACGAGGCGCTTGCCTCGCGCACGCCCGAGGCCGTCGCGCTCGCGGGCGCCCTCGCAGGCGCAGATCCGCCCGACAGTGCCGCCGCCGCGGCTCGTCGCTGGCTGCAGACGCTGCGCCATGTGCACCTCTCGATCACGGGCGACGATCTGCTGCTCGCCGGCATTCCCGCCGGCCCGCAGATCGGGCAGCGCCTGACCGCCGCGCTTCACCGCAAGCTCGATGGCGATCTCGACGAGGGACGCGACGCGGAGCTGAAGGCGGCGCTCGAGGCAGGCGAATGATCTCCGCCGAGCTGTCGGTCGAGCTCCCTGGGGGGGGACGTGCCCTGTTCACGCAGCGCTTGCACGGCAACCTCTCGAGCGTCGCCGGGGATGGCGCCGAGAACTCGCAGGAGGCGCGCCAGCGCCTGCGCGCGGGCATCGGCGTGCAGACGCTCGTGCGCGGCTACCAAGTTCACGGAACGATCGTCGAGCGGGTCGATGCCGTTCCCGCGCGTGGCGCGTCGTGCCGGCACTCGGACGGTCAGGCGACGGCGCTCACGGGCGTCGCGACGATGGTGCTGACGGCTGACTGCCTGCCCGTCGCTCTGGGCAGCGTGGGCGCTGTCACGATGGTCCACGCCGGCTGGCGCGGCCTCGCGGCCGGAGTGCTTGAGAACGGCGTGGATGCGACGCGGGCACTCGGAGACGACGAGGAGATCGTGGCTGCGATCGGCCCCGGCGCGGGCGTGTGCTGCTACGAGGTTGGCCCCGAGGTCCATGCGATCTTCGGCGAGGCGCATCGTGACGGCGCGCGGATCGACCTGCGCGCGATCGCCCGCGAACGGCTGCTCGCCGCGGGAGTCGCGCGGGTGCGCGAAGTGCCCGCGTGCACGATCTGCGACGAGCGCTTCTTCTCGCACAGGCGAGAAGGCGCACGCGCCGGGCGCCAGGCTGGGGTGGCGTGGCGCAGCTGATCTCCAACCTGAGCGTCGAGCGCGTCCGCGAGAACCTCGAGCGCATTCGCGACGAGCTCACGCTCGCTGCGGCCCGCGCCCCGTCCCCTCCAGCGGGCCTGCGCCGGCCACCTGTCGAGGTGCTGGCCGCCGTCAAGTACCTCGCCTCAGCCGAGCTTCCGACGCTAGCCGAGGCGGGCATCCGCGTCGTCGGCGAGAACCGAGCACAGGATCTCCAGGGCAAGGTCGCCGAGCACGGGGAGCTCTTCGAGTGGGACTTCATCGGTCAGCTGCAGAGCGGGCGCGTGCGGCTGATCGTGCCGCACGTGCGGCTGATCCACTCCGTCGCCTCGGACTCGGCGCTGGCGGAGCTGGAGAGCCGGCGTGAGCTCGCGCGCCCCGGGCTGCGCATCCTGGTCGAGGTGAACGTCGCTGGCCAGGAGGGAAAGGCGGGCGTCGCGCCGAGCGAGCTCGATGCGTTCATCGAGCGCTCCCCGATGCCCGTGGCCGGACTCATGACGATGCCGCCGCTCGTCGAGGATCCCGAGCGCAACCGCCGCTGGTTCGTCGCCCTGCGCGGGCTCGCCGACGAGCGCGGGCTCGAGCATCTCTCGATGGGCACCTCCCAGGACTACGCCGTCGCGGCCGAAGAGGGCGCCACGATCGTGCGAATCGGCACGCATCTATACAGTTAGCCTCGGGTGGCGCCGTACAGCCATAGGATCTCGCCGATGGGGTTCCGTGGTGCGCCGATTCTCGCCGCCGTTCTGATCGCCATGGCGCTCGCGCCTTGCGCGCTCGCGAGCAGCTCGCGCGACGTCGCCGCTACGAGCAGCTACCTGCACGCCAACTACGCGCTCGTCCATGCGGCCTACTCCCGCATCAAGCAGATCGAATCGAGCCTTCGGGGACTCCTCGCGCAGATCCGCCGCGAATGCCCGCACGCCGCCGCCGGGTCACCGGCGGTTAACCAGTCATTTCAGCTGAGCAACGAGGTCATCGGCACGCTCGCGCTGACCGCGATCCACCTCGACATCCCCGCAGGTGAGGCGTTCGTCGCGGCGGTGCGGGGGCTGAGCTGGGGCCGCGCGTCGCTCACGCGGGCGGTGCGTGGCTACGCCGCGAAGGTGAGCCGCATGATCTCGCTGCCCACCCCGAATATCTGCGGCGATGTGCAGAGCTGGGCGCGCAGCGGCTTCACGGCGCTGCCGAGCTTCACCGAACCGTTCGACACCGCGTTCCTGGGATCGTGGGTCTCGCCCGGGTTCTTGCCTGGGGGGCTCCGCCGCTACGAGTCAGCGAGCGTGCACCGGCTCGTTCGCAGCACCGAACGCGAGGAAAGCGCCATCGTCGAACTGGAAGCTCGCGAAGTCGTGACGTGGGGCAAGATCATTGACACGATCGGGCTCTTGAAGGGCCCACCGCCTCCGTGAGCCAGTCACTTGCGGTGTGCCCGGCGGGATTCGTCGCATAACGAGAGGCGATGGCTCTGGCAAGCCAAAAGCCCGTCAGATACGCGCACCTATACCATTAGAGCGCCGCGGTACCGGATACCAATGGCTAGCATCAGCAGGTAATCCGGCTTGCCGGGCGAAAATGCACTACACGTATGGCCTTCCGCGACTCCTGGCACCGCGCGCTCGTCTACTTCGGCTTAGCCGAGGAGTATCACGACGGCTACGACGACGAGCCCGCGCCCGAGGCGGAAATCGAGGACCGCTACCGCGAGCGTCCGAACGTTCGCCGCCTGCGCCGCAGGCGGGACGAGTTCGACGATATCTTCGCCGAGGACGATGAGGCGGAGGCCGGGCGCGGCGGCCGGGGGCGAACGGCGGTGCTCAAACCGGTGGGCGGCCGCGGCAACGGCGACGTGCGCGTGCACCTCGTGGTGCCCAAGTCGTTCAACGACGCGCAGCAGATCGCCGACAGGTTCAAGGACTCGATCCCGGTGATCCTCAACCTCCAGAGCTCAGACACGGACCTCTCCAAGCGCCTGATCGACTTCGCCTCCGGCCTGACCTATGCGCTCGACGGCGGCATGCAGCGGATCGCGGACAAGGTCTTCATGCTCACGCCCCGCAACGTCGAGATCTCCGCCGAGGAGCGCGCGCGCCTGATCGAGAAGGGCTTCTTCAACCAGTCCTGACGCCGTCGCGGCGACGGGGCGTTAGCGGTCGGCTCGACCGGTAGCCTGGGCAACTCATGCAGATAGGTCTGATCGGCTGCGGGAACATGGCGCGTGCGCTCGCCCGCGGGTGGGGACGGCCGCTGCTGTGCGCCGACCCGATCGCCGAGCGTGCGCAGAGCCTTGCCGCGGAGGTTGGCGGGGAGGCGCTCGACACGAACGCCGACGTGGCCCGGCGCGCCGAGCTCGTCGTGCTCTGCCACAAGCCCTCGCAGCTGCAGGACGTCGCGCAGGAGATCGCGCCTCACGCGCAGGCGGTCGCGTCGATCCTGGCTGCCACCCCGCTGGCGGCACTCGAGGCGGCCTATCCCGGGCGCGCCGTCTACCGCTTCATGCCGTCGCTGCCCGTCGAGCTCCGCCAGGGGGCCGTGGTGCAGGCCGCGGGTCCAGAGGGCAACGAGGTGCTCGACGCTGCCGTGCGGGAGTTGTTCGGCGAGCTCGGGACGCTCGTGGTGCTGGAGGACCGGCTGCTCGACGTCGCGATGGGCCTCATGTCATGCGGGCCGGCCTACGTCGCGCTGGTCGCCGAGGCGCAGGTCGAGGCCGGTGTGCGCTACGGGATCCCCGCGCCGCAGGGCGCCGAACTCGTGGTTCAGACCCTCGCCGGCACGGCCGAGCTGCTGCGACGACGCGGCTACGACACGCTCGCGGTGCGCCGCGAGGTGGCCTCGCCGGGCGGACTCACGGCGCGCGGGCTCGCCGCGCTCGAGCGGGGAGGGCTGCGGGCCGCGTTCGGCGACGCGATGGACGCGGTGCTCGAGGACGGTGCGCGATGACGCTCGTGCTCGCCAGCGCGCGTACCTCGATCGCCGATTTCCTGTCGACGCTGATCTACGTGTACACGCTGCTGATAATCCTCTTCATAGTCATCCAACTGCTGTTCAGCCTCGGCCTGCGGCCGCCCTACTCGCGCACGGTAGACGTGGTCCTCCAGTTCCTGCGCGACATCTGCGAACCCTTCCTGCGCATCTTTCGGCGCGTCATTCCTTCGTTCGGTGGCCTGGACTTCAGTCCGATACTCGCGATCATCACCCTTCAGATCATCAACTCGGTCCTCGTCGAAGGCGTCATCCACGGCTGAGCATTCGATGCATCCGATCGCAGATCGGGAGCACCACGAGGGGGGAACGTGGGCCGCCTGGGCGCGTGTCCTAGTCGTTGCCGTCGTCGTCGTCGCAGCGGACCAGCTGAGCAAGAGCGCGGTCGAGGACTCGATCGTCCCGGGCGAAGCGCGGGGGGTGCTCCCCGGCATCCAGCTCGTCAACACTCACAACCGAGGGGTCGCCTTCGGCTTCCTGCCCGGAAGCCACGTCGGCGTGACGATCCTGATCGTCGTCGCGCTCGTGGCGCTGCTCGTCTACTTCGCGCGCCACGCGAGCACGCACTTGATCTGGCTGCCGACCGGCATGCTCTTGGGCGGTGCGCTCGGCAACATCGTCGACCGCGTACGCCACGGGTCGGTCACGGACTTCGTCAAGCTGCCACTCGGCTGGCCGCCATTCAATCTCGCCGACACGTCGATCACGATCGGGATCCTGGTCTTGTTTCTCCTGATCGACCGCTCGCGGCGGGCGCTCGCGTGACCGACGGCGCCCCCCTCAGGATCGCCTTCCAGGACGAGCACCTGATCGTGGTCGACAAGGGCCCGGGGCTGGTGGTGCACCCGGCGCGCGGCCACCGCGAGGACACGCTCTCCCAGCTGCTTGCGCCGCTGATCGCCGGCGGCGAGCCCGAGCGGGCAGGAATCGTCCACCGACTCGACCGCGACACCTCCGGGCTACTCGTCGTGTCGCGCTCGCAGGAGGTCCACCGCCTCCTGCAGGCGGCGCTGGCCAAGAGGCGGATCGAACGGGAGTACCTGGCGCTGGCCGAGGGCCGCCCGCCCGCCCGCGCCGGCACGATCGAGGCGCCGATCGGCCGAGACCCGCGCATCCGCACGCGGATGGCCGTCGGTGGCGTCAGCCCCCGTGAGGCGCGTACGAGCTTCACGCTCGAGCGTGCGCTGCCGACGACGTCGCTGCTGCGAGTGCGGCTCGAGACGGGTCGCACGCATCAGATCCGCGTGCACCTGCAGGCGATCGGCCATCCCGTCGTCGGAGACCCCGAGTACGGGACGCCGGGCCTGCTCGGTCTCGAGCGCCAGTTCCTGCACGCCACGCGCCTGTCCTTCGAGCACCCAGTGACCGGCGCGCGAGTAGAGGTCAATTCGCCCCTGCCGCCCGACCTGCAGAGCGCCCTGGAGCGCGCCGAACAGCTATCCTGAGCGCTCCAATTCGATCTTCGACCCGTGCGGCAGAGGATCGCGGCCCTGCCCGGACGCCGAAGCACATCTGGTCTCCGGGTCCGCTCCTTCCGCACGGAAGCCAAACACACACACATAAAGGGAGTGGCCCGTGGCTGACGTGAGCATTGCGGAGCTGCTGGAGGCCGGCGTCCATTTCGGCCACCAGACGCGTCGTTGGAACCCAAAGATGCGCCGCTTCATCTACGGCGAGCGCGGCGGCATCTACATAATCGATCTGCTCAAGACCTCCGCCCTGCTCGCGCAGGCACAGGAGTTCGCCTCGACGCTCGCTCACCGCGGCGGCACTGTCCTCTTCGTAGGCACCAAGAAGCAGGCCCGCGACACCATTCGAGATGTCGCGGAGGCGGCCGGCATGCCGTATGTCAACCATCGCTGGCTGGGCGGGCTGCTGACGAACTTCGAGACCATCAGCCAGCGCATTCGCCGCCTGCACGACCTCGAACGCTACGAGGCCGACGGCCAGCTCGAGCTGCTCCCGACGCGCGAGCGGATGGCCGCTCAGGCCGACCTCGTGAAGCTCCGCGCGAACCTCGGCGGCGTCAAGGACATGCAGAGCGTACCCGATGCGATGTTCGTGATCGATCTGAAAACCGAGGTGATCGCGGTGAAAGAGGCGCAGCGGCTGCGCATCCCGATCATGGGGCTCGTCGACACGAACTGCGACCCCGACGGGATCGACTTCGTGATCCCGGGCAACGACGACGCGATCCGCTCCTGCGCGCTGATCACGCAGGCGATCGGCCAGGTCGTGGCGGAGGGCCACTCGGTGTTCCGCGCCGAGGAGGAACGCGCGCGCCAGGAAGCCGAAGAGCGGGCTCGCATCGAGGCGGAGGCCCGCGCCAAGCGCGAAGCCGAGGAGCAGGCCAAGCGCGAAGCCGAGGAGCAGGCGAAACGGGAGGCCGAGGACAAAGCAGCGGCCGAACGTGCCGCGGCGGCGGCAGCCACGCAGCAGACCTCGCCGGAGTCGACGCCGGTGCCACCTGCGCCGGCCGACCCCGCAACGCTCGAGCCCGGCAGCGAGACGGTCACGCCGATCAGCGCCGGCGCCGACGCCCGCCAGCCGGCGAACCCGCAGTCCGCGCCCGCCGAGACCATCGCAGAAAGCGCGGAGGGCGACGGGCTCCTCGCCGAGGCGGCACCTGCTGAGAGCCCGCCTGCCGAGGAGCCCCCGGCTGACTCCGTCCAACCGGCCGAGGAGCCACCCGCGGAGGCAGCCGCCGAGGAGAGCACACAAGCGGCAGAGGGGGCGGAGGCCGCCGAGCCAGAGCCCACGCAGGCCGCCGAGCCAGAGCCGACGGAGGCCGCCGAGTCAGAGCCTACGGAGGCCGCCGAGCCGGAGCTCACGGAGGCCTCCGAGCCGCTCGACGCGAATGGCTCGCCGCCGGCTGCAGGCAGTGAGACAGCCGAGCAGACAACGGAGACGAGCGCGAAATGAGCACAGCCGAGATCGCAGCGAAGGACGTCAAGGCCCTGCGCGAGCGCACCGGCGCCGGCATGATGGACTGCAAGAAGGCCCTCACCGAGGCCGGTGGTGACATCGACAAGGCGATCGAGATCCTGCGGGTCAGGCAGGGGAAGAAAATCCAGGATCTCGGTCAGCGTGAGGCGACCGAGGGGACCGTTCAGGCCTATATCCATCCGGGCGCGAAGGTGGGGGTGCTGATCGAGGTCGACTGCAACACCGACTTCGTCGCGACCAACGAGGACTTCGTCAACTTCGCGCGCGACGTGGCGCTGCAGATCGCCGCCACGCCCACCGTGGGCTACGTGGCGCGTGACGACGTGCCCGAGGAGCTCCGCGAGGCCGAGGCGCGGATCTACGAGCAGGAGGCGGCCGACAAGCCGGAGAACGTCCGCGAGCGGATCGTTTCCGGCAAGCTGGACGCCTGGCTGAAGACGATCGTCCTGCTCGAGCAGGAGATGCACAACCCGAAGTTCGAGGGCAAGACGGTGCAGCAGCTGCGGGACGAGTTGACCGCCGCGACCGGCGAGAACGTCGTGATACGGCGCTTTGCCCGTTTCGCCGTCGGCCAGTAGGCGCACTGCGGTATAGGCTCTCGGCGCCGATGGCCCCTGCCTTCAAACGCATCCTGCTCAAGCTCTCCGGGGAGGCACTGATGGGCGATCTCGAGTACGGCACCGACCCCAAGCGGGTGGTCGCCGTGGCGCGGCAGGTGGCCGCCGTGCGCGACCAGGGGGTCGAGGTGGCGATCGTGGTCGGCGCGGGAAACATCTATCGGGGCATGAAGGGAGCCGCCGCGGGGATGGACCGCTCGACGGCCGACTACATGGGGATGGTCGCGACGGTGCTCAACGCGCTGCCGCTGCAGGACGCGCTCGAGAAGATGGGCACCAACACGCGGGTGCAGTCCGCGCTCGGGATCTCCGAGGTGGCTGAGCCCTACATCCGCCGCCGCGCGATGCGCCACCTCGAGAAGGGCCGCGTGGTGATCTTCGCCGCCGGCACGGGAAACCCGTTCTTCACGACCGACACGGCGGCGGCGCTGCGCGCGGCGGAGATCCATGCTGAGATCATCCTGATGGCCAAGAACGGCGTCGAGGGCGTATACAGCGCCGATCCGGCGCTCGACCCGGACGCCGAGTTCATCCCCGAAATCACCCATATGGAGGCGCTCGAGCGGCGGCTGCGCGTGATGGACTCGACGGCCCTCGCGCTGTGCATGGAGAACGCGATGCCCTTGAACGTCTTCAACATGGACGACGAAACGAGCCTCGCGCGGATAATCTCAGGCGTTCGCGTGGGAACGCTCGTAACCACATCTCCAGGAGAGCGCGATGGCGACTGAAAATCTGATCGATGAGCTCCTCGAGGACGCGCGCGAGCGCATGGTCAAGTCGGTCGAGGCCGCCCAGCACGAGTTCTCCACGGTGCGGACGGGCCGCGCCAGCCCGGCGTTGCTCGATCGGGTGGTCGTCGACTACTACGGCGCGATCACGCCCCTGAACCAGCTCTCCACGATCTCTGCGCCGGAAGCGCGGCTGATCACCGTGCAGCCGTACGACAAGTCCTCGATCAAGGCGATCGAGAAGGCGATCAACGAGTCGGACGTGGGCCTGAACCCATCCAATGATGGGAACGTCGTGCGCCTGGTGGTGCCCGAGCTGACGGAAGAGCGCCGGCGCGAGCTGGTGAAGGTCGTGCGCAACCTCGCCGAGGAGGGCCGCGTCGCGGTTCGCAACGTGCGCCGCGACACGATGCAGCACCTGCGCGAGCTGAAGGCCGAAGGGGAAGCTTCCTCCGACGACGAGCACCGCGCCGAGGTCGAGCTGCAGAAGCTGACCGACGGCCGGATCGGCGACCTCGAGAGCCTGCTCAAGGGCAAGGAAGAGGAGATCCTCGAGGTCTGATGGCGGCCGCCGGGGAACGGGCGTCGGCCGCCGGTCGCAGATCATCCGGCCAGGCGCCGGATCGCCAGGTGGCCCGATACGTCGCCATCATCACCGACGGCAACGGCCGCTGGGCGCGAGCCCGTGGCCTGTCGGTCAACGAGGGGCACAGCGCGGGCGCCGACACCGTCAAGGCGCGGCTGCGGGATGCGGCGGAGCTCGGGATCGAGGAGCTCACCGTCTATTCCTTCTCCACGGAGAACTGGTCGCGGCCCGCCGCCGAGGTGCACGGCCTGATGGAGATGTTCTCGCGGCGTATAGCCGGCGAGACGCCCGAGCTACACGAAGAGGGCGTGCGCATGCGCTTCATCGGGCGGCGCGAGGGGGTCAGCACCGAGCTGGCGGGGCAGATGGACTGGGCCGAGGAACTCACCGCGGCCAACCGGCGAATCACGCTGTACGTCGCGTTCAATTACGGCGGCCGGGCGGAGATAGTCGACGCGGCGCGCACGTTCACGGGCAGCACCGAAGAGGACTTCCAGGCCTGCCTGTATGCGCCCGAGATGCATGACCCGGACATCATCATCCGCACGAGCGGGGAGCGGCGGCTCTCCAATTACCTCCTGTGGCAGTCGGCGTACTCCGAGCTGGTGTTCCGCGAGGAGCTGTGGCCCGACTTCACGCGCGAGGCGCTCGAGGAGTCGCTCGCCGAGTTCGCGGCGCGGCGCCGCCGGTTCGGCGGGCGATGATCGGCCGCTGATGGCGGGCCGCCCGCACACCCCGTCGGGCGCCCGCTCCGCCGGTCGCTCGCGTCCGCCGGCCCCCCCGGCGTCCCGAGCCGGCGGCCGCGACGGCGCGCAGCGTTCGACGGGTCGGAGGCCCAATGATCGGAGATCGACCGGTCGGAGATTGGCCGGTAGGCGCGGGAGTCGCGGTCCGCGTTCTGAACTGCGTGGTCGCGTGCTCGCGGCCGTGCCGGCGATCGCCGTCGCGCTGTTCCTGGTGATCGAGGGCGGTCTCATCTTCACCCTGGGGTTGTTCGTGCTCGGCGCCGTGTGCATGCACGAGCTCTACGGGATGTACGACCGCGCCCATCCCGCGCGTCTGGCCGGCTTCATCGCTCTGGCGGGCCTGTTGTTCGCCGCGCTCTACGGCAACCAGTTCCAGATCCTGCTCGCCGCAGTCGCGGCTGTGCCCGTGCTGTTCGCGTTGACGCTGCTGCAGCCCCGTCCGAGCGCCGCCGGCATCGCGGTGACGCTGCTGGGGATCTACTGGATCGGGTTCGGCTTCGCGCACGCCGTGCTGCTGCGCGGGCTTCCGCACGGCACCGGGATCGTGATCGACGTGCTCGTCGGCGTGTTCCTCGGGGACACAGCCGCATATTTCGCCGGCAGGATGTTCGGCCGCCGACCATTGGCACCTCGCATATCGCCCAACAAGACGGTCGAGGGTCTCGTGGCCGGCATGGCCTTTTCCGTGCTCGGCGTTTGGATCGCCGGGCGCTACCAGGAATGGCTGCCCGGCACCCATGCGCTGGTGCTGGGGCTGGGTGTGGCGCTGGTGGCGCCACTCGGCGATCTCTTCGAGTCCTTCATCAAGCGCCAGGCCGCCACGAAGGACTCGGGCGGCCTGTTCGGCCCGCACGGTGGCGCCCTCGATCGCCTCGACGGGGTCCTGTTCGCGGCAGTCGTCGGCTACTACATCTGGGCCGCGTACGCATGACGGTGGGCGATCGCTACGCCGAGTTCAGGAGCGGAGGGCCTCTCACCTAGACTCGCTGGCGATGACTTGCACGCGAGCACCGGGCGAGCGTCGCCGCCGGGGAGTCGACCGAGGGGGCGCTCATGCCGACGCGTAAGCGGCTGCTGATCCTGGGCTCGACGGGATCGATCGGCACGCAGGCGCTCGACGTCTGCGAGCGCAGCGAGGAGCTGGAGCTCGTGGGCCTTTCGGCAGAGCGCTCCTGGGAGGGGCTGGTCGAGCAGGCCCGCGCCCACGGCGTGGGGCGGATCGCGCTCGCTGAGGAGCACGCCGCGGCGCGCGCCTCCGAGGCATGGACCGACGGGCAGGTTCTCGGCGGTCCCGAGGGCCTCGTGCGGCTCGTGGTCGAGTCCGAAGCCGACCTCGTGCTGAACGCGCTCGTGGGTTCAGCGGGGCTGGGTCCGACGGTGGCGACGCTCGGCGAGGGCATTGACCTCGCGCTCGCGAACAAGGAGTCGCTGGTGGTTGGCGGCGAGCTCGTCACGGCCCTCGCCGAGGCTACCGGCGCCCAGATCATTCCGGTCGACTCTGAGCACACGGCGCTTCACCAGCTGCTGGCCGGGCAACCGCCAGGTTCGGTGGAGCGGCTGACGATCACCGCGAGCGGGGGCCCGTTCCGGGGTCGCGCGCGCGAGGAGCTGGCGGACGTGACGGTGAAGGAGGCCCTCGCGCATCCCACCTGGGCGATGGGCGGGAAGATCACGATCGACTCGGCGACGCTGATGAACAAGGGACTCGAGCTGATGGAGGCCCATCATCTCTTCGGCACGCCGTATGAGCGCATCGACGTGGTCGTCCATCCGCAGTCGTTGATCCACGGGCTGGTGCAGATGGCCGACGGGGCGATGCTCGCGCACCTAGGGCCCCCCGACATGCGGATCGCGATCTCCTACGCGCTGCATGGCGGTGAGAGCGTCGAGCTGCCAGTGATGGCGCTCGACCTGCCTGCCGTCGGAGCGTTGACCTTCGAGGCGGTCGACCTCGACGCCTTCCCCTGTCTGCGCCTCGCGCGCGACGCCGCACGTGAGGGCGGCACCGCCCCGTGCGTGCTCAACGCCGCCAACGAGGTGGCAGTCCACGCCTTCCTCGAGGGAGAGCTTCGCTTTCTCGATATCCCGATGGTGATCGAACGGACCCTGTCGGAGCTCGGCAGCGAGCCGGTTCGTGCCTTCGAGTCGCTGTATGAGGCCGACCGCGCCGCGCGCACGGCGGCGGGGGAGGCCGTGGCCGCCCTGGCCTGATCTCCTGCAGCCCAAGCGGCGGCATCCGGGCGCCGGGCTGCGACACTGGGGCGGTGAGTTGGCTCCTGACCCTGCTCGGGATAATCGCGCTGATCATCCTGCACGAGCTCGGGCACTTCGCCGTGGCCAAGGCCGTGGGCATGCGCGTCGAGCGCTTCTCGCTGTTCTTCCCGCCGACGCTCTTCCGCGTGCGCCGGGGAGAGACGGAGTACGCGATCGGCGCGATCCCTGCTGGCGGCTACGTGAAGATCACCGGCATGAACCCCGAAGAGCTCAAGGACCTCGACCCAGCGGTCGCCAGGCGCGCCTACTACGCTCAGCCGCCCTGGAAGCGAATCGTCGTGATCGTCGCAGGGCCGGGTGTGAACATCCTGATCGCCTTCCTGCTGTTCTGGGCGATCCTCGTGACGGGCAACCTCAACGGCTCCGGCGCACTTGAAAGCATCAACCCAGCGGTCACGACGCTGACGCCGACGGTCAAGGCCGTCGAGCGAGGCCAGCCCGCGGAAGGGGCGCTCCGGCCCGGGGACCGCATTGTCGCAGTCGAAGGACGGCGCGCGACGTTCACATCGACGATGCAGGCGGTCAACGCCCACGGCTGTGCGGGAGCGCTCGTCGAAGGCTGCCGCGGCGCCACGCCGGTCAAGCTGACGGTGCTGCGCGGCGGGCGTCACGTCAACCTCTCGATCTACCCCCGCTACAACACGCACGAACGGCGCATGCTGATCGGCTTCCGCTTCGGCGCCGTGCCCAGGCATCTCGGTCCGCTCGCGGCTGCGTCAACCGCCCTGAACGAGATGTGGCACAGCACCACCCAGACCCTCACCGGTTTCGTCAATGCCCTGACCAGCGCGAAGGCCCGCCATCAGGTGTCGAGCATCGTCGGCATCACACGGGTGGGGCACGAAACGGTCGCCGCGGGCAGCGGATACGCGCTGGTCTTCCTCGGCTACCTGTCGCTGATACTCGCCGTGATCAACCTGTTCCCGTTCCTGCCGCTGGACGGCGGCCACGTTGCCTGGTCGATCGCCGAGAAGCTCCGCGGCAGACGCGTGTCGCTGATGGCGATGTACCGCTACAGCTCGGTGGGGATCGTGCTGCTGCTGTTCCTCGTTGTCAACGGCGTCAGCAACGACATCAATCGCCTGGCGGGCTGACGCACACCCAGCTCTTGACGAGCGGGCCGAAGCGCTCGGCCCGGGCAGGGCCGAACAACGCCTCCACTTCGCGCCGGCGCAGCAACGAGATCTGCTCCCATTCCCCGGCAGCCCCGAGCCGCCAGTAGCGCCGGCGCAGGCCGACCGGAAGCCATTGAGCGCCCGGCAACAGCGAGTGGGGCTCGATCGGGAACGAGCGAGCCGGAGTCTGAACGAACCATCCGCGCCCGACTCGGCGAATCTCGGCCGCGAACGCCGCGCGGCGCGGCGGCGGGACGTGCTCGATCACGCTCGAGCAGTAGACGAGATCGAACTCGCCCTCGGCGAAGGGCAGTCCCGCGGTCGCGTCGGCGCATATGAACGGCCCCGGATACCCCGGACGCTCGACGACGTCGACGCCGGTGATCTCGAGCTCCGGCTCGAGCTCCCGTAATCCGACGCGCCCGCAGCCCACGTCCAGCACCCGCGCTCCCGCCGACAGGCGGGTCAGCGCGAAGAAGCGCGCGTGTCGGCGGGCTCGGGCACGAGCGGCGAGCGGTGCGGCGATCCGGGCCAGCGGGCCGTGCGCGGTGGCGTAGACGTCGGGCATCGTAGAATCCAGCCTATGGCGTCGAGGAACCAGATCTACGTCGGGGCGGTCCCGATCGGCGGGGGAGCGCCCGTCGCCGTGCAGACGATGACGAAGACCGAGACCGCCAACCTGGCGGCGACGATGGACCAGATCCGCACGGTCGCCGACGCCGGCGCGGACATGGTGCGCGTGGCGGTCCCGCGGGAGCAGGACGCGGAGGCGCTGAAGACGATCGTCGCCGAGTCGCCGATCCCGGTGATCGCCGACATCCACTTCAACCACACACTCGCGCTGAAGGCGATCGAAGCGGGCGCCCACTGCGTGCGCCTGAACCCCGGCAACATCGGCGGCGCGGAGAAGGTCGCCGAGGTGATCGAGCTGGCAAAGCAGCGCGGCACGCCGCTGCGCGTAGGGGTCAACTCGGGCTCGCTTCCCAAGCACCTGCGACAGCTCGAGTACGACAACCCGGTCGAGGCGCTCGTCACCGCCGCGATCGAGACGGTCGAGCTGATGGAGCGCCTCGACTTCGCGAACTTCAAGGTGTCGATGAAGTCGACGTCGGTGCCGAACACGATCGCCTCCAACCGGCTGCTCTCCGAGCGCATCCCCTATCCGCTGCATCT
>DATMQG010000050.1:0-34387 GCA_035566835.1 Solirubrobacteraceae bacterium
GTACAGGTCCCTGCTGGGGACGTACGCCTCGGGTTGGTAGTAGTCGTAGTAGGAGACGAAGTACTCGACCGCGTTCTCCGGGAAGAACGTGCGGAACTCGTTGCACAGCTGCGCCGCGAGCGTCTTGTTGTGGGCGATCACCAGCGTCGGGCGCTGCACCGCCTCGATCACGCCCGCCATCGTCATCGTCTTGCCCGTCCCCGTCGCGCCGAGGAGGGTCTGGAAGCGCTGGCCGCTCTCGACGCCCTCGGCGAGGGCCTCGATCGCCTCGGGCTGGTCGGCCGTCGGCGTGAACATCGAGTCGAGTTTGAATTCGGGCATCTCCCTCTACCGTAGCGAGCGCTCGAGACCGCGCACCGCTCCCTAGCGGAGCCCCAGCTCCTGCGGGTAGGTTGCCCGGTACTCCCGCTCGGCAACCAGCACTCGCTGCACGTACGCGCGGGTCTCGGGGAACGGGATCGCTGCGACCGTGAGCCGTTCCCCTGCGGAGTTGGCCTGCGCAGTCCAGCTGTCAACGTTCGCAAGCCCTCCGTTGTAGGCGGCCACGGCCAGCATCTCGTTGCCGTTGTAGTGATCGAGCAGGTATCGGAGGTAGTAGCTCCCGTAGGCGAGGTTGATGCTCGGCGTGCTCAAGTCGCTGGCGGTGAAGCGGACGCCTCCGGAGAGGTGGGCGAGGTAGTAGGCGGTGGCGGGCAGGATCTGCATCAGCCCCTGCGCGCCCGCCGCGCTCGGCCGAGGGTCGAACTTCGTCTCGGCGTAGATCACGGCCGCAATCAACGCGGGATCGAGGTGCTTCGCGGCCGCTTGTTCGCGGATGATGTTCGCGTCCGTGAGCGGCAGTCCGCGATGGCCCACCTCGTGTCTGACCTCAGATACGACGATCACCACCAGCAGGGTGCAGAGGACGACGGTCGCGGTCGCTGCGCGCGTTCGCCTGCTCATCGCGCAAGCTTGCCAAGGACCTCCGACAACTCACGCTCCAGGTCGCTCTCGCTGCCGTCGTTGCGCACGACGAACGTGGCCAGCCGCGCCTTCTCCTCCTGTGGGAGCTGCCTCGCGACACGCTCGTCGCCCAGGGCGTGACCGCGCGAGCTCGCGCGCTGAGTCCGGAGCGCCTCCTCAGCGACGACGGCGATCGTCGCGTCGTAGCCGTCGATCTCACCCGACTCGAACAGCAGCGGAACCTCGATCACGGCGGCTCGCGGCGGCGGTTGGCGGGCTCGGACCTCGCGGATCCAGGCGTCCGCCCGGGCGCCGACGAGCGGCCACAGCAGCGCCTCTAGCCACGTCCGGTCGGCGTCGTTCCCGAATGCGCCGCGAGCCAGGGCGGCGCGATCCAGCGTCCCCTCGGGGGCCACTTGCGGCCCGAAGCGCTCCACGATCCGGGTGCGGACGTCCGGCTGCAGCAGCAGCTCGTGCACGATCGCGTCGCTTGACAGCACCGCCGCCCCGAGGCGCTCGAGCGCAGCCAGCGCCGTCGACTTGCCAGCACCCATGCCACCGGTCAGCCCGATGACCGGCACGGGGTCGCTCATCGGGACGCCCGGCCGTCAGGCCTGCGCGGAGCCGTCGGCGGCCTCGGGGGCGGCCGTCTCCGCCCCGGGCTCGTCGCCCTTTACCGCCGCGGCGGCCGTCTCCGGCTGGGCCTCCTCGCCCTCTGCTGCCGCGACGGCCGTCTCCGGCTGGGCCTCGTCGCCCTCAACCGCCGCGGCGGCCATCTCCACCTCGGGCTCTTCATCCTCTACCGCCGCGGCGGCCGGCTCGGCCTCGGGCTCCTCGCCCTCTACCGCCGCGGCGGCCGGCTCGGCCGCGGCCTGCGGCTCCTCGACCACCGCCTGCGCGGCGGCAACCTCGGGCGCAGCGGCGGGCGCCTCGGCCTGCGGCTCGACCGTGGGCGCCTGCGCTGCCCTCTCTCCCTCTGCCTCTCCCTCTCCCTCTCCCTCGGCTGCGGGCTCCGGCTGACTCGGCGCGTCGCCCTCGACGCCCGCCACGTCCCCGGCGCCGGGTTCCTCGACGGTCGGCGACGGCCCGCTCGCGGGCTCACCCGGGCGACTGACCGGAAGGATCTGGTCCTCGACCCGCTTCGCCGACAGCGACAGACGCCTTCGCTCGGAGTCGATCTCGAGAATCTTCACGCGGATCTCATCGCCGGGGTGGACGATCTCGCGCGGGCTCTCGACGTGGTGCGATGCCAGCTCGGAGATGTGCACCAGGCCCTCGACGCCGTCCAGTATCTCCACGAACGCGCCGAACGTGACGACCTTCGTGACCTTGCCGGCGAGCTCGTCGCCGACGTTGTACGTGTCCACGATCCGCTGCCAGGGGTCCTCCTGCGTCTGCTTCAGGCCGAGAGAGATGCGCTGGCGGTCGCGATCGATGTCGAGCACCTTGACCTTGACGGTGTCGCCGATCGCGAGGATCTCGCTCGGGTGGTTGACGTGTGACCAGGAGAGCTCGGATATGTGGATCAGGCCGTCGATGCCGTCCAGGTCGACGAACGCGCCGAAGTCGACGATGTTCGAGATCTGCCCTTCGACGACGAGACCGGGCTGCAGCCGGTCGAGGATCTGCTGGCGCACCTCCTTGCGCTCCTCCTCGAGCACGGCCCGGCGGGAGAGCACGACGTTGTTGCGCGAGCGGTTGAGCTCGATCACCTTCGTCTCGATCTTCGTGCCCATGTATTCGTCCAGGTTCGGCACGCGGCGGATGTCGACCAGCGATGCCGGCAGGAAGCCGCGGACGCCGAGGTCGATGATCAGGCCGCCCTTGACGACCTCGATGACCGTCCCCTCGACCGGCTCTCCGGACTCGGCTGCGGTTTCGATGCGACGCCACGCCTTCTCGAAGCGGGCGCGCTTCTTGGACATGATCAGGCGGCCGTCCTGATCCTCCTTTGTGAGGACGATCGCGTCGACCTCCTCGCCGAGGTGAACCTCGTCATGCGGATCCACGGACTTGCGAATCGACAGCTCGCCGGCCGGGATGACGCCCTCGGACTTGTAGCCGATGTCGACCAGCACCTCGTCCTTGTCGATGCGGACGACGTGGCCCGTGACTACCTCTCCCTCCTCGATCGCGCGGAAGGTGGCGTCGTAGTTCGGGACGATCTGGCCGTCGATTTCCAGCAGTAGGCCGTTTGACCCATCGACCACGCTGGCCTGACCGTTCTCAATCACGGTTTGCACCGGCCGAAGCGTAGCGCAGCCGTATCATTGCTGGGCAGATGCCGGTTCGGGCCACCAAGCGGGGAACGCAGCGCACACCGCTGCAACGCGACTGCGATGTCCTCGTCTGCGGCGCGAGCTTCGCAGGGCTGGCCGTCGCGAGAGAGCTCGCCGGCGCGGGCGCGAAGGTCCTGGTCATCGACCGCTATGAGCTGGGCGAGCGCCAGACGTCCGCCTGCGCGATGCCGACCGTCTGGCTCGAAGCCCTCGATCTGATGGGCTCGCTGCGCCAGACCTTCCCCGAGCTCGTCGTCCACACGCCATACCGGACGGCGCGCTGGCAGTTGCCCTGGTCGTTCTCCACGTTCGACTATCGCGAGCTCTGCGCGCTGCTGTGGGAGCAGGCCTGCACGCCCGAGCTCGAGTTCGAGACCGCAACCGTCACCGGTCGCAAGGGGATGACCGTGCAGACCGACCGCGGCGAGCTGCAGGCGCCGCTGGTCGTCGACGCGCTCGGCTGGCGCCGGGTGCTGTCGAACGACACGCCGATCCAGCCGCCGAAGGCGCGCCTCTCGCGCGGCCTGGAGGTGCATCCCGAGGGCCGTGGCGAGGAGCTCGAGCTGTGGATCGACGCCGGCTATGTCCGCGCCGGCTACTCGTGGAGCTTCCCCGCTGGCGACGAGCTCCGCGTCGGCGTCGGGTCCTTCTGGCCGACCCACCACGTGAAGGAGCCCACCGTTCGCCTCGCGCGCGATCTCGACCTGCCTGCGAACGGATACCAAGGCAACTGGATTCCCCACCAGCTGCGCAGGGCGGTCGAGGGTGACTTGTTCTTCGCCGGCGATTCCGCGGGCCACTGCCTGCCGCTGACGGCCGAGGGCATTCGCACCGCGCTCTATTTCGGCCTCGCATGTGGCCGCGAGGCTCGCGCGGTGCTCGACGGGCGATGCACGCGCGAGCAGGCGCTGGCTCGCTACGGCGCCTTCTCGGACTCCCACGCACGCGCCTACCGCTGGCTGCTGGGCGCGCAGCGCGTCGCCGGAGCGCTGACGCCGAGCCGAGCCCTCACGGCCGCCGTTCGCTGCGTCGAGAACCGCCGCGTGGCCCGGTGGGTCTTCGAGCGCTACCTCGAGATCGCCCCTTCTTCCTTCGCCGGCGAGCGGCCGACGAGCGCCACACGGCCGGCACGGCCGGCACGGCCGGCACGGGCCGCCTGAGCGGAGACAGCGGGCGGCGGGCATTCCGCCAGCGCGAGAGCGAGCCGGGCGACGCCCTCCTCGATGCTCGGCGCCGAGAGGCTCGCATAGCCGAGCACGAGCCCGTCATGCACCGGCCGCGGCTCCATGTACGCGTAACCGAGCAGATAAACGCCGACCGATCGCTTGTGCGCTGACCGCATCAACGCCAGCCCGTCGACCTGCCGTGGAAGCCGGACGAGCGCATGCAGGCCTGCTGCAAGCCCGGTGACGCGGGCGTCCGGCAGGTGACGCTCGACCGCTGACAGGAGCGCGTCCCTGCGCGCCCGATAGCGACGCCGAGCCTGGCGCAGGTGACGGTCGTATGCGCCGCTCTCGAGCAGACGCGCAAGCGCGAGCTGGTCGAGCGTGGGGCAGCCGTGGTCGGCCAGCGTCTTCTGCTCGAGCACCGCGTCGAGCAACCGCGGCGGCAGCACCAGCCAGCCGAGGCGCAGGGCGGGGGCGAGCGTCTTGCTGACCGTTCCCATGTAGATCACGCGGTCGGGGGCGAGACCCTGCAGCGCGGCCAGCGGGGCGCGGTCGTAGCGGTACTCGGCGTCATAGTCGTCCTCGATCACGATCCCTCCCGAGTCCGACGCCCATTCGAGCAGGGCTGCCCTGCGTCTCGGCGCCAGCGCCACCCCCGTGGGGGACTGGTGTGCGGGCGTGACGAACACCGCGTCGAGGAGGCCGCCCTGCGCTTCGATCCGAGCGAGCTCCGATACGCGCGCCCCCTCGGCGTCGACTGCAAGCGCGCTCAGGCGCGCGCCATGCGCGGCGAGGATACCCCGATGAGGCGGCAGGCCCGGATCCTCCATCGCGATGTGCGGGCCGCCCAGCGCACGTGCGAGCAGCACGAGGCCCTGCGCGGCGCCGGAGCACACGACGATCGTGCGCTCCTCGACGACGACGCCACGCACCCTGCGCAGGTGCTCGGCGAGCGCGCGGCGCAGCTCGAGCGCCCCGCGTGGGTCGGGATAGCCGAAGCTATGAGGAGGCGCCACCGCGAGCACCTCGCGCATCGCCCGCAGCCAAGCCCTGCGTGGGAAGGAGGCGAGGTCGGGGTAGCCGGGGAAGAAGTCGTAGCTCAGGCTGCCGAGCGCAGGCTCCGCCGCCGGCACGCTGATCGCGCCGGCGGCCTCCGCTACGTAGGTGCCGGCGCCGCGCCGCGCAACGAGATAACCCTCGGCCAGAAGTTGCGCGTACGCGTCCACGACCAGGCGACGCGAGACGCCCAGGTCCGCCGCGAGAGCCCGCGTCGCGGGAAGGCGCCTATGGGCTGCGAGACGGCCCGAGCGCACCGCCGCGCGCAGCGCGTCCTCGAGCTGCGCGCGGATCGGCCTGCGCTGTGAGCGATCGAGCTCGACAAGCAGCTCGGGGCCAGAATTGGAACCCGAACTCGCGGTCAAATTGGTCCTTTACCGGGCACCACAATCACCATATCGTCAGGGTCCAATGAATGCGACCGCCGCGAGGCGCCCGACCAACGCACAGCTCCACGGCCAGTCGCGGACGGTGCTCGTCGGGGTCGTCGGCTTCGCAGCCGTCGAGTTGGCGCTGGCGGTCTTCATGGCCGCGGCGCCTCGTGCCTTCTACACCGCGATCGGCCCGTTCGGCGCGCGAAACGACCATTTCGTACGCGACCTCGCCACCTATAACGCGGCGCTCGGCGTCGGCCTCGTGATCTCCATCCGCCATGTCTCCTGGCGTGCCCCGATGCTCGCGATCTTGACGGTTCAGTTCGCGCTGCACAGCATCAACCACCTGATCGACATCTCCAACGCGGACCCCGTGTGGATCGGCTACTTCGATTTCTTCGCGCTCGCCGCCGCGACGATGCAGCTCGCCGGGCTGACCTGGCTCGCCATGGAACGGGCGCGCACTTCACCGACCAACGCCAAGGGAGGCCCTCGATGAGCCGCATCGCCGGCGTGAAGACCAACAAGGCAGGACCATTGACGCGCGTGATCCTCGCGGTCGCGCGGCGCAAGACCGGGCAGCTGACCGGCCGCAGGACCGAGCGGATGATCGAGCCGCTCGAGGTATACGCCCACAGGCCCCGCCTGCTGATCGGCTACGGCATGATGGAGGACGCGACCGCGAGGCTGCACCGCGTCGATGAGCGCCTGAAGGTGCTCGCCGAGCTCAAGGCGGCCACGCTCACCAGCTGCGAGTACTGCGTCGACATCGGCTCGCAGATCGCCCGCCGGGCGGGGGTCAGCGAGGAGCAGCTGCTGGCGCTGCCCCGCTATCGCGACAGCGAGCTGTTCGACGAGCTCGAGAAGCTCGTGCTCGATTATGCGGTGGGGGTCAGCTCGACGCCGGTGGACGTCGCGGACGAGCTGTTCGCGAAGCTGCGGTCCCACTTCGACGACCCGCAGCTCGTCGAGCTGACGAACGTGATCGCGCTGGAGAACATGCGAGGGCGCTTCAACCTCGCGCTCGACATCGGCTCAGCCGGCTTCAGCGAGGGGATGGTATGTGCCATTCCGGAGTCCGCCCTCAGCAAGGAGGTGGACGCCGTCCCGGCGGCGCCATGAGGGTGTTCCTCGCCGGGGCAACCGGCGTCATCGGCAGGCGGCTGCTGCCGATGCTGCTGGCCTCTGGCCACGAGGTGACCGGCATGACGCGTACGCCCGAGAAGCTCGACGGGCTGAGGGCCCGCGGCGCCGAGGCGGTCGTCGCGGATGCGCTCGACGCCGCGGCGATTGGGGCCGCGGTCGCGGACGCCCGCCCGCACGCCGTCATCCATCAGCTCACCTCGCTGCCGCCACGCATCGATCCGCGCAAGATCGAGCGCGACTTCGTGCTCAATGACCGCCTGCGCTGCGAGGGCACCAACAATCTGGTGCAGGCCGCCCAGGCGGCCGGCGCGGAGCGGATCATCGCCCAGAGCGTCGCCTTCTCCTACGCGCCGGGGCCCGCCGGGACGGTCCACGGGGAGCAGGACCCCATGTTGCTTGATGCACCCAGGCCCTACGGGCGCTCCGCCAAAGCCGTCGTCGAGCTCGAGCGGACGGTTCTGCGCGCCGGCGGCATCGTGCTGCGCTACGGCTACTTCTACGGCCACGGCAGCTCGATATCTAAGCGCGGCTCGATGGGCCAGGACGTTGCGCGGCGCCGGCTTCCGATCGTCGGCACGGGCGCGGGCGTGTGGTCGTTTGTCAACGTGGACGACGCCGCGCGCGCAACGGTGCTGGCGCTCACGCATGGTGCAAGCGGCCCCTACAACATCGTCGATGACGAGCCCGCTCCGGTCTCCGAGTGGCTGCCCGCGCTCGCCGACGCGCTGGGCGCCCCGCGACCGCGCCGCGTGCCCGCATTCATCGCGCGCCTGGCGGCGGGCAGCTACGGCGTCGGCCTCATGACCGAGGCTCAGGGGGCCTCCAACGAGCTCGCCAAGCGCCAGCTCGCGTGGACGCCCGTGCACGCGACCTGGCGCGAGGGGTTCCGCGACGGGCTCGACTGAGCCTACCTGCGCACCACGAGCACGACTCCCGCCACCAGCAGGACCAAGCCGAGCACACGCGAGGTGCTGATGTGCTGCTTGGCGACCCCGAGCAGGCCGAAGCGATCGATCACAACCGAGATCATCAGCTGACCGGCGATGACCGCCGCCGTGAGGCCGCTGGCCCCGAGCGTGCGCACGGTCACGAGCGCCACGGTCACGAACACGGCGCCGAGCAACCCTCCGACGAGCGCCCACCAGGGCGCCCGCCCGACGTGCCCGAGATTCCCAAGTCCGCCGCGCACGAAGGCGGCAACCAGCACCAGGGCGGCTGTGCCGATGAGAAACGAGAAGGTCGCGGCCTGGACATCCCCGAGCGCCCTGCCCAGACGGGAGTTGATCGGAGCCTGCATGCCGACGAGGCAGCCAGCGCCGACGCCCAGTAGGACGGCGAGCCCGCGGCTCATCTCGGCCGCGTCGCCAAGTTCACTTCGCCTCCAGCCAGTTCTGGCCAACCCCGACGTCAACCGCCAGCGGCGGCTGGCGCCCGCCCCAGACGCCGCACATCTCGGCTTCGATCAGCGCACGTGCGTCCTCAGCCTCCTCCGGAGGCCCTTCGAAGAGCAGCTCGTCGTGGATCGTGAGCAGCAGGCGCGTGCGCATCTCGGAATCGGACAGGGCCCGATGACAGCGCACCATCGCCAGCTTGAGGATGTCGGCCGCGGTCCCCTGGATCACGGTATTGACCGCGAGGCGCTCACCCTGCGTGCGCACCTGGTAATTGCGGGCCCGCAGCTCGGGCATCTGCCGGCGTCGGCCCCACAGCGTCTTGACGTAACCATCCTCCCTGGCCCGCTCGACCGTTTCGGCCATGAACGCCGCGACGCGGGGAAAGCGCTCGAGGTAGGCGTCGATGAACTCCTTCGCCTCCTCGCGCGGAATGTTGAGGCGGTCGGCGAGCCCGAAGTCCGACAGCCCGTAGACGATGCCGTAGTTGATCATCTTCGACTTCGAGCGCATGCCGGGGTCGATTTCCTCGGCGGCGACGCCAAAGACCTGCGAGGCGGTCGCCGTGTGCACGTCTTCTTCGCGCTCGAAGATCTCCATCAGCACAGGCTCCTCGGCCGCGTGCGCGAGCACGCGCAGCTCGATCTGCGAGTAATCCGCGGAGATCAGCACCGCTCCGGGTTCGGCCTCGAAGCAGCCGCGGATCTCGCGGCCCAGGGGCGTACGGATCGGGACGTTCTGCATGTTCGGGTTGGTACTCGACAGGCGGCCGGTCTGGGCGACCGCCTGCAGGAAGGTCGTGTGGATCCGCGAGCGCTCGTCGGCGAGCGCCGGCAGAACGTCGAGGTAGGTCTTGATCAGCGTCGACAGCTCCCGCCAGCGCTCGACCTTGGCGACGATCTCGTGCTCCTCGCGGATTGCCTGCAGCACGCGCGCGTCGGTCGAGAAGCCCGTCTTGCCGCGCCGCTTGCGGGAGAGGCCGAGCTTCTCGAACAGGATCTCCCCCAGCTGTTGCGGTGAGGCGATCACGAACTCGGTGCCGGCGAGCGAGTAGATCTCCCGCTCGAGGCTCGACGTCTCGGCGCGCACGCGCTCGGTGATCTCCGCAAGGCGCTCGAGGTTGAGGCGCACGCCGGCGAGCTCCATGTCGCGAAGTACGGACACGAGCGGAAGCTCGATCTCGCGCATCACCTCCGCGAGGCCGCGCTCGGCGATCTGCTCGCGCTGCCAGTCGGCCAGCGCGCCGAGCAGGACGGCGTCGGCCCCCAGCGGATCGGCGAGGTCGCTGGCCAGACCGCGCTCCTCGCAGAGCTCCGTGAACGGGTAGCCGCGCCTGGCCGGCTCGAGCAGGTAGGCGCCGAGCAGCGTGTCGTGAACGAGCCCCGGCGGCACGAGCCGCAGGGCCTTCGCGTCGTGCGCCAGGACCGGGCGCTCCGCGCACGCGGCAACGACCTCCTCGGGCCCGTCGCAGTCGCCAACGAGCACCTCGCCGCCCGAGGCGACGGCGAAGCGCCACGGCGCGCCGTCGGCGAACAGCTCGCCCTCGGCCGGCTCGACCGCCCGCGCGACCACGCCCAGCTCGGCGTCCGCGAGGCTTTCGATGGCGGCGGGAGCGCCGGCCCGCACGGATGCGGTGAGCAGGACCTCGGCCGCCGGAGCCGGAGCCGCGAGCTCGGGATCGCCGAGTGCCTCCTCGAGGCGGCGCAGCGGGTCACGCAGCTCGTACTCGCGGAAGACCTCGCGCACGCGCGCTCGATCGGGCTCCCTGGCCGCCTCCAGCGAGATGTCCATATCGACCTCCACGTCGCGCTGTGCGGTCGCAAGGCGCTTGGACACGAGCGCATCGTCGGCGTGGGCGAGCAGGTTCTGTTTGCGCTTGGCGCCGCTCACGTCATCGATGTGCGCCAGGACGTCCTCGAGCGAGCCGAAGCTGCGGATCAGCTCGCCGGCGGTCTTGTCGCCGATGCCGGGGATGCCCGGGATGTTGTCCGAGGTGTCGCCCTTCAGGCCGTAGAAGTCCGGGATCAGCTCGGGTGGGATGCCATAGCGGTCGATCACCGCCTGGCGGTCGTAGATCTTCGTGTCCGTGATCCCCCGCGAGGTCGCCATCACCTTCACGAGCCCCCGCTCGTCGATCAGCTGGAAGACGTCGCGGTCACCGGTCACGATCATCACCGGCACCGGCGGGTCGGCCTGCAGAGCGCGCTCGGCGAGCGACGCGATCACGTCGTCGGCCTCATAGCCCTCCACCTTCACGTTTCGATAGCCGAACGCCTCGACGAGCGGTTCCATCGCAGGCCACTGCTGCTTGAGCAGGTCGGGCCGCGACCGGCGTGCGGCCTTGTAGTCGGCAAACATCTCGGTGCGTCCGGAGGTGCCCGCATCCCACACGACGACCGTCGGACAGACGCCGTACTCGGTGACGATCTTCACGAGCATCGACGCGAACCCGAAGATCGCGTTCGTCGGCACGCCGGTCGACGTGGCGATCGACTCGGGTAGCGCGAAGAAGGCGCGGTAGACGAGGCTGGGGCCGTCGATCAGGAACAGCCGCCGGTCCGCTCGGCCCGGGTCCTGTTTGACTGCGCTCTCGACCGTAGTGGACTTCGATGCCATCGACCGATCACTCTACGAGGAGGACGCGAGCAGCGGCTCCGCGACGCGCCACGACAGGATCAGGCGGTCCGGACCGGAATAGGTCCTAACATCCCCAGCCGCCAACCACGGAGGAGCACAACCAGTGAGCGCAACGCCCAGCGCGCAGTACCGCCTGACGATCCGCGTCAAGCTCGACGACTCACACGGCATCCTCGGTCTCGTGACGGGCGCGATCGGCGAGGCTGGCGGCGTCGTCGCCGCGGTGGACCTGGTCGAGTCAGACGGCGGTCACAGCCTGCGCGACATCGTCGTCGACGCCTCCGGCTCCGATCACTGGGAGCGCATCATCCGCGCGATCGACGAGCTCGGTGGCGCGGAGGTGATCGACACGACCGACCGCACCTTCCTGCTGCACGTCGGCGGCAAGATCGAACAGCACAACCGCCACCCGCTGAAGACCCGCGACGACCTCTCGATGGCCTACACGCCGGGGGTGGCACGCGTCTCCCTCGCGATCGCCGACGACGCGGACAAGGCGTTCCAGTACACGATCAAGCGCAACACGGTCGCCGTCGTCTCGGACGGCACGGCGGTGCTCGGCCTCGGCGACATCGGCCCCCTCGCCGCGATGCCGGTGATGGAGGGCAAGTGCTGCCTGTTCAAGGAGTTCGCCGGCGTCGACGCCTTCCCCATCTGCCTCGACACCAGAGACCCGGAGGAGATCGTGCGCGCGGTCAAGCTGATCGCGCCCGCATTCGGTGGGATCAACCTCGAGGACATCTCTGCCCCACGCTGCTTCCAGATCGAGGAACAGCTCAAGGAGCAGCTGGAGATACCGGTGTTCCACGACGACCAGCACGGAACGGCCGTGGTGGTGATGGCGGCGCTGCTGAACGCGGTAAAGCTGACGGACCGCACGCTCGAGGACCTGAGCGTGCTGGTGATCGGCCTCGGAGCGGCCGGCATCGCGGTGACCAAGATCCTGCTGGCTGCGGGCGTGACGCAAATCATCGGCGCCGACTCGCGGGGGGCGCTGCATGTCAAGCGCGAGGACTACCTCGACGGGTCGATGAACCCCCTCAAGCGCTGGTTCGCCGAGGTCACCAACCCGGACTGCCGTGCCGGGGGAGCCGCGGACGTGATCGACGGCGCCGATCTGTTGATTGGCGTCTCCGGCGCGCGCGCCCTGCCGGCGCACGCCCTCGCACGGATGAACGACGACGCGATGGTCTTCGCGATGGCGAACCCGATTCCGGAGGTCAACCCCGAGGAAGCCGCCCCATACGTGCGGATCATGGCCACCGGGCGCTCGGACTATCCCAACCAGATCAACAACGTGCTCTGCTTTCCAGGGATATTTCGGGGAGCGCTCGATGTGCGCGCTCCCTCGATCACCGAGGAGATGAAGATGGCCGCCGCGCGGGCGATCGCCGCCACCGTCGAGGAGAAGGAGCTCAGCGAGGACTACATCATCCCCTCCGTGTTCAACCGTGAAGTCGCTCCCGCCGTCGCCGCAGCCGTGGCCGAGCAGGCACGGGCCGCGGGCACGGCGCTCGCCGGTCAGGAGGTGGGCTTCGCGCAGGGAGACACGATGGCGGTCGGCTCCTCGGGCGGGATCGGCGAGGGGCTCGTGTGAGCAGTGGCGGGGGCGTGCAAGGTGTGACAGTCACGGGCGCGAGCGGGCTCGTCGGCCATTCGCTCGTGGGCGCCCTGCAAGCTCACGGGGCGGAGGTGACGGTCCTCAGCCGCGATCCCGAACGCGCGCGGTCGGCGCTCGAAGGGGGTGCAGCTGGGCCGCCGCACGTGCTGGCGTGGGATCCGATGCGCGAGCCCGCGCCCGCCGAGGCCCTGACCGGGCGTGACTCGGTGCTGCATCTCGCCGGCGAGCCCATCGCGCAGCGCTGGAGCGCGAAGGCGAAGCGCGCGATCCGCGACAGTCGCGTGATCGGTACGCGGAATCTCGTGGAGGGACTGCGGCGCGCGGACCGCCTGGGGATCGGCCAGCGCCCACACACGCTGATCAGCTCTTCGGCGATCGGCTACTACGGAGCCCACGGCGAGGAGCCGCTCGACGAGGAGACGGCGCCGGGCTCCGATTTCCTCGCGCAGGTGTGCGTTGGCTGGGAGCAGGAGGCGAGCGCGGCATCTGAGCTGGGCATGCGCGTCGTGCTGGTGCGCACGGGCGTGGTGCTCGACTCACGCGGCGGCGCCCTGGGAAAGATGCTGCCGCCCTTCCGGCTCGGCGTCGGAGGCCCCGTCGCGGGCGGCCGTCAATTCATATCCTGGATACACGTCGAGGACCTCGTGGCGATGGTGCTCGCGGCGCGCGAGCACGAGAGCTGGACGGGCCCCATCAACGCGACGGCGCCGGAGCCTGTCGCCAACCGCGACTTCGCCAAGCTCCTCGGCCGGGTCCTGGGGCGGCCCGCGTTGCTGCCGGTGCCCGCCCTCGCCCTCGAGCTGCTCTACGGTCGAATGGCGGAGATCATCACGACCGGCGCGCGTGTCGTGCCAGCCAAGGCACTCGTGCTCGGCTACGAGTTCCGCCATCCCGAGCTCGAGCAGGCGCTGCGCTCCGCGATCGCGGCCGGCTAACGCTAAGCGCGCCGCCCGGTCAGACCGGCACGGCGACGCTCTGCGGCTGGCGTCGGCGGCTCTCGGTCTCGATGATCACGCGGCACGGGCGCTTGCTCAGCAGGTAGGTCGCGATCGGCCCGATCCCCTTCTCGCCGGCGGGGGCATGGATCGTCGACCAGTAAATGACATCCGAGCCCACGTGTTCGGCTTCTTCGACGATCGCGGCGCCAGGGTTGCGCGTGCGGATCAGCCCGGTGTGGATCGTGATCCCGAGGCGCCTCGCCTGGATGCGCGCGCTCTCGAGCACCGAGCGACCCTGGGCCTCCTCGTCCTCGAGACCAGCCTCGAGCGACAGCTGGGCCGGGACGGGGAGCACGAAAATCGCATACAGCACGCCTTCCGCGCCGATCAGCTTCGCCGCGCTCTTCAGCGCCGTCGCACTGATGTCCTCGCCGAAGATCGGGACGAGCGCCGTGCGGTAGCCGAGCGCCTCGAAGTCCGCGGGGCGCTCCGGACGTGCGATGCGGTAGTGCTTGCGGGGATCCAGGCCCTGCCGGCGGCGGTAGATCAGGTAGCCGCCGATCCCGAGGATCATCCACGGGATGCCCACCGTGCGGGCCTCCGCGTGGAGCGCGACGACCGCGATCCACGCGCCCGCCGTCCCGATCCCGCCGATCACGGCCGTCAAGGGGATTTCGGCTCCACGAATCCTCACGTTCCAGGGCATCCGGTAGGGGCGCTCGCGGTCGGGATCTTTGATGCGCAGCGCCACGACCGCCGCGTGGGCGATCGTGAACGACAGCATGGCCCCGAACGAGTAGAGGTTCCCGAGCACTTCGGTGTTGCCGTAGAGGATCAGCAGACTCGCCAGCCCGGAGAAGAAGATCAGCGTGAACCACGGGGTCCGGAAGGTCGGGTGCAGCTGCGAGAAGAGGCTCGGCAGCTGGCGGTGCTCGGCGAGCGACCACGACAGCCGCGATATCCCGATCATGCCGGCGTTCGTGGCTATGAACAGGATCGTCGCGGCGAGGATGCCGACGTAGTACTGCGAGAGGTGCAGCACGGGCCCGTGCAGGCCGAGCCGCGAGATGATCCCCAGCACCGGATCGTTCTGAAACTGGCCGCCGAGCGCGGTCGCGTAGCCGGGATGGCTGAAGGTCTGATGCAGCGCGGGGCTGTAGCCCACGCCGTGATGAATGACCGGCAGCGCCGAGAGGGCGATCACCGAGATGCCGGCGTAGACGCCGAGCACGGCCAGAACGACCAGGTTGACGGCCTTCGGGACCTGGCGCCCCGGGTCCTTCGCCTCCTCGGCCATGTTCGCCACGGTCTCGATGCCCGTGTAGGCGAGCATCGCCAGCGACAGCGCGAACACGAGTTCTCTCCAAGTCGGCGCGACGCCCAGGTGCACCTGGTGGATCAAAAGGGACGGGTTGAAGACGAGAACGAGCCCCACGACCACGAGCAGGATCTGCGTGCTCAGGTCCAGAATCGCGAGGATGAAGTTGAGCTTCGCCGACTCCCCGAGGCCGCGGATGTTCAGCGCCGCGAGCAGTACCACGACGATCAGCCCGCCGATGATGTCGCCGGGATTGTGGTTCAACGCGTGCAGGCCCGGGAAGGCGCTCAGGTAATGCGGCACGAAGAACGCCGAGATCGCGATCGTGAGGATGTAGTCGAGGCTGAGCGCCCAGCCGGCGAAGAACGAGACGAGATCGTTGAAGGCGTGGCGGGCAAATGATGAGGAGCCGCCGGCCTCGGGAAACATCGCGGCGCCCTCGGCGTATGTTTTCGCCGTCAGCGCGAAGAGCCCGCCGGCGAAGAGAAACACCAGCGGCGTGAGCCCGAGCGCGCGCGCGGCGACGAGACCCAGCGCGTAGTAGATCGACGAGCCGACGTTCCCGTAGGCGGTCGCAAACAGACCGGACACGCCGACCGTTCGACGCAGTCCTTGCTCTGAGAGGCGTGCCATTCGCCCGCAGCGTACCGGCGGAGCTCAGCGCACGGGCCATGCAAAATCCCATGCACGGCAGCCGCGAAAGCAGGAGACGGACGTATGATCCCGACGAACCGGGTCCCCAACGACTTCCGGCCTCGATATGGACCTTACGCGCCGCGGAAATTACGACTCGGGAGAGGACTTCGTCCTCGAATACGGCGAACTCCGGTTCACGTTCAACGAGGAGGACTTCGCCGAGCGCTGCGAGCAGGCGGCGCTCAAGCTCGGCTTCGTCGGCGGACGGCTCGGCAAGGAGGAGCTGGAAGACCTCGTCAACCTCGCGGTCAACGGAGAGATCTGCGACCCCGCCTCGGCGCTGGGCGAACACGTCAACGACTGCTGGCCCGAGCTGATCGGCCCGGCCGAGCGTTCGCTGGTCCACTGGCTGCGCCGCCTCGTCTTCCGCGGGGCGTGGCTGGACCAGCGCGTCAACGAGGGCGAGCTGGGCGTCGCCTTCGATGAAGAGACCGGCAGTTTCGCCTATGTGCAGCCTGCCGATCCAAGATCGGACAGCAGCGACCAGCCGATCGAGCTGGCGCCCGAGCCCTCGTGGGGCCGGGTCGCCTATCGGCGCTGAACGCTAGACGGCCGCCTCGAGCGCCGCCGCGCGCGCTCTGGTGATCGCAGCTGCGCCGTCCTCGCCGACGAGCAGCTCCGGCTTCAGCGTGCCGCTGGCCAAGAGATCGAGGATGGGCTGGCGTCCGGTCGAGGTGAGCGCGACGTCGAGCGCGATGACCGCCGTCTCGCCTCCCAGGGGGCGAGCAGCCGTGGCGATCACCGTCAGCGAGCCTCCGTCTCGCAGCTTGCGAGCCGCGGCGAGCGCCTTGCGAGCCGCCTGTGGCGACAGCCCCTCGAGCGTGTCGATCAGCACCAGCGCGTCGCCTCCCCGAGCCGCGACGCGCTTCGCGCCGTCGAGCGCCCGCTCGACCGCCTGCGCCTGGGCGTCCGCTGAGGCCGCGAAGCTCAGCGCCGCCACCGGCGCGTGCGGGCCCTCCCGCCACTGTGCGATCTCCTCCGGCCTGACGCCGGCGAGCACCACGGTCACGTCGAGCCCCTCGCGTCCCGAGAGCACGGCCAGCAACCTGCGCAGCGTCTCGGTCTTGCCGGCGCGCTGTGCGCCGACGATCACCGCGCGCGAGCCGCGCCCGAGCGGGGTGAGCCACTCGATCGCCTCGAGCGTCGGGTCTGCCCCGGCGAGCGCGAGCCGCTCACGCGGATATTCCACCGGCAGGTCCTCGTAGCGGGTGCCCTCCGAGACCTCGTCGGCGCTCGCTCCGTTGATGGTGTCGATGCGTATCAGCGACGGGTAGCGCTCAGAGCGGCGAGGCAGGCGCACCGGACCCGCCACCCGGTCGCCCGAGATCAGCTCGCAGCGACGGACCTGGGCCGCCGAGATGTATACGTCCTCGTCGGAGGGATCCGGCGGACTGACGCGCAGAAAGGCGGAGCCGTTGCCGAGCAGCTCGACGATGCCCTCGGCTGTGCGGGCAGCGCCACCGGCATCCTCCGCCTCACCGACCGCGCGCTCGCTGCGGCGCGCGGGACGCGCGCTCGTCGACCCGGCGCGTGTGCTGCGGGCGCGGCGCCTGCCCGGCCCTTCGGTCACGGTGAGCGTGTCCTCGTCTGCCTCCTCAACCTCGAGCGGCTCGTCGAGTTCATCCTTCGGGGCGGCTGGCGCGCGACGCGAACGCAGCGTGCGCCGCCTGCGCGGGCGCTCGGCGCTCCGGGGCTCCTCGCGGGCCTCGCCCGCATCTGACCCCGTCTCGCTGTCGCCGTCCGGCTCCTCGCGGGAGCGATCGCCGTCTCCCAGCGTCCCTGCTGGCTCGCCGAGGATTGCATTGATCAGGTCTGCCTTCCGCAGTCGGCGGAACCCGTCTAGTCCGAGCTGGTCGGCGATCGCGTGAAGGTCGGCCAGCGGACTCGCTTCGAGCTCGGAGCGGTCAAGTACAGCCATGTGAAGTTCCTTCTCTCTGTCGGGTGGGTGGTTGGCGTCCCTGCGCGTTGGGCAGCGCAGGGCATCCCTGATGACTGTCAGCCTAGCTGCTCGTCCGGCCGGCCTCCTCGCGCCGCTGAACGCCGTCCTGCTGAGGGGAACGCTCGTACGCGAGTCGGTCGTGGCGCAGCTCCTCGGGCAGGGCCAGGTCCCTGTCCGCCTGAAGCTCGCCGCTCAGCGCGCGGCGCACGACGAGGAAGTCGGCCGCGGCGGCGACGTCGTGGACGCGGAAGATGTGGGCGCCCGCCTGCACGCCATGCGCGAGTGCGGCGAGCGTCCCGGGGAGGCGCTCGCGAGGTGGGCGGCCGGTGAGCGCGCCGATGAAATCCTTGCGTGAGATCGCCATCAGCAACGGACGCCCGAGCTCGTGCAGGCGTGCGACTTCGGAGAGCAGGGTCACCGTCTGGGCGGGGGTCTTCGCAAAGTCCGGCCCGGGGTCGAGGATCAGCTGCTCGGGCGACACCCCCACCCCGACGGCGAGCGCGACGCGGTCGCGCAGGAAGCCGAGCACTTCCCCCGTGATGTCCCCGTAGAGGTCGGGGTCCTGCATCCGGTGACGGGGTGCGGCGCGGGTGTGCATCACGACCAGCCCCGCACCCGTCTGCGCGCAGACCTCGGCCAGCGCCGGGTCGCGCAGCCCGCTCACGTCGTTGACGATCCGTGCCCCGGCGGCGATCGCGGCGCGCGCGACCGCGGGCTTGTAGGTGTCGACGGAGACGATCGCGCCGAGCTCGCCGGCCACGTGTTCGACGAGCGGCACGACCCGCTCGATCTCCTCGTCGGGATCGACCGGCGGGCGGCCGGTGCCGGCGGACTCGCCGCCGATATCCAGGATGTCGGAGCCCGCCGCGAACAGCTCGCTGGCCAGCGCGAGCTGGGCCTCCCTGGTGGCGTGACGACCAGCGTCGCTGAATGAGTCGGGCGAGGCGTTCACGATCCCCATCAGCCACGGTCGCTCACCGAGCTCGAGCACGCGATCGACCGCACGAACGCGGAGCCGGGGAGCTTTCAACCCGTGCGCTCCACGGATGCGGCCGGCGCCGCCCCCGCGCCGGGCTGGCGCTGCGTGCTCGCTCGCCCGGCGATGTCGTCGGCGCCGGCGAGAATGCCCTCCAGGCGGGCCTCCTCGCTGTAGCGTTCCAGCTCGCGCGCAAGCCGCGCGGGGTCCCAGCCGAGCTCGCGTGCCATCGTCTCGCCCACGCGCCGCAGCGGAGCGGCTTCCCCCGCGCCGCGCTCGGGAGCCTCGAAGCCGAGCTCGCGTGCGGCGAGCAGCGCGAGGCGGGTGCGCCTGAAGAGCACGTCACCGATGCTGCGGGCCTGCTCGCGGCGGGCCGCGAGCGCGACCTCGGCGAGCAGGTCGGGGCTGCCCGTCACGATCGGCTGGGCGAGCTCGCCGCGCTCGGCCGCCAGCGCGAGCACATCGTGGGCGGCATGGCCGTAGCGTGACGCGAGCGCGGGATACGAGGCCTCAGGCACCCCCTCGACGCGCGCGAGCTCCTCCACCGCGATCGCCTGGCCGAGTGGGATCTCGTGCGTGTGGCACGGGGCGTCCCGCGCATCTCGCTCCACGAGCCGGTCGACGGTCAGCTTTGCCATCCGCCGCCACGTGGTGAGCTTCCCGCCCGTGATCGTGATCATGCCGGAGGAGGTCTCGTAAAGCTCGGCCTTGCGTGAGATGTCGACCGACTTCTTCGAATCGCCCGTTGAGATCAGTGGACGCACGCCCGCGAACGCGCCCGCCAGGTTCGCCGGCCCGAGCGAGCTGCCGAAGAACGCGTTGAGCGCCTCGAGCAGGTAGTCGACATCCTCGCTCGAGGGCCGCACATGGTCGAGCGGTCCCTCGTAGTCGTTGTCGGTCGTGCCAACGAGCGTGTGCCCCAACCAAGGAAGCGCGAAGATCGAGCGCCCCGCGCCGGCGGGCACGATCGCGCCGCCGACGAGCGGCAGATCGTCGTGCCGCAACGTGACGTGGGTGCCGCGGCTCGGGCGGATCGTGGGCAGCTCCGCCTCGCCGTGGAGCTCCTCCGGGCGCAGCTCATCGGCCCACACGCCCGTCGCATTGATCACGTTCGCGGCCCTCACCTCAAAGCGCTCTCCGCTCTCCACATCGCGAACGCGCACTCCCTGTGCCCGCCCCTCGGTCTCCAGCAGCGCGGTGACGTCGACGCGGTTGGCGCATACGGCGCCGAAGCGCTCGGCCTCGCCGAGGACCGTCAGCACCAGGCGGACATCATCGGTCTGGCAGTCGTAGAAGAGATAACCGCTCGTCGGCTCACGTGCGGCGAGCGCGGGCAGCAGCTCCGCGACCTCCTCGCCCGAGATGACGCGATGGCGCTCGGGGCTCCAGGACTCCCCCCCATCCGGCGCCAGCGCGGGACCGTTGCCCTGAGCCCGCTCCGAGCGGGCCTTGCGGCTCCTGCGCGGGCGCAGTTTGTCACCCGCCGAGCGGCGGTCGGTCACGGACATCACGTCATAGAGGTTCAAGCCGACGCCCATCAGACGGTCCGGGCGCACACCGTCGAAGGCCGCCACGACCAACGGCAGCGGCCGCACGAGATGCGGCGCGAGCTCAACCATCAGCTGACGCTCGAGGAGTGCCTCGCGCACGAGGCCGAGGTCGAAGTTCTGCAGGTAGCGAAGGCCTCCATGGACGAGCTTGCTCGAGCGGCTCGAGGTGCCGGAGGCGAAATCGGCCCGCTCCAGCAGCGCCACGCTGTAGCCGCGCGTCGCGGCGTCCAGCGCGACACCCGCCCCTGTGATGCCACCGCCCACGACGACCACGTCGAACTCCTCCTCCGACAGCGCCGCTATCGCCTGACCGCGGTCGATCACGGTCGCAGTCTCGCAGAGGACAGGCTCAGATCTGGGCGAGCTCGGCGGTGATTTCGCTCACGGCCGACTTCGCGTCGCCGAATAGCATCTCCGTCTTGGGGTCGTAGTAGAGCTCGTTTTCGATGCCCGCGAAGCCCGGATTCATCGAGCGCTTGATCACGATCACCGAGTGGCTGTCGGCCACCTCGAGGATCGGCATCCCATAGATCGGCGAGGACGGCGTGTTCTTCGCGGCCGGGTTGGTCACGTCGTTCGCGCCGATCACGAGCGAGACGTCCGTGCGCTGGAACTCGGGGTTGGCCTCGTCCATCTCCTTCAGCTGGTCGTAGGGCACGTCGGCCTCGGCCAGCAGCACGTTCATGTGGCCCGGCATGCGTCCAGCGACCGGATGGATCGCGTAGCTCACGTCAACCCCGCGTTTTTCCAGCTCCTTGGTCAGCTCGCGTACGGCGTGCTGCGCCTGGGCCACGGCCATGCCGTATCCCGGCACGATCACCACGCGGTTGGAGTAGGCGAGCTGGATCGCGGCGTCGGCGGCGGTGGTCGAACGCACCGTGCCGGCATGCTCGCCGGCTCCGCTCGCGCCCTCGATCGCCCCCCCACCGCCGAAGCCGCCCGCGATGATCGCCGGAATCGACCGGTTCATCGCGACGGCCATCAGGTTCGTGAGGATCGACCCCGACGCCCCGACGATCATGCCGGCGACGATCAGCGCCGGGTTGTTGAGCGCGATGCCCGTCGCCGCGGCGGACAGGCCCGTGAATGCGTTGAGCATCGAGATCACGACGGGCATGTCGGCGCCGCCGATCGGGAGCACGACGGCATTGCCGAGCAGCGCTGCGCACAGCAGCATGCCGATGAAGATCGCTTCGGAGTGGTCCCCGGCCGCTATGTCGGCACCGGCGGCGACCGCGAGGATGACCAGGACGAGGTTCACGATCTGCTGGGCTGCGCCGAGCGAGATCGGGCGGCCCGGAATGATTTCTTGAAGCTTGCCGAACGCGATGTTCGAACCCCAGAAGGAGACCGAGCCGACGATCGCGGCGAACAGCGAGAAGACCGTGATGTACGTCGCCGTATGGGCGAAGCCGCCCGTGAGTCGGAACTCGGCCCAGGAGATCAGGAAGACCGCGCCGCCGCCGACGCCGTTGAACAGCGCCACCATCTGCGGCATCGCCGTCATCTTCACCTGCCGCGCCGCGGGCACACCGACGGCGGTGCCGAGCGCGATCCCGAGCGCGATCAAGCCCCAGTTTCCCTCCTGGGGGTTCAGCAGCGTTGCGATCACGGCGATCGCCATGCCCACGGCGGCGATGCGATTGCCGCGCACCGCGGTCGTCGGACCGGCGAGTCCCCGCAGGCCCTGGATGAACAGCGAGAAGGCGATGATGTACAGGACGTCGCGGAAGCTCTGGGACTGCAGGAATGAGCTGGCGAGGGGCGGCGCGGTCACTGCTTGCCCTCCTCGTCGGGAGCATCGAGCTCCTTCTTGCCCCTGTCGGGCTTGGACTTGAACATCTCGAGCATGCGATCGGTGACGAGGAAGCCGCCGACGATGTTAATCGTGCCGAACGTGATCGCGATCACGAGGATGACCTTGTTGAACGTCCCGTTGCCGGCAAGCCCGATGATCAGCAGGCCGCCGAGCAGCACGATTCCGTGGATCGCGTTGGTCCCCGACATCAGCGGCGTGTGCAGCGTGTTCGGCACCTTCGAGATCACCACGAAGCCGATGAAGCCGGCGAGCACGAGGATCGACAGGTTGGTGGTGAGCGTGCTCGCGATGATCACGCCGCCACCTCCACCGCGGCCTTCGCGCCGGGATTAACGATCTCGCCGTCGCGTACGATGCACGCGCCGCTGATGATCTCGTCGTCGAAGTCCATGCTCAGCGCGCCGTCCTCGCCGATGAAGAGCTCGAGCAGCGCCAGCACGTTGCGCGCGAACAGCTGCGAGGAGTGCTCGGCCATCGTCGCCGGCAGGTTCAGCGGCGAGACGATCTTTACGTCGTGACGCACGACGGTCTCGCCCGGGACCGTGAGCTCGCAGTTGCCTCCAGCCTCGCCTGCGAGGTCGACGATCACCGATCCCGGCTTCATCCCTTCGACGGCCTCGGCCGTGACGAGCTTCGGCGCCGGTCGCCCCGGCACGAGCGCCGTCGTGATCACGACGTCGAAGCCCTTGATCGCGTCGGTCAGCGCCTGCTGCTGGAGGGCGCGCTCATCCTCGGTCAACTCGCGCGCGTAGCCGCCCTCGCCGCTAGCCTCGAGACCCAGGTCCAGCCATTGCGCTCCCAACGAATGCACCTGCTCGGCGACCTCGGGGCGAACGTCGTAGCCGGTCGTACGGGCTCCCAGCCGTTTGGCGGTGGCGATCGCCTGCAACCCGGCCACGCCCACGCCCAGGACGAGCACCTTGGCCGGCGGGATCGTGCCGGCCGCGGTCATCAACATCGGATAGAAGCGGCCGATCTCCTCGGCCGCGAGCAGAGCCGCCCGGTAGCCGGCGACGTTGCTCTGCGAGGAGAGGGCGTCCATCGACTGCGCGCGAGAGATCCGCGGGATCGCCTCCATCGCGAAGGCGGTGGCGTGCTTGTCGGCCAGGGCACGCGTGGTCACCGGGCTGGTCAGCGGCGCCAGGAAGCCGATCAGGATCGAGCCGGAGCCGAGCGAGCGAATCTGCTCGGGGTCGGGAGGCGCGATCGTGACGACCACGTCCGAGCCCCAAATCTCGCCCGCGTCGCTTGAGATCTTCGCGCCGGACTCGGCGAATGCGGCGTCGGTGAGAAGCGCATCGTCGCCGGCGCCGCTTTGCACCACCACGTCGAGACCTTTGGCCTTCAGCTTGCCCACGACCTCCGGCACGAGCGCCACCCGATGCTCACCCACGGCCGTTTCCTTCGGTACGCCGATCCGCATGAAGTGCGAGAACGTATCCCATCCCGGGGGCGGGCTGCGGCCCGGTGTGCGAGACTCGAAATGCGATGACGGTGAACCTGACCCGCATCTACACGAAGCTGGGCGACGGTGGGGAGACGCACCTCGGCGACATGAGCCGGGTGTCCAAGCTTCACCCGCGCGTGGAGGCCTACGGAACCGTCGACGAGTTGAACGCCACGATCGGGGTCGCCCGCCTGGAGGCGCTTCCCGAGCTCTTCGTGGGCTGGCTGAGCCGTGTGCAGAACGACCTGCTCGACGTCGGCGCCGACTTGTCCGTGCCGGCGCCGGCGGCCGGCTCGCAGTCTTCGGGAGGTGGCGAGCGTCCGCGACTTAGGGTCGAGCCCGGCTACACGGAGTGGCTCGAGCAGGCGTGCGACGAGGTCAACGCCAAGCTCCCGCCGCTGCGCTCATTCGTGATTCCCGGCGGCACGTCCGCGGGCGCCCACCTGCATGTCTGCCGCACCGTCTGCCGCCGTGCCGAGCGTCGGGCGGTCGCGGTCGGCGGGGACGTCAATCCAGAGGTGGTGCGCTACCTCAACCGCCTCTCGGACCTGCTGTTCATCCTCAGCCGCGCCGTGAACACGCTAGGTGCCACGGGGATCGGTGAGGAGCCGCTGTGGGACCCCGGCGCGCACGGTTCGGGCTCCTGAGCGCCGCCGCTCAGTCCTCGCGGGCAACAGCCAAGCGCCGGCCGCCTGACGGCCATCGTCGATCCGCGAACCGTAGGGCGGCGACGGCGATCGCCACCCACAGCGCCGCGACGAGGTATCCGGCGAGCACGTCGCTCGGCATATGCCAGGCGAGGATCAGCAGCGAGCATCCGACGGCCAACGCGTAGACGAGGCCGAGCGCCAGTACCGGTGCCCGCAGGCGCGTCGGGGCGACCAGCACGGCGCAGAGCACGAGCGTGAGGGCGGCGGTCGAGTGGCCGCTGGGCCAGGAGGCCGGGGCGATGTGGACTGTCCCGAAACGGGGGTGGGGATGGGCGAGCAGCGGCTTCAGGATCTCGGCCGTCAGCGGCGCGAGCGCCATCACGAGGACGACCGCGAGCGCCACCCGCGGACGTCCGCGGGCGAGGGCAACGGCGACGAGCAACGCGCCCCAGATGACGAACACGACCGGTTCGAGCAGCTCGATCAGGAGGTTCGCGACCGAGTCGACGTGGGGCCGGCTGAGGAGCGTGAAATCATGCAGCGTCAACGCGTCGCGCAGCTGGGCGCCGGGAACGAGATCGGCTAGCGCCCAGACCGCCGCCAGCCCGATCAGGCACAGCGCGGCGACGCCGACCGCGCGCCCCGCGCCGGGCCCCGCCGCGCGGGCGCCGAGTGGCGTCGGCGCAACGGCCCCGGCTGAGAACGCCTGTCCCGACATCCCCCCAAGGGTACGGCGGGCGCTAAAGCGCGCCTGAAGTCATCGCTACCGGAGCATCGGGGCAAGGACGCTGCCCAGCAGCGCGCCGACCGCGTGCGCGAGGCGGTTCAGGCGACGGCCGGCCCCGGACGGAATGCCAAGCGCGGCCGCCCTCTTTGCCGCCGGGACGTGAGCGGGCGGCGAGGCGCCGCGGACAGCGCCGCCGGCGGCGCCCCGCGCAGACGATCGCGGCCGGGGCGGGGCTGCGCTCGCCACAGCAGCGTGCAACCTCACGGGCGCGATCGGCAGGGGCTTGCCGGCGAGCGCGGTCAAGGCCTGCGCCGTCACCCAGACGGGCGTCTGCGAGCCGGTGCGGGAGTAGCGCACGGACCCGTCGGGGGCGAGCAGGGTGGCCAGGTAGCCGAGGGGCGAGCGGCTGCCTTCGCGCGTGAGCGTGCGGGGTTCGCGGCCGGCCGCGATCAGACCCTGGATCGCCCAAGCGGTTGACTGGGCGTTTGATGCGCCCCCCGTCTGCTGCGGGTAGCCTCCGTCGGGGTTCTGCGCCCTGACGAGGAACGCGCTCGCCCGAGCAATCGCGGGTCCGCGGATCCCCGCGTCGGTGAGCGCCTGCAGGACCGCGGCGGTGTCGTCGACATCGCTGCCGCCCCCGCGCGTGGCGAAGCCGAAGCCGCCGTCCCCGTTCTGCTGTCGCCGCAGCCAGGCGCCGGCGCCGCGCACAGCGGGATTGACGGTCGCGTAACCGGCGGCGCGCAGGGCGAAAATGGCGAATGCCGTCAGGTTGCTCAGATGGCCGAAGCTGCCGTCGCCCGCGCGAAAGCGCATCAGCCTTAATACGGGATCCCCACCCGCCCCGCCCGCCGCGTGGCCGGCGCCACCCGGCAGGCTATGCACCGCGACCCCACACGCGTGGAGCGCGAGGATCGTCCGCTCGAGATCGCCCGCGCCCTGGAGGCTCGAGGCTTCGCCACGCAGCGCGTCGAGCACGCTGTGGCCGCCGCGACGCAGGCTGAGCGGATCGCGGCCGGCCGCCGCGAGCCCCATCGCGGCCCAGCCGGAATAGAGCTCGCTGCTCGACTGTCCGCGCGCCCCGCCGAACCCACCGTCTGGATTCTGGGCGCTCGCAAGGAACGCGAGCTCACGTGACACCGGCTGGCGGGCGCCCGACGCGCCCGATCCGCCGAGGATCAGGGTGGCGGCGAGGATCAGCACAAGCAGCGAGGCGGCGCCACCCAGCGCGCGTCGCCCCCCTCCCCCATCCGGCTGGGCGCTCGGCGTCGTAACCGGCGCCTCGTGCCAGCTCACGGCCATTCGCACCCGCATCCTTGCGAGCACCCGCGCCAGCTCGGGCGCGAAGGCAAGACCGAAGAGGAAGCTCGCGACCATGTCCGTCACGTCGTAGGAGGCCGCCTGGCCTGCCACTGCCAGAAACGCGGCCGGGGTGTGGCTCGCGCCCAGCGTCCACGTGTAAACGTTCATCACCTCCTTGGCAGCGAACGCGAACAGCCCGCAGGCGAGAGCCAGGGGCACGCGCCCGAGGCGCCGGCCGCTCAGCCACCCGATCGCCGCGCCGCCGAGACCCACCATGCCCCAGGCCGCCATCTGCCACGGCGTGTACGGGCCCTGTCCGAGCATGAAGTTCGAGACGAGCATCCCGAGCGCGCCGACGGTGAAGCCCGGGAGCGGGCCGAGCGTGTAGCCAACGACGAGCGTCATCGCCGTGATCGGCTTCACGTCGGGCAGCGCCGCGAAGGCATCGCGACCGAGCGCGGCGAGGGCCGCCATGACCGCCACGACGGCAGCCATGCGGGCCGAGGGGCGCCTGCGCTCGTATGCGAGCCAGCCGATCGCAAGCACGAGGCCGACGATCGAAAACGAGGCGAGCGGCCAGCTCATCGCGCCGCCCCCGGGGCGACCGAGGCGGCCGGCTGCGGCGGCTGGTCGCCCTCGCCCGGCGCGTCCGGCGCAGCCGCCAGGCTCGAGCTCGTCGCTGCGTCGGCGGGCGAAGGGGCTCCTCGCGCGGGGGCTTGCAGGAGCTGGGCACCGTGCTCGGGGAGCAGCGCGCCGCCCGCGCCCCCGAGTATGCGTGCCGTCTCGGTCGCGAAATACCAACCTCCGGCGAGGAGCTCCGACGCGGTGCCGTCAGCGATGACCCGCCCGTCCGCGAGCAGTACTGCGCGGTCGGCGCAGGCGGCGGCGAACTCGGGGTCGTGCGTGGCGACGATCACTGCCTGCCCGTCGCTCGAGCGCCGCCGCAGCTCCCGGGCGAGGATGGCCTTCGCGTCGCGATCCATGCCGCGCGTGGGCTCATCGAGCGCGAGCAGGGCCGGCGGATCGCCCTCCCCCGCGACGATCGCGAGCGCCAGGCGCTGACGCTCGCCGCCGGACAGGTCGCGTGGGTTGCGCGCCGCCATTCCCAGCAGGCCGGCGGGCAGCAGCGCCTCTTGGGAGACCTCCTCGCAGACGCGTTCGTGGATGAAGTAGTCACCCGGGTTCTGCAGCAGCAGCGCCACTCGGCCGGCTCGCCGCACTCGACCCCGCGTCGGCTCGAGCAGGCCGGCAGCGTGGCGCAGCAGGGTGGACTTGCCGGCCCCGTTGCGGCCCATCAGCGCGACACTCTCGCCCGGCCCGATGCGCAGCGTCACGCCACGTAGGATCGCCGGCCCATCCTTCAGCTCGTGCCAGACCGAGCTCATCTCCAGCGCCGCCGCGGAGTTGGGCACTCGCCGGGCCTTCGCCCTCAGCTTGGGTTGAGCGGGCTGCTCGGCGTGCCCGGCCTCCGATCGCTCCTCATCGCTCAGCAGGCCGTGGGCTCGCAGGGCCGCGCGAGCCTGCCTCACACTGGTCGGTGGCGGGCGCATTCCCATCAGTGCGAACAGCTTCGCGGCCGGCGTCTGCAGCGCCGGGGCGTCGCTCAAAGCCCAGGCGAGGAACGCCTCGGGATCGCCATCGCAGCCGATGCGTCCGCGCTCGAGCGCGATCACCCGGTCGGCAACGGCAAGGCAGCGCTCGAGACGATGCTCCGCCAGCAAGATCGTCGTCTCCCACTCCTGGTTCAGCCTGCGCAGCAGCCCGATCAGCTCGTCGCCGGCGACGGGGTCGAGCTGCGATGTCGGCTCGTCGAGCAGCACTACTCGCGGCCGCCCGGCGAGCGCCGCGCCGAGCGCCACACGCTGCTTCTCGCCGCCGGAGAGACCGTGCGTCGAGCGATCGAGCAGCGAGTCGATCCCGAGCGCGAGCGCAACCTCCTCGACGCCGCGAGCGACCGCTGCGGCGCCGTGCCCGCGGCTCTCGAGGGCGAGCGCCAGCTCGGCGCGGACTGTGCTCATCACGAGTTGCGTCTCGGGATCCTGGAACAGGACCCCCGCGACGGCGCCCAGATGGGCCGGGCCGTGCTCTCGCGTGTCGAGGCCGGCGAGCCTGACGCGGCCGGCGAAGTCGCCGCCATGGAAGTGGGGCACAAGACCGCAGGCGGCGCGCAGCAGCGTCGACTTGCCATGGCCGGACAGGCCTGCGAGCAGGCAGAACTCCCCCGGACCGATCTCCAGGTTGACGTCGCTGAGCGCGGGCTCATCCACGCCCGGGTAGCGGTAGCTGACGCTTTCGAATGCCAGCAGCGCGCCACTCATCGCTCGATGCCCTTCCGATCCGCGAACGGCGCCAGCACCGCTGCGAGCAGGCCGGCGGCCAGCGCGACGGTCGCGACGCCCGTGACCGCGTGCACCTCGGGGTACGCGTCGAAGCGCGCGACCGTGGTCAGCCTGCCGAGCAGCGCTAGTACCACGACGGCGATGGCGGATGCGAGAAACGCCGCGTCGTGGCGCGAGAAGGGACGCGGCATCCGCGGCGCGCGGCGCGCGGTCGCGAAACCTCGGACCTCGAGCGTGGCGGCGACATCCATAGCGCGATCGAGCGATCCGCCGATCACCGCGCGCAGCAGCGCGACGCGGCCGCGTGCGCCACGCGGTGGCCCAGCCGGCCGCGTCCTCTGCGCCTCGGCCAGGCGCTGGGAGTCGGCGGCGAGGACGGGAATCATGCGGGTCGCGAGCGAGGCGGTGAGCGCCGAGCGGAACGACAGCCGGCGCAGGATGCGGAGCGTCTCGTCAGGGTCGACCGCAAGGCTCGCGAGCGTAGTCACGAGGATCAGGAGCATTACCTTCAGCGCGACGACGCTGCCGAACACGACCGCCTCGAGCGTGAGGTTGCCCTGACCGAACGGTCCCAGGTCGCCGAGCCGGGCGAACACGGTGAGCCCGTCGCGCGAGACGAGCACGTTGACGAGCACGATCGGCAACCACACGATCGAGCCGGTTCGCATCGAGCGCAGGAGGCTACGGCCAACGCCCGCTCCGGCTCCGGCGGCGAGGACGGCAATGAGCAGCACGAGCAGCACGAGCGGGTGGTAGAGCAGCAACGTCGCAGTTGACAGCGAAGCGACCCACAGCGCCGCCACGCCGGCCCGCGTGGCGTGCAGGGGGCTGGCAAGACGGCGATAGTAGAGAAGCATCGATCTCATCGCATCATCTGCCCTGGCGAGCGCCGACGAGAGGCAGGGGCAGTACGCCGGACGGTATGACTGCGACGGCGAAGCGGGACTCGAGCGTGCCCGCTTCGAATGCGCGCGCCGCGAGATCGACGCCGGCGGGATCTGTTCCGGTGACGACCCAAACGGGCGCGTCTTCGCCACGGCGGGTCGCGGCCACGACGCCCGCGCCACCGATGAGCGTGCGCACGACGCGCCCGTCCCGGTCAAGCAGGTTGAGCGAGGTGCCGTTGCGCGAGAAGCGGGCGTAGACGCCGCTCGCACGCGGGCCTTCAAGGATGCTCGCAGAGGCCGGGTCCCCCTCGGCTCTGATCCACGGTCCGACCATCACGCGCAACGTTTCCGGCTCACCGGCGCTCCCGAGAGCGGCTATCGCAGCCGGCACGCCGAACGCTCGCAGCCGCTCGGTCACGGTCTGGCACGCGTACTCGGCGACGCTCGCACATTCGACGCGCACCGGCAGCCGCTTGCCCCCGAGACCATTCAGGAAGGGCTCCGGGAACGACCCGACGACCGCCGGGATGTGCTCCGTCTGGCTCCAGTCGTGACGGTCCCACCAGATGTGGTCGCCCGGATGCACGTTCGTGGCCGCCGCTCCCTTTCCCGCCTCGACGCCGTTGACGTAGTAGAACCAGTCGACCTGCTGCCCCGCTTCCTGGCCGCCAGAGAGGCCGTCGATGCTCTCCACGAATCCCCCACCGAAGCGCGTACCGACCGAGTAGTTGCGCACCAGCAGGCTCATCACGGTCTCCTGCCCCTGCACCCTCAACCCGACCGCTCGGTGCAGCTGGCGCTCGCCGAAGTCCCGTGTGACGAGCACCTGGACTCCGCTCGGCGCCTGACCGGCGCCGAGACCACAGCCGACAAGCGCGAGCGCGGCGGCGACGGCCGCCATGGCGGCTGCGATCGGGCGTAGCTCACAGCTCACCTCACCACGATCGTCTCCGGAAAGGACGGCACGAGTCCCGTGCGCGTGGCCCTCAACGCGTAGCGGCCAGGTGTCCGCGGGGCGATCAGCGCCGCACTCCCGCGTGCACCCGTGGACGCGAAATCCGACCCGAGCGTGACGATCGCTCCGACGATCGGCGCTCCCTGGCCTTCGTTGTCATAGCCACTTACGGTGACGTTCACGAGGGCGCCCGGGGAGATCGTCCTCGCCGAGGGCGTAATGTCGAGCGTCCGCTGACAAGCGCCCGCGAAGGCGTTACACCAGAACCACAGCACGTGCGCACCCGAGCGCAGCCGCCGGCCATCTCCGCTCGTCCCGCTCGGGTCGGCGGCGCCGGTCGAGCCCGAGACATGGTCGACCTTGTACTCCCACCCGCTTTGACCGCTGTTGCTCTCTCCCCCGAGCGAGTAGATGAACAGCTGACCCGAGTTCAACGGCGAGGCGCCACAGCGGCCGTAGTCACGAAGCGCAAACGCGGGTCCGCCGTTGCGCCGCACGGCGGCGAGCACCGCGAGCGGTGTGCCGGCCGCCACCGCGCACCGCTTCCCGCCGACATGGACGCTCGTCGCGCTCGCGGTGACCGGCTGCGCGCGCGAGAGTATCGAGCCGTGCTTGCCTACGATCATGCTGTCGACGGTTGCGCCGGCGGCCGCGGAGCTCGCTGCCGGGGCGAAGCGAATCGGAGCTGCCAGCGTCAGGGCGGTCGTCGCCGCGATCCCGACGAACAACCGCCTGTAGCTGCTAGCGGACATAGAAGCGAATCCTCGATGTACCACGTGCAAGTGCCGTGCGGTTGCCGGCAACATCGGTGGCGTCGATGTCCAGCACGTATTCGCCGCTTCCCAACGAGAACGGCAGCAGGTAGGAGAAGCGGCTCGTGCTCGAAACCTTGAAGAAGCTGCTCCGGCCCGGGATCTTGAAGAAGCTGCCGTGAGCGCAACGTGCGCGCATGAAGCGCTCGCGGGTCCCGTCGTAGGCGTAGCAGTGGCCCCTGTACTCGCGCCAGAGCTCAATGCTCAGCGAGCTGACCCCCGTGTGCGCCGTGGCAAGCCCTGCGAGCACCCGCGGCGCGTTCCGTCGCAGATACACGTGCCCGTCGAGCAGGCCCACCGGTCTTGCGACGATCGCGTAGGGACCCTTGTACGGAGGCGCCGGTGCGGTCTGGGTCGTGGTCTTCGAGGCGGTGCTCACGCTGGGAGTTGGCCCGTGGGTACCGCAATTGCCGTCGTTTCCGTTATGCACGCAGATGACAGCCTCCGTACGGATCGACTGGAGGGCAGTCACTCTCAATGTCGCCGTTCCAGGTTGCGTGAACGTGACCACGGCGTGTCCGTGCGCGTCCGTCACGGCGGGAGAGGCCGCGCCGCCGATCGTGGCACCGGCCATTTCCGTTCCCGCACCGGCTGTGCTGAAGCGCTTGACGGTAACTTCCACAGGTTCGCTGACGTTTGCGCTGCTCGGTGCCTCGATGCCAAGTGGCAGCGGTTCCGGCTGCGGACATGCTTCACCGAAGCAGCCAGCGACGAACAGGACCCGATCGCCGGGGTTAAGTACTGCTTCGCAGGCGCCAGCCAGTGATTCCTTTTCGTTGAGCCAGAACCACCAGAAGTAGTTGGCCTTCGATTCCGGTTCAAATAGGTGAGTCTCGCCGTCGACTGTAAAGAGTTCGTATTGTTTGAACTTGGCGTTCCACGGCCCGCCCCAGTTCCCGCCGGTGGCGAGATCAAGAGCAGCGAGAGCACTGTGGGCGGGACAGGAGTGTTCGGGATTCCCGTCCTTGACGAGTGGTGTTTCCCCGAGCGTCACGGGGGTCGGCAAGACCCTCGTTTCCGTGAGGCCCTCGACTCTCACCGTCACCGGAGCCGATTCGGCTGCCGGAGCAGGAGTGCTGATCGTCGCCAATGCGAGAACGCACGTGCAGCACCCGAGCACGCTCCGTCGAGTCGGAGCGATGAGACGACTGGTGAACATGAGCCAACCCCTTTCCACGAGGGTTTGTGGGCTTGGGTCGGAGGCAGGTCTCCTGGCTCCCGGGCCTACCCCTTCGCGCCTTCCCAGTCCGCCGGAGGCGGATCGGTGGCTTCGCGCCGGATGGCGCGCCGCGATGGGCATCCCCGGTCACAGTGGCGGGTCCGCGCCGGATTCGCACCGGCTTCCCTTGACCACCGACCTTGAACACGCGGATCCTACTTCACGTCGCGTGTGTCAGTCGGGCCGCTCGACAGCCTCCTTGAGGCGGGCGAGCCGGCCGTCCCACGCCGACTCGGCCTCGCGCATCCAGGCGGTCGCTTCGGCCAACGCTCCAGCGCGCAGGCGATAGCGAACCTCCCTGCCACTCGCGGGGACGCGCTCGACGAGCCCGGCGTCCCTGAGTGCGGAGAGATGCTTCGCCACCGCCTGGCGCGTGATCGGCAGCGACGCGGTCAGTGCGGGCACGGTCGTGATCCCGTCGCGCAGCAGCACGTCGAGCATCCGTCGCCTCGTGGGATCAGCCAGCGCCGCGAATACGCGTCCGATTTCCGCGCTCAAGCAGCCACCAGCGCGAAGCTCGCGCTTAGCGAGACGAGTGGGAACGAGGGGATGCTCTCAGTCACGATCACACGGCTGCCGCGCGGCACCGCGACGACGCGGAACTCGACCCGAGTGGGCGGCTCATCCGCGCTCTCCCACCACCACACGAGCCGATGCGGCTCATCGACCACCTCGATGCGGATTTCGCGCCCGGGCTCGGCCAGCCAGCGTTCGCGACCCTCGTCGGTTGCAAGCGCCTCCCAAACTTCCTCGGGGCTCGCGTCCACGTCGACTTCTCTGGAGACCGGCATTGCTACCTCCTTGACAACCCAATGGTTGCTATTGTCGTGACAACCGTCCAGTTGTCGAAAGGATAGCTCCCGTGCAACTCATCCCCATGGTCATCGAGCAGAGCCCGCGGGGCGAGCGCTCGTTCGACATCTATTCGCGCCTGCTGAACGAGCGCATCGTCTTCATTGGCACGCCGGTCGACGACCTCCTCGCCAACCTCGTCGTCGCCCAACTTCTGCACCTCGAGAGCGAGGATGCCGACAAGGACATCTCGCTGTACATCAACTCTCCCGGCGGCAGCGTCTACGCCGGCCTGGCGATCTACGACACGATGCAGTTCATCAAGCCGGACGTCCAGACGATCTGCTTCGGCGTCGCGATGAGCATGGGCTCACTGCTGCTCACCGGCGGCGCTCCCGGCAAGCGGATGGCGCTGCCCAACAGCCGCATCCTGATCCATCAGCCATCCGGCGGCTTCGAGGGTCAGTCGACTGACGTGGAGATCCACGCGCGGGAGATCCTCGAGCTGCGCCGGCACATCGATGCGATCTACGCGCGCCATACCGGCCAAAAGCTCGAGCGCGTCCACGACGACATGGATCGCGACCGTTACTTCACCGCCGAGCAGGCGCGTGAGTACGGCCTGATCGACCGCGTGATCAGCTCACATGACCTGACGCGGCTGCCGACCGGCTTCGCCGCCCGGCCGCAGGAGGTCGCCGTGTGAGGGCGGCGGGCGCAGTCCTCAGCGAATATCGGTCTCGAGGTTGCTGCTCGTATCCGCCAGCGCCGCACGCTGGCGCGCGTCGAGCGGCATGCCGTCGACGATCAGACGGCGCGCGGCCTCGAGATCACCGGAGCGGCCCCACGTGAGCGCCGCCTTGACGGTGTCGTCCTTCAGGTACCAGTTGGTGAAGCTGGCCTGCTCGAATGACCCTCGCACGATCTCCTCATCCCATTCATAGGCGGGCCCGACATACTCGAGTTCGCCCAGCCCTGCGAGGACCGAGTAGAAGTAGGGAACCTCCTCGTGGGGAACATCCCGGCCGAGCATGTTCAACCCCGCGGTCTTGCCATGGTTGAAGGCGACATCCCAATGCTCGATACGCATGTGGGCGCCGCCGTGGATGACCGACTCGTATTCGCAGATGTCACCGGCGGCGAACACGCCGGGGGCCGATGTCTCCAGGCGTGAGGAGCAGCGTACGCCGCCGCGCTCGCCGATCTGGAGCCCCGCCTTCTGGGCGAGGAGCACGTCGGGGATGACCCCCACGCCGACGACTGCCATGTCGGCCGCGAGCTCCAGCCCGCTCTGCATGACCACCTTGCGCACGCGGGAGTCGCCCTCGAAGTGCTCCAGCGCCTCGCCTCCGCAGATCTTCACGCCGACGCTTTCCAGCTGCTCCTGAAAGAACTGCCCGGCGCGGGCTCCG
>DATMQG010000051.1:0-24374 GCA_035566835.1 Solirubrobacteraceae bacterium
AGCCGACGCGGCCGGCTCCGACTATGAGGACGAACATAGCTCCGGAGATTAGACGATGCGGGCGCCGGCCCGTTGCGCATCGGCCGCATGATCTACCTCTGCCTCACCGGCCGCCCGGCTCGCGCTCCGCGCCGGCGGCGCGGTGACGATCACGCGGGTCGGCGCCTTGTCCACCACGTACTTCGTGATGTCCCCCACAGGCCCCTCGAGCGGGCCGCGCCCCCCCAGGCGCGCCCCCCCGCGGATCCGTGATGGTTCCTCGGCGCCCATCACGATCGCTTCCACCCCCCGTCGCCGTGCCTCGTCGACGATCGCGAATCCAGCGCGGCGCGTGCGCACGGTGGCGGTCGCGACCTGAACGCCCGTGTACTCCTCCCCCACGGCCTTGGCCCGCGCCAGCACCTGCCGGGCATGCTTGATCTGCTCGTCGGGCAGCCGCGCGTCCAGCGGCAGCGACATCGGGATCACGAACACCCATAGCGCCTCGATCGTCGCCGTGTCGATCGCCGCCTCGTCGGTCGGCTCGCCGGACACCAGCCTCGCCGCGGTCTGCACGATGTCGTCGTCGAGATCCGTGCCGAACAGCGGCACGAGGATCGACCCGTAATCCGGCTCCCGCTCGCGCCGCGGCTCCGCGCGCAGGACCTGCGGGGAGACCGTGACCCGGCGCAGGAGCGAGGTCTCATCTGCGCGGCGGTACAGGACGTAGAGCGTGATGCCGACGAGCATCCATCCGAACCCGACGTAGCGCGCGGGCTCGTGCACGACGACTACCGCAACCCACCCCGCCGCGGCCGTCAGGGCGCCGACGACCGCTGGCAGCGGCAGCTCTCGGCCGCGCCACCGCACGCCCAACGGCACCCGATATGGCCGGTCGCGGTCCGGCTCGGAGTAGCGCAGACGGATGATCGAGAGGTGGGCGATCGTGAACGCCAGCATCGCTCCGAACGCGTAGATGCCGATCAGGAAGTCGAGGTCCTCCGGTACGACGAGGCCGGCGGCGATCAGCCCGGCGATGATGATCAGCACGTAGGGGGTCGAGCGCGTGGGATGCAGACGTCCGAGACCACTCGGGATCTGGCGGTTTGTCGACAGTGAATAGGCCAGCCGCGAGAGGCCGAGCATCGCCGAGTTGGCGGCCGCCAGGAGCGTGAGCGTGCCCAGGCCGGCGACGACGTAGCGCAGCGTTTCGGCGAGCCAGTGGGGTCGCATGTGCGTGACGACGCCGACCATCGGCGCGTTCGCATAGCGGGTCGCCAGTTCTGTGTGCCCGTTGTGCACCGGCAGCGCCATCACGGCGACGAGCGCGATCCCGGTATAGAGGACGACGACGGTCGCAATTCCGCTGCCCACGACGCGCTTGAGCTCGCGCCGGCTGATCCTGACCTCCCCCGCGAGCCCCGCGGCCGACTCCAGGCTGGTGAAGGAGATCGCCGCGATCGTGAGCGCGAAGATCAGATCCGACCAGGTCGGTGCGCTACCCAGATGGATCGAGTTGACGAGCGTCCGCGGGTGGAAGAAGAGCACTAGCCCCAGGACCACGATCAGCGCCTGCAGCGTGAGATCGGCGATCACCAGCACGCCGATCCGCCGCGCGCGGCGCCAAGTGAAGCCGCGGATGTTGCTCACCACCACCAACGCGATGAAGGCCAGCGAGAGCGCCAGCGCCTCGCCTCGATTCCCGAGCGGGTGCCAGAAGACCCGCAGGTACTGCGTCGCTGAGAACGCCGTGACGGCGATCAGGATGATGTAGTCGAGGAGGATCGCCCAGCCCGCTATGAAGCTGACGAGCTCGTTGAAGGCATAGCGGGCGAACACGGTCGAGCCGCTGCGCTCCGGGTGCATGGAGGCGCCCTCGGCGTACGTGAGCGCCGTCAGCGTGAACAGCAGCGCCGCCGCCAGGAACACCGCCGGCGTCAGTCCGAGCGCGTGACCGGCGATCACCCCCAGCGAGAAGTAGATCGCGCTCGCGAGAGACGTGTAGACGATCGAGAACACGAGCGGCGAGCCGATGCTGCGCCGAAGCACCATCCGCGAGCGGGCCGCCAGCTCCGCCGCCGCTCGTTCCACCTCGGTCATGGCGCGTACGTGCTCGGATCCTCCTGACCCTTTCTGCGGACCGCCGACTCCCGGGTCGCGGCCGTCCGGCGCGTCTGGCCCAGGGGACCCGCCCGGCGTGCTCATGCCCGCCGGCCTCTCCTGACCTCCAGGTAGATCCTCGCGACCCCCGCCGCGATGAATAACAGGCCGAGCAACAGCCGCGCCGAGAGCGGGCTCCCCTTCCCCACGAGCCCCTGAACGGTAAGCGCGACGCCGATCGCGACCATCAGCAGCGAGAGCACGAGCGTGCCCGTGCGATGAACCTGTCTTCCGCTCATCTCAGCTGAGATTAGGACGTGAGCGGCGGAGATGGGCCGTCCGATGCGCCCGGCGACGCGCGAGAGCCCACTGCCCCATCGGGCTCAGGCGATCAACGGGATGATGAGGATGGCGACTATGTTCGCGACCTTGATCATCGGGTTGATGGCCGGACCGGCCGTGTCCTTGAACGGGTCCCCGACGGTGTCGCCGGTCACCGAGGCAGCGTGGGCGTCGGAGCCCTTGCCGCCGAAGGCGCCGTCCTCGATCAGCTTCTTCGCGTTGTCCCACGCTCCACCGCCCGCCGTCATCATGACCGCGAAGAAGAAGCCCACCACGATCACGCCGATCAGCAGCCCTCCGAGCGCCTGCTGATCGATCAGGCCGACGATCAGGGTCAGCCCGATCGGCAGCATCGAAGGCAGGATCATCTCCCGCTGCGCGGTCTTCGTGACGATGTCGACGCACGTCGCGTAGTCGGGCTGTTCGCTGTAGTCCATGATCCCGGGGTGCTCGCGGAACTGCCGGCGCACCTCCTCTACAACAGCGCCGCCGGCGCGCCCGACCGCCTCGATCGACAGCGACGCGAACAGGCACACCATCAGCCCACCCAGCAGCAGGCCAATGAGCACGGGCGGTTCGTTGATGCCGAAGGAGATGACGTGCCCGAGCTTGTTTTCGATTTCTTTCTGAAACCCCGCGAACAGCACTATCGCGGCGAGCACCGCTGAGCCGATCGCGTAACCCTTCGTGACGGCCTTTGTGGTGTTCCCGACGGCGTCGAGGCGGTCGGTGACTTTGCGCACCTCCTCGGGCAGGTCCGCCATCTCGGCGATGCCGCCGGCGTTGTCGGTGATCGGACCGAAGGCGTCCAGCGCGACGATCAGGCCGGTCAGTGACAGCAGGCCCACTGCCGCGACACCGATGCCATAGATGCCGGTGATCCCTCCGCCCGCCAGCTTCCACGCGCCGAGCATTCCGAGCACGATCACGATCGCCGGAAGCGCCGTCGCCTGCAGTCCCGATGAGAACCCCTGGATGATGTTCGTGGCGTGGCCAGTGATCGACGCTTTGGCGGTCTTCTTGACCGGAGAGAAACGGGTCGACGTGTAGTATTCGGTGAGTCCGAAGAGCAGCGCCGTGATGGCGATGCCGATCAGCGAACAGAGGTAGAACTTCCACCAGGCGGGCGTGTTCACGACGCTTCCCACCTGTGTGAAGCTGAGGTTGCGCATCAGCCAGTAGGTGAGCGGCGCAAACGCACCTGCGGCGATCACGCCCGAGACGACGATCCCCTGCAGGAGCGCGCGCTCCACGTTGCCGGACCTCGAGCGCACCGCGTAGGTGCCGATGATCGAGGCGATAACCGCGGCCCCGCCGATGACCAGCGGGTAAAGCGCCACGCGCGTAGCCTCGTGGAAGGTGAGGACGCCGAGCAGGATCACGGCGACCGCCGTCACGGCATATGTCTCGAACAGGTCCGCCGCCATGCCGGCGCAGTCGCCCACGTTGTCGCCCACGTTGTCCGCGATCGTCGCCGGATTGCGGGGATCGTCCTCGGGAATCCCCGCCTCGACCTTGCCGACGAGGTCGGCGCCGACGTCGGCCGCCTTCGTGAAGATGCCACCGCCGAGACGTGCGAACACGGAGATCAGCGAGCCGCCGAAGCCGAGGCCGATCAGCGCGTCCACGGCCGTCTTGGGGCTGTCGTCGAAGAACGACGTCAGCGCGCCGTAGTAGCCGGCGACGCCGAGCAGGGCCAGGCCCACCACCAGCATGCCGGTGATCGCGCCACCGCGGAAGGCGGCCTGCAGGGCTGGGGTGACCCCGCCCCGCGCGGCCTCGGTGACGCGTGCGTTGGCGCGCACCGAGACGTTCATGCCGATGTAGCCGGTCGAGCCGGATAGCAGACCACCGATCGCGAAGCCGACGGCGACGGCGATGTTCTGGATGAAGATCAGCGCGACGAACAGGACGACCCCCACGACGGCGATCGTCGTGTACTGACGGTTCAGGTAAGCGCGCGCACCCTGCTGAACGGCCAGGGAGATCGACTGCATGCGCTCGTTGCCTGGCGAAAGGGCGAGCAGCGAGCGAGCCGTCAGCAGGCCATATGCGACCGCGCAGGCGGCGCAAACGAGTGCGACGACGACCCCATGGTTCGTCAGAAAGCTGCTCAACAGAAATCCTCCGCGGTCTGATTGGCGTGCCGCGCGAGGATGTTCGCGCGCACATTTGCTGGGCCGGGCCGCTCAGCGCGAGCGCCGACCCGGTGCAAACGCGGGCGCAGTCTATCGTGCGCGCCCGCAGAAGGCCCGCTCGCGGCAGCTCAGCTGCCGGGCACCCACAGCCGGCCGCTCTTCTGGGCAGGCCCCGGCTCGTCCGCACTCTGCGGCGACTGCGACTCACCGTCCTTGCCGGGCTCAGCGGCCTCGCCGGCGCCTGGCGTGGGAGCGCTCTGCCCGCCTGCCGTCCCCGTGGCGGCGGGAGCGCCTGACTGCACCTCCCTGGCGTACGCCATCTGCAGCTGCGCGAGCGCATCGCGCAGCGGGCGTACACCCTCGGGCACCCTGCGCTCGAGGATCTCGAGCATCGGCCGTACAGCGTCGATCGCGTCACGAACCTGCTCCAGATCGCGCTCGGAGGACGCCGCCGCGGCCTGTGGCTGCGGACCCGTATCCCGGCCTCCGATCGGCCCGAGCCGGCGAGCGGCGATGTTGAGCAGCGAGACGATCGCCTGGGCGATCATGTCGGAGGTCGTAAGACGGCTCAGTTCGGCCTCGTACGCCGCCCTGAGCTCCTCTTCGCTCGGCTCGCGCGAGCTGCTTCCCGGTCCCCCGCGTTCCTCGCCGATGGACGCTGACTCCTCTTGGCTGGACGCTGACTCCTCGCCGCCGGACGCTGACTCCTCGCCGCCGCTGGGCGCTGACTCGTCGGCGCTCATACCGTCACCTCCTGTGCATAGGTCTCTCTGGTCTCCTTCACCGAGGCGGTGAACACTTCCTCGCGCGTCGCGCCCGCCTCGATCAAGAGTCGCTGGCGCTGCGCGCCGTTGCGCTCCGGGAAGACGGGCTCGATGCCCAGCTCCGCTCGTATCGGCGCCGTCCAGGCCGCCAATCGCTCGATCGCCTCTCGCGCCGGATGCTCCTCACCGCGCCGGAGATCGATCAGCCGCCCGTCGAGGCCATAGCGGATCGCACGCCACATGTTCTCCTCGATCAGGCGCGGAGCGAAATCCGTGAACGGCACCTCCTCGTCGACGTCGCGCGCCGCCTGGGCGATGCACGCGACCGCAAGCGCGGCGAGCGCATCGGACTCCTGCGCCGTGGCCTGGGCGTCGCAGATCCGCAACTCGACTGTGCCGAAGCTGAAGTGCGGTCTCACCGACCACCAGACCTGCGTGAACTCGACGATCGAGCGTGTCTGCATGAGGAACTCGATGTACTCCCGATAAGCATCCCAGCCGCCGAAGGCGTCGGGCACGCCGCAGCGCGGGAAGCTTCTCGTGAAGCTCTGGGTGCGAGCCGAATGCAGGCCACTGTCGCGCCCGTCGAGGAACGGCGAGTTCGCGGAGATCGCCAGCAGCAGCGGCAGCACCGGCCTGAGCCGATCGCAGACACGCACCGCGCGGTCGATCCCGCGCACGCCCAGATGCACGTGCATGCTGAAGGTGTTGTTGCGCCAGGCGACGTATTTGAGGCCCTCCTCCACCCGGCGGTAGTGCTCCGTGTCGATGATCGCCTGCTTGCGGTAGTCGGCCCACGGATGCGTGCCCGTTGACCCCAGAGCGACGCCCTGTGCGGCGGCGAGAGCGAAGAGACGCCGCCGTCGCTCACGCTGTCGCGCCAGAGCATCCTGCAGGTCCGCGCCGACACCCGAGATGATCTCGATCTCGGAGGAGATCAGCTCGCCCGTGATGTGCTCGTGCAGCAGCGGGTCGCTCACGGCGGCCGCGCGCAGCTCCTCGAAGCGCGGGACAAGATCGAGCGTATCGGGTGCAAGGATCGAGAACTCCTCCTCCACACCGACGGTGAAGTCGGTCGACTGAGCGAACTTCTCGGCCGCTCGATCAAGGTCCAGGCTGTTCATGGTGCAGGTCTGCGGTCCAGCGGTGGGCGCTCGCATCCTCGGCACGTCGCGCCCGCTCAGGGCATCAGGTCAGATAGAAGTACAGCGCGTAGAGCAGGTCGACCGCCGGGCTGGAAGTATGGACGGTCACCTCCGGCGGCACGTCCAACAGGGACTCGGAGTAGTTGAAGATGATCTTCACGCCCGCCTCGACGAGCTCATTCGCGAGCCCTTGAGCGGCGTGGGTGGGAACGGCGAGCACGCCCACGACGATGTCCTCGTCCTCCACCACCTGGCGCAGCGCATCGATGTGTCGTACCGCCTGGTTGCCGACCTCCGTGCCGACCTTCGAGGCATCGACGTCGAAGATCGCCACCACGCGAAAGCCATGGTCCGCGAAGATTTCCGAGGAGGCGATCGCCTTGCCCAGGTGTCCGGCGCCGATCAGGGCGATGTTGTGCTGTCCCGCCGTCCGTAGGATCTTGCGGATCTGCGTCACGAGCGCCTCGACGTTGTAGCCCACGCCGCGCTTGCCGAACTTGCCGAAGCCCGAGAGGTCGCGCCGGATTTGCGTGGAGTTGACGTGCGTGTAGTCGGAGAGCTCCTGAGAGGAGATCGTCTCCTTGCCCATCTTCTTCGCCTGCGTCAGCACCTGCAGGTAGCGCGACAGGCGCGCCGCCACGCCGAGGGAGAGTCGCTCGTGACCGGCGCCCCCACCGTCGCGCTTCGCCTCGGACATGCTCGCCGTGGGTTCTCCATAGCTCATTGCCGTGACTCTAAACGCTCGCGCAAGATCGCCTCATCGACGAAGAACTCAAAAAGCTCCTCGCCGTCGAGCGCAATGACCGGGATGCGCTCAAAGTAGGCGCGCAGAAGCGCCTCGTCCGCGGCGATGTCGCGCTCCTGAAGCATGAAGCCGAGCTCGAGCTGCAGCGTCCTCAGCGAGGCCATCGCCTCCGCGCACAGGTGGCAGTCGGGGCTGGAATAGACCGTGATCCTGGCCACCTCGCGAAGGGTCAGCCGGTGACCGCCCAAGTGCCGTAGGCCAATCCCGGGAGCGTCGCGGCGGCAGAGGCCTTCACCGCAGTGCCCCACGGGCTCGCGTGATTCGCCATGCCGCCTTCGAAGGAAGGATCGACGACTGCGAGTTCAGCGACGTTTTCGCTGGTCGACGTGTAGATGCAGAGATTGCCCGAGGCCGCCGCAGGCGCAGCGACTTTCCCCGGACAGGCGGCGGTCGAGGGTCCGCCCTTGGCGATCACGTTGACCGCCGGCGCCGCCGCCAGCGGGATGTTGAAGCTGATCGCACTGAAAGCGCTGGCTTTCGCTGCCATGGCTACCGCCCACGTGCCCTCCTCGGTCGACCCTTTGGGCAGCGTGCTCGTAAAGCCCGAGGTGCCGTTCGTGCCGTTCGTGCCATTTTTCCCATTCGCGCCGTTTTTCCCGTTGCGTCCGTTCAGCCCGTTCCTGCCGGGGGGCCCTTCAGCATTGAAGGAGATCTTCCGCTCGCTCCTCTTGCATTTCGTCGCCTTGGACACGATTCGGATCGAGCCCCCCTTCTTCTTCACACAGGCGTAGTAGGTCGCCGCTTGGGCACTTGGCGCCAACGCGAGCGTCGCGAGGAGCGCTCCAATAGCCCCGATGCAAGCTCCTTTTCGGCGGATGATGAAGTTGACCATTGCTCGTCGCTCCTTCGTCGAGGTCGATTACTGCGCTTCAGTGGCTCAGAACTACCTAGGCAAACCCCCGCTCAACGCCGAAGTCGCGCGGCCTCGTAACACACAGCGATCAGCGTCACGGCGACCCTTCGCCGGTTGCGTACGCATCGAGGCCGAGATACGCCGGATAGGGCAGCTGCTTCCCGTGGAGCGCGGCGCTCGCGATCATCGCGGCGTTGTCCGTGCACAGCTGCGGCGGCGGGACGTGGACGGTCGCTTCGAGCGCACCGAGCCTGCCGCGCAGCTCGCCGTTGGCCGCGACGCCGCCCCCGACGGCCAGCCGCGTGAGGCCGGTCCGCTCGAGTGCCTGCTCGGTTCGCACTATCAAGCTGTCGACGATCGCGGCCTGATAGGAGGCGGCGAGGTCGGGGGCTCGCCTGCGAACCTCGGTCTCCCCCAACTCCCTCAGCCGGTACAGCAACGCTGTCTTCAGGCCCGCGAAGGAGAAGTCGAGGCTCCTCGCGAAAGCCTGGCGACCGGGGCCCCGCCCGCCCTGCGAGCGGTCGCGTCTCGAGCCGGGAAACGGGAACGCATCCGGGTCTCCGCCGGCGGCGAGCCGCTCGAGCGCCGGCCCGCCGGGGTAGCCGAGCCCGAGCATGCGTGCTCCCTTGTCGAAGGCCTCGCCGGCGGCGTCGTCGAGCGTTCGACCGAGCACCGTGAACCGGTCGTGCTCGGTGACGCGCGTCAGCAGCGTATGGCCGCCGCTTGCGATCAGGCACAGAAACGGGAGCTCGAACGCCTCTCCGCCGTCCTCGCCCACGAGGAAGTTCGCCGCGACGTGTCCCTGCAAGTGATCGACCGGCGCGAACGGCAGCTCCCGCCCGGCGGCGAGCGCCTTGGCTGTCGACAGCCCCACGAGCAGCGCTCCGACTAGGCCGGGACCCTGAGTCGCCGCAATGAGGTCTACCTCCCCGAGCGTCACGCCGGCCTCGACGAGCGCTCGCTCGACGACCAGGTTGACAAGCTCGAGGTGGTGGCGCGAGGCGATCTCAGGCACCACGCCGCCGAACCTGTCGTGGACCTCCTGCGAGGAGATCACGTTGGACTGAATGCGCGCGCCGGCGCCGACGACCGCGGCGCACGTGTCGTCGCAGCTCGTCTCGAGTGCAAGTGTCGTCACACGAGCCCTGGTTTGGTCACACGAGCACTGACTTGGTCACAGGGGCCCTGGGTTGGGCACGTCGATGAGGGAATCCGCGAGCGTGGCCGGAGTGCGCCACATCACGAGCGCATCCTCTCCGTTGTCCTGGTAGTAGCGGCGACGCATTCCAGCGGCGCGGAAGCCCTCGCGCTCGTACAGGTGGATCGCGATCGCATTCGAGCGGCGCACCTCCAGCGTGAACCTCGCATCCTCGTCGCTCACGCGGTCATACAGCTCCGCGAGCATCGCCGAGGCGAGCCCGCGACGCTGGTGCTCCAAATCGACGGCCAGGTTCATTATGTGCCAGACCGTGTCATAGCGCGAACAGATGAGATAGCCGACGAGGTGCCCCTCGCACAGCGCGGCCAGGCAGATCCCGGACTGCTTGGAGAGCTCGAGCACGAACATCGCAAGCGACCAGGGGGTCGGAAACACGCGCCGCTCGATGGCGATCACGTCGGGCAGGTCGGTGTAGAGGAGCCGCCGCACCTCCACCAGCGGGGATCTGTCGACTTGGGTTCGGTCCACGCGTTGGCTCAAGACGGAACGCCTCCCCCGGCCTGGACGCCGTCCAGCGCGATCTCGGCGTCCGGGCGGCGGCGATAGTCGGGCAGGATCTGCTCGTAGGCCGTGACCGGCCGCCCGTGCCTACCGATCTCGCAGATCGTGCCAGCGTCCACGAGGTGCAGTGGCGAGGAACCGTCGGGGACCGTCACGCCGGCCGTCTCCAGCTGGTCGCGGTAGCGCAGCGCACCATCGCCCACCGCGAGCCATCCGTCCGAGCCGACGCCCTGCTCCTCGGCGAGCGCGATCGTTACGGCGAGCTGACCGGGGACGATCGCCCGCGGAGGCACGAGCTCGATGGCCGCGTCACGGCCGCTCGCCCGATAGGCGCCTGCGAACACCTCTCCCCGGCGGGCATCGATCACGATGAGCACGCGACCGTCACGGGGAGCGTGCCGCTTGCCGGGGGGGGTCTCGAGAGCAGCCTTGGCGAGCGCGAGCGAGCTCGACACACCCACAAGCTCAGCAGCCAGAGACTGGGCAAGCCCGCGCGCCGTCGCGATGCCGACGCGCAGACCGGTGAAGCGCCCCGGTCCCAGTCCCACCGCGATGCGCTCGACGGAGGCCCAGCTTGTGCCGGCAGTCGCTAGCAGCTCGCCCGCCATCGCCAGCAGGCGGGTCGCGTGCCCGGGGTGCTCTTCCGGGCGGGGATCGTCGCGCGCGCGCAGCATCTCGTCATCGTCCAGCATCAGCGCAACCGAGGTGGCGTGCGTTGACGTGTCGAAGCCGAGCTCGATCATCCTGGCGTCCCCTCGCCTCCGTTCCCCACCTCGACGCTCCGGCGGTCGCCCCCGCGATGGCTGAGCGTCACCCGCAGGCACGCATTCGGGAAGGCGGACTCCTCCTCGAGCGGCCACTCGACGAATGTGATCCGCCCCGGGCCGAGGTAGTCGTCAAGCAGCGCCGGATCCTCCCCCTCGAGCCCCCCGAGCCGGTAGAGATCGAGATGAGAGACGGTGACGTTGGCGGCTCGATAGCGGTGGCCGATGCTGAAAGTTGGACTCGTCACAGGGTCGGAGACGCCGAGGGCGCGGGCCGCGCCGCGGACGAGGGTCGTCTTGCCCGAGCCGAGCTCCCCGCGCACCAACACGATGTCGCCCCCGTGCAGCCCAGCAGCAAGCTCGGCACCCAGAGCTTCCGTCTCGGTCGGGGCAGAGGTTTCGATGCTGCGCAGGATCACCGGAAGACTGTAGAGGCAACCGGTGCCACCCTGCCGTTAAATAGACCGACCCGCGGGGGATGGGTCGCGGGCCGGTCGTTACTCCTGGAGGGATGGAGACAAGGTCTTAATCGGCAGGCGTACGTGCTTGCTTTAGGCCCTGTTGGACGCTTTTTTCGGCACTTTTGCCAGAACACCTTCTTTTGCAGGGAAAAAGCCGCGCCGAAGTTGTTTAGAAGAGTCCGAGCTGGTCGAGGCTGGGCTCGTCACGCGTCTCGGGCGCCCGCATCGGCTCGGCTGTGACCTCAGGTTCGGGTAGCTCCACGGGCTGCGGCTGTTCGGGCGGCCCGAGCGCTAGCAGCTCGGGAAGCCGTGCGAAATCCTCGCGCAGCGTCGCGAGCATCCGGGGGGTGTAGAGGGCGGCGGCCGGGTGGTAGATCGGATAGAGCCGCACGTTGCGAGTTCCGAGCGTGATGACCTCCGGCTGGCCGTGAAGGCGCGTGATCCCGGTCGGGTCGCCGCGCAGGAGCTTCGTCGAGAAGTTCCCCAGCGAGCAGATCACGCTCGGCTCGATCAACTCGACCTGGCGCATCGTGTAGTACTGGCAGTTCTCGATCTCGATCGGCAATGGATCGCGGTTGCCCGGAGGACGGCAATTGAGCACGTTCGCCACAAACACGTCCCTGCGCTCCAACTCGATCTCCTCGAGCAGCTGGTCCAGCAGCTTGCCAGCGCGCCCCACGAACGGCAGACCCTGCTCGTCCTCGCTCGCCCCCGGGGCCTCCCCGATGAACATCAAATCCGCATCGGCGTTGCCTGCGCCGAATACCACCGTCTTGCGGGTAGCCGCCAGCTCGCTGCAGCGGGTGCACTCGCGAGCCTGCATCAAGAGTTCCTTCAGGGCTCCCCGCCGCTCCGAGGCCGACGGCCTGCTCGCTGCTTGTGACACGACCGCATCGTAGTCCTCGCGACGCGACGATCGCTTGCGGCTGTGCGCGATGATCTCGCGATGGCGTCAACGTCGCAGATCGACGTGAGGGCACAGTTCGCGGGCGTGGTGGTCGGGCTTCCGCACGGCGAGCAGGAGCGCGTGGGTGCCGGCACGCCGCTCGTGGTGCTCGAGGCGATGAAGATGGAGCACGAGGTGCTCGCCGAGGCCGACGGTGTCGTGCGGAGCGTCGAGGTGGCGATCGGAGATTCAGTTGAGCCCGGCCAGCTGCTCGTCGTGCTCGAGCCCGGCTCCGGCGGGACATCGGACGCCGACGCGACATCGGCGCCCGAGAGCGACGATGAGCGCGCCGACCTGCATGCCGTGCACGAGCGTCATGCCATTGGCCTGGACGCAGCGCGCCCGGAGGCGGTCGCGCGGCGTCGCGAGCTCGGCCGGCGCACGGCGCGCGAGAACCTCACCGACCTGCTCGATGCGGGGACCTTCGTCGAGTACGGCCCGCTGCTCTTCGCTGCCCAGGAGCGGCGGCGCTCTCGCGAGGAGCTGATCGCGCGCACCCCCGCCGACGGCTTGGTGGGGGGCGTCGGCGACGTCGAAGGCAGACCGTGCGTTGCGATGTCCTACGACTACACGGTCCTCGCGGGTACGCAGGGCCTGCGAAACCACCTCAAGAAGGACCGCCTGTTCGACGTCGCCGAGCGCCGGCGCCTGCCGGTGGTGCTGTTCGCCGAGGGGGGCGGCGGCCGTCCCGGCGATGTCGACATGCCAATCGTCGCCGGCCTCGACTGCCGCGCGTTTGCGCTTTTCGCCGGTCTCAGCGGCCTCGTGCCGCTCGTCGGCATCGCCTCCGGCTACTGCTTCGCGGGCAATGCCGCGCTGCTCGGATGCTGCGACGTCGTGATCGCCACGGAGGACTCGAGTATTGGCATGGGCGGGCCGGCGATGATCGAGGGCGGCGGCCTCGGCGTCCACGACCCGGCTGACGTGAGACCAATAGACGTGCAGTACGGCAATGGCGTCGTGGACCTGCGCGTCGCCGACGATCAGGCGGCGGTGAAAGCGGCGAGGCGCTACCTCTCCTACTTTCACGGCGCGGGCGCTCCGGGCCCGGCTCCGGAGCAGGATCTGCTCCGCGAGCTGATCCCTGAGCAGCGCAAGCGCATCTACGACGTGCGCAGGGTCGTGAGGACGCTGTTCGACGAGGACTCGGTGCTCGAGCTCCGTGGAGGCTTCGGGCCGGGGATGCTGACGGCGCTCGCGCGCGTAGACGGCAGGCCGCTGGGGGTGCTGGCAAACGACCCGAGCCACCTCGGCGGCGCGATCGATGCCGATGGCGCCGACAAGGCGGCGCGGTTCATGCAGCTGTGCGACGCGTTCGCGTTGCCCGTGGTCTTCCTGTGCGACACGCCCGGCTTCATGGTCGGGCCTGCTGCGGAGCGGACGGCGACCGTGAGGCACTTCGCGCGGATGTTCCTCACCGGCGGGAACCTGAGCGTCCCGACGGGCACGATCGTGCTGCGCAAGGGCTACGGGCTCGGGGCGCAGGCGATGGCCGGCGGCGGTTTCAAGGCGCCGCTGTTCACGATCGCCTGGCCGACGTCCGAGTTCGGCGCGATGGGCCTGGAGGGCGCCGTGCGCCTGGGAATGCGACGTGAGCTCGAGGCGATCGACGACCCGCACGAGCGGGAGCAGATGTTCGACGCGTCCGTCGCGGCGGCCTACAAGCGCGGCCAAGGCCTGAACATGGCCGCCTACGGCGAGATCGACGACGTGATCGACCCGGCGGACTCTCGGCGCTGGATAGAGCTGCTGTTTGACGCTGGTTCCGGCGAGTGGTGGAAGCGGCCGGGGAAGCAACGTCCGAACGTCGACGCCTGGTGACCGCCGTGTGAGGTCTGGGACACTCGCGGCGCCGCCCCCGGGTCGCCATCTCGAGCGCTGGCTCAGTCAGTCGGCGTTATCCTCCGCCGCCACCTTCGCCGGTGACGATCTCATGACGGCTCGGACCCGCCAACTGTACCCTCCGAGCTGTCAGTTTGTGCGATTCGTCACTTCTAAGGTCCGGCGAAGTGTGACGTTGCGCACACAGCCGCCGGGGTCCTCCCACCGATCCGTGGACGGCTGTATCATCCGGGGCAAGCCGTCATCGAGCTTGCTCGAGATGGACTCAAGAACCCGTATCACCCATCTTTAGTCGCGCCGGTATCCGCAGGGAACTGGACCGAAACCGATGAGCCCCACCATACGATCCGCGTTTAGCGCATGAGAGGCGTGCGCTCAGTGGATGCGCTGCGTTCGGCGCTCGCATCGCCGCGTCGCGAGGGGCTCACGATCGGGCTCGTGCCGACGATGGGCGCGCTGCACGAGGGCCACCTGTCGCTGATCCGCTCCGCGCGCGAGCAATGCGACGTGGTCGTGGTGTCGGTGTTCGTCAATCCCGCGCAGTTCAACGAGAGCTCCGACCTCGAGCGCTACCCGCGAAACGAAGCCGACGACGCCGCGCTCGCCGTCTCGGCCGGCGCCGATGTCCTGTTCGCGCCGTCGGTCGAGGAGGTCTACCCGCCGGGGTTCGCGACTTCCGTCGAGGTGATCGGTCTTACCGACAGGCTCGAGGGTGCGATCCGTGGCGGCGAGCACTTCCGCGGCGTCACAACGGTCGTCACGAAGCTGCTCTGCATGGCGATGCCCGATGTCGCGTACTTCGGCCAGAAGGACGCCCAACAGGCAGTGGTCGTGCGGCGCCTCGTCAGCGATCTCAACCTGCCGGTGCGGATCGAGCTGTGCCCGACCGTGCGAGAGCCGGATGGCCTTGCCATGTCCAGCCGCAACGCGCTGCTCGACCCGGACCAGCGCGCCCACGCGCGCAGCCTGTTCGGCGCGCTCGAGGCCGCTCGTCATCTCGCCGCTCGGGGCGAGCGCTCCTCGCAGAGCCTGGTCGATGCCGCGCTCCAGACGATGCGCTCGGCCGGCGTCCTCCCGGAGTACGTGGCGCTCGTGGATCCCGAGACGCTCGAGCCGCTCGAGCAGCTCGCGGGCGAGGCCCTGCTCGCGATCGCCGCGCGGGTCGGCGACGTTCGCCTGATCGACAACACGATCCTCGAACCCGCTCGCACGTCGATGTCCCGTCAACCGCGCACAGGAGAGGCGATCAGCACATGCAACGCGTGATGCTCAAGTCAAAGATCCACAGGGCAACAGTCACCGACTGCGACCTGCACTACGTCGGCTCGATCACGATCGACCCCGAGCTGCTCGAGGCGGCCGACGTCCTCGAGCACGAGCAGGTCCACGTCGTCGACGTCGACAACGGCGCGCGCTTCGAGACCTACACGATCGCGGGCGAGAGGGGCTCCGGCGACATGCGCGTAAACGGTGCCGCCGCTCGCCTCGTCCACCGCGGAGACACGATCATCGTCATTTCCTACGGCCAGTACGACGAGGCCGAGCTGGAGAGCTATGCGCCCAGCGTCGTCCACGTCGAGGCGCAAACCAACCGAATCATCACGATCGACGACGAGGTGGCGACCCTGGCGGGATGAAGTCCCGCCGCCCCGGGCGTCAACCGAACGTCAGAGAGGAAGCATCATGTCGAGCCAGCCAGCGATCCAGACCCCAATTGACGGAGTCCCGCCCGCTCATCGCCTGCCGATGACCCTGCCGCTGCTGATGGAGAAGAAGCGGCTCGGCGAGCCGATCGTGATGGTCACCGCCTACGACTACCCGAGTGCGCGCGCCGCCGAGGCCGCGGGCGTGGATCTGGTGCTCGTCGGCGACTCGGCCGCCACCACCGTGCTCGGCTTCAACGCCACGACGCCCGTTGCGCTCGAGGACATGCTCGTGCTCACACGCGCCGCTCGCCGCGGCCTGCATACACCGCTTCTGATCGGCGACCTGCCGTTCGGCTCCTACGAGGTCTCGGACGAGCAGGCGATCACCACCGCGATGCGGATGGTGAAGGACGGCGGCTGCGAGCTGGTCAAGCTCGAGGGCGGCGGCGAGGCCTCGGTGAGCCGTGCCCGCGCGATCGTCGGCGCCGGCATCCCGGTGATGGGACACGTCGGCCTCACGCCCCAGACCTCGACCGCGCTCGGGGGCTGGAAGGCCCAGGGCCGCACCGCTGCCGCGGCCGCTCGGATTGCCTCAGAGGCGCTCGCCCTCCAGGAGGCCGGCTGCTTCGCCCTCGTGTTCGAGGCGATTCCGAGCTCCGTCACCGAGGCGCTGATGCCGCACATCGAAATACCGGTGATCGGCATCGGCGCCGGGCCCGCAACTGACGGGCAGGTGCTCGTCTTCCACGACCTGCTCGGCATCCGCGATGGGCTGGGCCCGCGCTTCGTCAAGCGCTACGCGAACCTGCAGCAGGAGATGAACGCGGGCGTGACCGCCTATGCCGAGGACGTCCGCATGCGCCGCTACCCCGGTCCGGAGCACACGTACAAGATCGACCCGGTCGAGCTGGCGGAGCTGCGCGTCCTGCTGGATCGTTAGACCAGCGGCTCGCCGAAGCGCTCGAGAAAGGCGAACTCCGCCACCGGGCGGCGCGCGAGGCGCTCCGGCCAGGGATCGGCGCGGTAGCCGACGCCGATATGGGCGGCGAGGGCGATGTCCTCCGGGATCTCCAGCAGCCGCATGACGTCCGCCTCGGCCGGAATCAGCAGCGTCGTCAGCGCCGCGCCGAGCCCCTCGGCGCGCAGCGACAGCAGGAGGTTCTGCACGAACGGATAGATCGACGCGCCGCCGACGATGCTCTGGCGCGGCAGGGACGAGTCGGTGGCAAGAACATCGCCAAGGCGAACTCCCACGACGAGGTGCAGCGGCACGCGGTCAAGTCCCTCCGCGTATTCATTCGCCCGGCGGGCCATGCGCACGAGCCCCGGGGCGTGGCCCTCGGGTTCGGCGAGGATCGCCGCCGCACCGGTCTGCTCGGTGTAGGCGCGCCAGCGCGGCAGGTACAGGTCCCGGAGCGCCCGCCGGCGCTCGGAGTCCTCGACCACCACCACGCGCCATCCCTGACGGTTGCCGCCGCTCGGCGCGAAGCGCGCATTCTCGAGCGCGCGCACGAGCGCCTCCCGCGGCACCGGATCGGCCTTGAAGAGGCGGCTCGTCGGTGCGCCACGCATCGCCTCGTAGAGATCCATTCGCAGAACCTACCTGCCCGTGGCGGATTCGCCGCGCCCGGCGACGCTCGCGAGCACCCTCGCGGGCGCACCCGCGGCGAGCGAGAACGGCTCCAAGTCGCGGGTCACGACGCTGTTCGCTCCGATTACGCAGCGCTCGCCGATCGTCACACCGCTCGTGACCACGACGTTCGCGCCCAGCCAGCAGTTCTCGCCGATCCGCGTCGGCCCCCTGCTCTCGAATCCCTGCCAGGTCACCGGCAGCTCGGGGTCGTCGTAGCGGTGGGAGGCATCCGAGACGAAGCAGCCGTTGGCGAGCATGCAGTGCTCGCCGATCTCCACGAGCTCATGAGCGGCGACCATCACGCCGAGGTTCAGGAACGTGCCGGCGCCGATGCGCACCCGTGCGCTGCCGGGAGCAGTGATCCAGACCCCCGGCTCGAGCAGCGCGCCGGGCCCGACCTGCAAGCGTCCCTCGCGCAGCGCCTCGAGCACGTTGCCGTGCACCGGCCAGCGCACGAACGCTTCCCGGCGCAGGAACTCCCAGTGGATGCGGGCGCGATTCCACGGCAACGAGTTGCGCTCATACCACCTCCACTTCTGCGCCCACAGCCGAGCCTGGCGGGCCGTCTCGCCCATCCCTTCAGGCGGCGACCTTGGCGCGCCGCCCGCCCCCGGAGCTCCTGCCGGCGCCGGCGCGTTTCACCGCGGGCGTGAGGATCTTCGCCAGGAAGGATCCCGTGTGAGAGGCCGGCTCGGCGGCGACCTCCTCCGGGGTGCCGACGGCGATCGCCATCCCCCCTTCCTCTCCTCCCTCCGGCCCCATGTCGATTAGGCGGTCGGCGCTCTTGATGACGTCGAGGTTGTGCTCGATCACGACGACGCTGTTGCCAGCGTCGACGAGGCGCTGCAGCACATCGAGCAGCCGCTCGACGTCTGCGAAATGCAACCCCGTCGTGGGCTCGTCGAGGATGTACAGCGTCCGTCCCGTCGCGATCTTCGACAGCTCGGTGGCGAGCTTCACGCGCTGCGCCTCGCCGCCGGAGAGCGTCGTCGCCGGCTGACCCAGCCTGACATAGCCGAGCCCGACGGCGTTCAGCGTCTCGAGACGGCGTCGGATCTTCGGGATGTGCTCGAAGAACGTGAGCGCCTCCTCGACCGACATATCGAGTACGTCGGCGATGCTCTTGCCCTTGAAGCGCACCTCGAGCGTCTCCCGGTTGTAGCGCTTGCCGTGGCACTGCTCGCACGGCACGTAGACGTCGGGCAGGAAGTGCATCTCGATCTTGATCTGCCCGTCGCCGCGACAGACCTCGCAGCGCCCTCCCTTGACGTTGAAGCTGAAGCGGCCGGGCTTGTAGCCCCGTGCCCGCGCCTCCTGAGTCTTTGAGAACATGTCGCGAATCACGTCGAACAGCCCCGTGTAGGTCGCTGGATTCGACCTCGGCGTGCGCCCGATCGGGGACTGGTCGACGGCGATGATCTTGTCGAGCTGCTCGATCCCGTGGATCGCGCGATGCGCGCCCGGTCGCTTGCGGGCGCGATGCAGGCGGTTCGCAACGGCCTTGAACAGCACATCGTTGACGAGCGTCGACTTCCCCGAGCCCGAGACGCCCGTGACGCATGTCAGCACGCCAAGCGGAACGTGCACATCGATGTCGCGCAGGTTGTGCTGGCTCGCTCCGAGTATCTCGATGTAGCCACTGGGCGTACGCCTCCGCCCCGGCGTCTCGATGCTGCGAGCGCCCGACAGGAACTGCCCGGTCAGCGACTCCGTGACGCCCTGCACCTGCGCGGCCGTTCCCTCTGCCACGATCCGCCCGCCGTGCTCCCCGGCCCCCGGCCCAAGGTCGACGAGGTGGTCCGCGGCGCGCATCGTCTGCTCGTCGTGCTCGACCACGATCACCGTGTTGCCGAGCTCGCGCAACCGCTCGAGCGTGCTGATCAGCTTCGAGTTGTCGCGCTGGTGCAGTCCGATCGACGGCTCGTCGAGGATGTAGAGCACGCCGACCAGCGAGGAGCCGATCTGCGTGGCCAGCCTGATGCGCTGCGCCTCGCCGCCAGACAGCGTCGCGGCAGCGCGATCCATCGAGAGATAGCCGATGCCAACGTTCTCCAGGAACTGCAGACGCTCCGAGATCTCGCGCAGGATCAGTCGCGCCACGTGGCGATCGGTGTCCGACAGCTCGACGTCCTCGAGCCACTCGAGCGCGCGCCGCGCCGACAGGGCGCAGAAGTCCTCGATCCGCGTTCCCGCGACCAGCACGGCACGGGACTCCGCGCGCAGGCGCGCGCCGCCGCAGACCGGGCAGGCCCGCAGCGACATGTACTCCTCGATCTTCTCCCGCGTCCACTCCGAGTCGGTCTCCAGGTAACGGCGCTGGAGGTTTTTGACGATCCCCTCGAAGCGGGTCGCGTACGAGCGTCGGCGTCCGTAGCGGTTGCGGTAGGTCACCTCGACCGGCTCGCCGTTGGTCCCATACAGGAAGAGGTCCCGCTGCTCCTCGGGGAGATCCTCCCAGGGCGCGTCCAGGTCCACGCCGTAGCGCTCCGCGATCGCTTCGCTGACCTGCTCGTAGTAGTTCGACGCGCTGTTCGCCCACGGCGCAAGGGCGCCTTCGCCGATCGACAGGCTCGGGTCGGGCACGACCAACTCCGGATCGATCTCCATCTGCGAGCCCAGCCCCGTACAGCGGTCGCACGCGCCGTGCGGCGAGTTGAAGGAGAAGATCCTGGGCTCCAGCTCGACGAGCGAGGGCCCGTGCTCGGGGCACGCGAAGCGCTCGGAGAACGTGAAGGTCGTCCCGGCCTCGGGCGCCTCGCCCGGCACGATCTGTGCGACTGCGGCGCGCGCCCCCTTGGCACCCTTCGCGCCCATGCGCTCCGGCTCCGCCGCGGCCGTTTCGCCCTCACCGCGAACGCCTCCGGCGGAGGCCGGCCGGCCGGACCCCACTATCTCGATCTCCACTAGCCCGTCGGCCAGCGCGACCGCGGTCTCGATCGAGTCGGCGAGCCGCTTGCGCACGTCGTGGCGCATCGAGAGCCGGTCCACGACGACCGAGATGTCGTGCTTGTAGCGCTTGTCGAGCACGATCGACTCCTCGAGCATGCGTACGCGCTCGTCGATCTTCACGCGGGCAAAGCCGTCCGTTCGCAGTTCGTCGAGCAGCTTTCCGTACTCGCCCTTGCGTCCTCTCACCACCGGAGCGAGCACCATGAAGCGCGTCCCATCCGCGAGCTCCATCACCTGGTCGATGATCTGCTCGGCCGACTGTCCGACGATCGGTCGCCCGCAAATCGGGCAATGGGGCTTGCCGACGCGCGCCCATAGGAGACGCAGGTAGTCGTAGATCTCGGTCACCGTGCCGACCGTCGAGCGGGGGTTGCGAGAGGTCGTCTTCTGGTCGATCGAGATCGCCGGCGAGAGCCCCTCGATCGAATCGACGTCCGGCTTGTCCATCTGCCCGAGGAACTGGCGCGCATAGGCGGACAGCGACTCCACATAGCGTCGCTGGCCCTCGGCATAGATCGTGTCGAACGCGAGACTCGACTTGCCCGATCCGGACAGGCCAGTGATCACGACGAGGGCGTCGCGAGGCAGGGACAGGGAGATGTCCTTGAGGTTGTGCTCGCGCGCTCCCGAGACGATGATCTGGTTGCCGGCGGCCATCACCAACTCATTCTATGACTGCGAACAGACGTTCGCACTCTCGGGACTCACAGAGCTCAAGGGCCGAGGGCGACCTCGTTGCATGCGATGTCGTCTGGGCCGAGACCGGTGCTTCATTCCCGGACGGCTCGAGCGCCCAAGCCGCCCTCGCTCGCTTGCGCGTCGACTTCTCCGCGCTCGACGGCTCGGCGTCGCTGGCGGCGAGCGAGAGCTGGCGTGCATACAGCGGGCGGGCGGGACTCGCGACCGGGTGATCTCGGACTTTCTCATCGGCGCCCACGCAGAGGTTCGCGCCGACCGCCTGCTCACGCGCGATCGAGGCTTCTACCGCAGCTACTTTCGAGAGCTCCCGCTGCTGGACCCCTCGACGCAGTAGCGGCCGGCGTGGACGCTCGCTCCTACCCTTCGATCGCCGCATAGACATCGTCGACGAGCTTCCCGCGGTCGGCCAGCTCGAAGTTCTCAGCGAGGTAGCGATCGGTGTCCTCGCGCGACTCGCCGTTCAGCGCCATGTTCAGCGCGATCAGACGCGCGCCATCGAGGTCGCCGGTTGCGGCGCCGCCCGGTGGCGAAGGAGCACGAGCCTGGTGCTCGGCGGCCTGCTCTGCGGGCGTCGGGTGCGCCGGCGCGGGCGCCTCTGCACCGTCTGCCGGCGGCTTGGGCGCGGCCGGCTCCTCAGGCGCCGGCTGAGCGCCGGGCGCGGCCTCCGCGCCGATGCCCGCTGCGACCCGTCCGGAGGCGGCGTCATAGAGCTCGCCCATGCTCCGCTCTAGCGCGCCGAGGTCCCCGGCCAGGCGTCCGGCGCCCGTGCGAAGGCCCTCGATCAGCTTGCCAACCTCGCCGTCCATCGACCGGACCCGTGTCAGCAGGGCCGCGGCCGCCTGCTCGACGGCGGCGACGTGGGCGCGGGCTCGCTCGACGGCCTGCTCGCGGGTGCGCTCGGCGTCCAGGTCGGCCGCCTCGCGGACGCTGCCTGCATGCTCGAGCGCCTGGCTCTCGATCTCCGCGGCGGCCTTCTCGGTCGCCTCGAGAATGCTCTGGACCTGCGTTCCCGCCGCGGACGCGAGCGTCGTCTCGCCGCCGCCAGCCGAGCGCTTGAGCTCCTCGAACTCCGCGGCGAGGGCCCTCAGATGCGCGTCCACGCTCGCGGGATCGTATCCCCGGCGGCTGACCGGAAAGTCTCGCCGTTCGATTGCCTGCCGGTCGAAGTCCACGGCGGGCATCCTAGGCGATGGGACCCGCGGGAGCCTCGCTTGGCGCGGCCTCGGCGACCTGAATCTCCCGCAGGTCCCGGCGCAGCTCGCGCAGCTCGTCACGCAGCTGCGCCGCGTACTCGAAGCGAAGGTCCTCGGCGGCCGCGAGCATCTCCTCCTCCAGCTCGACGACCATCCGCTCGAGCTCATGCTTCGGCATCTCGGCAGCGGCGCCACGCTTGCCGGTCCGGCGTTTGCGCCCGCGTGGAACCTTGGACTCCGACTGCAGGAACTCGGCGATATCCGAGATGCCCTTGACGATCGTCGCCGCAGTGATCCCGTGGCGCTCGTTGTATGCGAGCTGGATCGCGCGGCGACGGTCGGTCTCCGAGATCGCCGCCCTCATCGCCCGCGTCTCTTTGTCGGCGTACATCAGCACCGTGCCCTCGACGTTGCGCGCCGCGCGTCCGATCGTCTGGATCAGCGAGGTCTCTCCGCGCAGGAAGCCCTCCTTGTCGGCGTCGAGGATCGCCACGAGCGAAACCTCAGGCAGGTCGAGTCCCTCGCGCAGCAGGTTCACCCCGACGAGTACGTCGTACTCGCCAAGTCGCAGGTCACGGATGATCTGGATGCGTTCGAGCGTGTCGATCTCCGAGTGCAGGTAGCGGGTCTTGAAGCCCATCTCGAGCAGATATCCGGACAGGTCCTCGCTCATCTTCTTCGTCAGCGTCGTCACCAGCACCCGCTCGTCGCGATCTACGCGGACGCGGACCTCGTTCATCAGGTCATCGATCTGATTGCGCGTCTCCCGCACCTCGACAGCCGGATCGACGATGCCCGTGGGCCGCACGATCTGCTCCACGACCCGCGTTGACCGGCTCCGCTCGTACTCGCCAGGCGTGGCCGACACGAACACGAGCTGTGGCGTGATCGAGAGGAACTCATCGAAGGTCTGCGGGCGGTTGTCCATCGCGCTCGGGAGGCGGAAGCCGTAGTCGACGAGCGTCCCCTTGCGCGAGCGGTCGCCCTCGAACATGCCGCCGATCTGCGGGACCGTCTGATGGGACTCGTCGATCAGGCAGATGAAGTCCTTTGGGAAGTAGTCGATCAGGCAGTACGGACGCTCACCGGGCCTGCGACCGTCGAGGATCCGCGAGTAGTTCTCGATACCTGAGCAGAAGCCCATCTCGCGCAGCATCTCCATGTCGTACTGGGTGCGTTGGCGCAGGCGATGGGACTCGAGCAGCTTGCCTTCGGCCTCGAGCTCCTCACACCGCGCGTTCAGCTCGCGACCGATCTCCTCCACGGCCGCCTCGATCGATCCCTCCCTGACGTTGTAGTGCGTCGCCGGCCAGATCGCGACGTGCTCGAGATCGTCGGCGATCAGCTCGCCGGTGAGCGGGTCGAAATGCTGGAGCCGTTCGACTTCGTCGCCGAACATCGTCGCCCGAAAGGCGGTCTCGGCGTACGCCGGGAAGACCTCCAGCGTCTCGCCGCGCACCCGAAAGCTGCCGCGCGAGAGGATGCTGTCGTTGCGCGTGTACTGAATCGAGACGAGTTTCCTCAGCAGCTGGTCGCGGTCGATTTCCTCGCCGCGCCGGAGGATCTGCATGTTCATCTCGTAAGTCTCCGGCGATCCGAGGCCGTAGATGCACGACACCGAGGCGACCACGATCACGTCGCGGCGGGCGAACACCGCGGCCGTGGCCGCGTGCCTGAGCCGGTCGACCTCCTGATTGATCGCCGAGTCCTTCTCGATATACAGGTCCCTGCTGGGGACGTAGGCCTCGGGTTGGTAGTAGTCGTAGTAGGAGACGAAGTACTCGACCGCGTTGTCGGGGAAGAAGGTCCTGAACTCGTTGCACAGCTGGGCCGCGAGCGTCTTGTTGTGGGCGATGACGAGCGTCGGGCGCTGGACCGCCTCGATCACGCCGGCCATCGTCATCGTCTTGCCAGTGCCCGTAGCGCCGAGCAGCGTCTGGTAGCGCTCGCCGGCGCGCACGCCGTCGGCCAGGTCCCCAATCGCCTGGGGCTGGTCCGCGGTGGGAGTGAACGCAGCGTCGAGCTTGAACTCGGGCACTACCCCACCGTAGCGAGCTACGCCAGGCCGAGCTCGTGCGCGTAGCGGTTTCGGTAGGCGCGCTGCGCGCTCAGCACCCGCTCCACGTAGGCGCGCGTTTCGCCAAACGGGATCGCCGAGAGCGTGAGCGTGCGGCCCGCAGCTTCGGCGTGCGTGATCCAGCTGTCGACGTTCGCCAGCCCGCCGTTGTACGCGGCCAGGGCGAGCATCTCGTTGCCGCCGTAGTGGTCGAGCAGGTAGCGCAGGTAGTAGCTGCCGTACGCGACGTTGATGCTCGGCGTGGCCAGGTCGCTGGCGGTGAACGCGCTCCCGCCGGAGCGGTGAGCGATGAAGTAGGCCGTCGCCGGGAGGATCTGC
>DATMQG010000052.1:0-14203 GCA_035566835.1 Solirubrobacteraceae bacterium
GGCGGGGAAACGGAGCGCGTGCGCCCCACCGCGCCGATGAGGACGGCCACGAGCACCGCCAGCCCGACCGCGCCGAGCGAGCAGGCGAGCAGCCACGGCCCGCGTTCGGATGCAGGCCGTGGCGCCGGCGCCGGGGGATGCGCAGGCGCGGCCGTGTGGGGGTCTGGCGCTTTCATGGGCCGCTAACCGTATCGGCGCGAAGCGGAGCCTGGTGGAGGTCGGCCGCCCTCGCCCGCCGCCGAGTGGCGCTTACACGCCGAGCGCGCTCACACGCCCATGGGCGCTCACACGCCGAGTGCGCGCCTGGCCAGGCGGTCCCACGTCCGGTCCGGGAGCAGCCGCCGGAGCATGAGCATGATCCTTGCGTCGCGTCCGACGAGGTAGCGGGCACGCATGCGCGGCGCGGTGAGCGCCTGCTCGATCGTCTCGGCAACCTCCTCCGGAGGGATGGCCCGCCGGGCGGTGTCCTCGACGAACTTTCGCATGGCGTCCGGAATGTGTCCGTACTGCGCATGCAGCTCGTCCGGAATCGTCACGCGTTCGGCCTCCGTCCTGCTCTTCTCCCAGATCGGTGTCGCCACCGACCCCGGCTCGATCAGCGCGACCTGCACATGCGAGCTGACGAGCTCGACGCGCAGTGCGTCGGCGATCGCCTCGAGCGCGTGCTTGGAGGCGGCATACGGCGCCATGTACGCCATCGCGACGCGGCCGCCGATCGAGGAGAGGAACACGATCCTGCCATGCGCGCGGCGCAGCGCGGGCAGCAGCGCCTGGGTCAGAGCGACCTGTGCGAGCACGTTGACCTCGAACTGCCGGCTCATGTCCTCGGGCGTCACGAGCTCGAGCGGGCCGCCGACGCCGATGCCGGCGTTGTTGACGAGCGCGTCGAGCCCCGCGGCGGGACCGCCGTCGCGGGCGCTCAGCTCGTTGACCCTCGCCGCCGCCTGCGCGATCTGCTCGGGGTTGGTCACGTCGAGGGCCAGCGGGATCAGGCTGCCGGTCATGCCCGGCTCCTCGGCCAGCTGCGCGCCGGCGGCCGTGTCGCGCACGCCGGCGAGCACCGTCCAGCCCGACCGCGCGAGCCGCAATGCGGTTGCGCGCCCGATGCCCGTCGAGGCCCCCGTGATCAGCGCGACCGCCACGGCACGAGCGTAACGGAAAGCGGCCGTGGGACGTGCGAAGGGTGCCCGCCGTCGCGCCGCCCCCCGTTAGCGCTGGCTTAGGATCCCGCGCCATGCTTGCCCGCTTGCGGATGTCCTGCACCGCCACGCCTGCGCTCGCCCTGCTCGCGGTCGCACTGATGCTGACCGGCTGCGGGAAGGGCGGCGCTGGCTCGAGCGCGCAGAGCGCCCTGGCCGAAGCGCCGGCCAAGCCCGCGACCTGCGCCGCGACGGTGCTCGCCGCGCTCGGGCACGTCGCCAGGCGCATCTACCGCGAGGGCGTCTCGAGCGAAAGGACGGGGGCGGCCGCCCACGCGATCGCGGCGTCGAGCGGACTGCGAGAAGCGGTGCAGAACGGCAGCCCCGCGGCGGTGCAGGCCGCGGCTCAGGCGCTTGTCGCCGGCGGGCGCATGACGAACCTGCGGGTGATGGCAGGCGGCCGCGTGCTGGCCGACGCCGGCGGCCCGGCGGTCGCTCCGCTGCACGGAAAGCTGCTCGGCTCGAGCGGACGGCCGATCGGGAGCTACATCGCGAGCGTGTGGGCGGACGAAGGCCTGATCGACGAGACCGACGGCGTAACCGGCGGGCGGATCGCGCTGCGCGTGGGCGGGCGCAGCGTCGGCGGCTCGCTCGCGCTGCCGGCGGGGCCGCTCGCGCCGGAAGGGACGCTGACGCTCGGCGGGCGCCGCTACCAGTACACGTCCTTCGCCGGCCACGTCTACCCGTCGGGCGCGCTGCGCGTCTACCTGCTGAGGACGATCGCCTCGACGGCGTCGCTGTGCGCCGCGAGCGCCGAGGAGACGGTCGTTCACACGCTGGGGCGCATCGCGAGCCTGATCTACGCCGGCGAGGCGGGCGCACGCACGCTCCCGCAGGTACGCCGCGTGCAGCGAGACCAGCCGCTGCTGCACGCCGTCGCGGCGCGCGATCGGCTGGCCACGAAAGCCGCGATCGAAGCGCTGCTCACCGAACACATCGTGCGCCTGCGCGTGAGCGCTCCCGGGGCGCTGCTCGCCGACGTCGGTGGACCGTTCGTGCTCGCCCCCGTCTCGGCCCCGCTGCGCCTTGAAGGCCGCACGGTCGGGAGCTTCGTGCTCTCGATCCAGGACGACGAGGGCTACCTACGGCTCACCAGGCGACTGGCGGGGCTGCGCGTGCTGATGTATATGAACTCGCAGCTCGTCAAGAACAGCCTCGGGCCCTCGCCCGGGACGGTCCCGCCGAGCGGCTCCTACGTCTACCGCGGCCGCTCCTTCCGCGTCTTCACCGTCAACGCGCGGGCGTTCCCGAGCGGGCCGCTGACGATCCGCGTGCTGATCCCGGTGCCCTACGCCTGAGCTCGCGCGGCCGCCGCGCTTGCGGCTACGCGACCGCGCTCAGCGACTCGCGCTTGCCCTGCAGCGCGAGCATCAGCTCGTCGAAGGAGGCTGCGAATTTCTCGACTCCCTCGCGCTCGAGCGTCCTCGTCACGTCGTCGTAGTCGACGCCGGCCTGCGCCAGCTCCTCGAACAGCCGGCGCGCCTCCTCGAGGCCGCGCTCCAGGCGCGCCTCGGGGTCGCCATGGTCCTGATAGGCCATGATCGTCTCCTCGGGCATCGTGTCGACCGTGTCCGGGCCGATCAGCTCCTCGACGTACATCGTGTCGGGATACTGCGGATTCTTGGTCGACGTCGACGCCCACAGCACCCGCTGCGGGGTGGCGCCCTTGCCCACGAGGAACTCCCAGCGCGGCCCGGTGAACGTCTCCAGGTAATGCTGGTAGGCGAGCTTGGCGTTCGCCACCGCGAGCTTGCCCTTCAGCTGATCGTGGCCTCCGATCTCATCGAGACGCCTGTCGGCCTCGGTGTCGATGCGCGAGACGAAGAAGCTCGCCACGGAGGCGACCTTGCGCGGGTCGCCCCCCTCGGCGACCAGGCGCTCGAGCCCGCGCAGGTATGACTCGGCCACCTCGGCGTAGCGGCGCAGCGAGAAGATCAGCGTCACGTTGATCGAACGGCCCTTCGCGATCACGTCCTCGATCGCGCCCAGCCCGGGCTTGGTGCCCGGGATCTTCACCATCAGGTTGGGCCTAGCGACCTGCTCGTGCAGGCGCATCGCCTCGCGATAGCTGGCCAGCGTGTCGTAGGCCAGGCGCGGGTCGACCTCGAGCGACACGTATCCGTCGCGTCGCTGCCCGGCCTCCCAGACGGGGTGAAAGACGTCGCAGGCCTCGGCGATGTCCTGCTGCGCCAGCGCCCAGAAGGTCTCGGTCACGTCGCTGCCCTGCGCGGCCAGCTCGTGCAGCTGCTCGTCGTAGGCGCTGCCGGTGGTCATCGCCTTCTGGAAGATCGTCGGGTTCGACGTCGCGCCGACGACCGCATGGTCGTCGATCAGCTCCTGCAGGTGCCCGCCACGGATCGATTCGCGCGACAGGTAGTCCACCCACACGCTCTGCCCGAGGGCCGAGAGGCGCTGCAGGGGGGAAAGGTTCTCGGCGGGCATCTTGGCCTCCTTGGGTTCCTATTGTCTTGACTCGATCACGGCCCGGGCGCGCGCAGCGATGTTCTCGGCGCCGAAGCCGAGCTTCTCCAACACGGTAGTACCCGGGGCCGAGGCGCCGAAGCGGTCGAGGCCCAGCACGTCGCCGCCGTCCCCGACCCACTTCCACCAGCTCATGCTCGCGCCCGGCTCAACCGCCAGCCGCGCGCTCACCGCCCGGGGCAGGACCTCCTCGCGATACGCGTCGGGCTGGGCTTCGAAGAGCTCCATGCATGGCATCGAGACGACGCGCGCCCGCGTTCCTTCGGCCGCGAGCGTGCGCGCGGCCGCGAGCGTAGGGCCGACCTCCGCGCCGGTTGAGATGAGGATGATCTCCGGCTGCGGAGCAGCCTCCGAGGATGGAACGGTGGACTGGTCGGCCGCGGGCGAGTCCCACAGCCGGTACGCGCCGCGGGCCACCCCCTCGGCCGGCGCGACCTCGGCCCGGTCGAGAACCGGAATGCCCTGACGCGAGAGCAGCAGCGCCACGGGGCCGTCCTCGCGCTCGAGCGCCACCCGCCACGCGACCGAGGTCTCGTTCGCGTCGGCGGGGCGAATCACCCACAGCCGAGGAATCACGCGCAGCGCTGCGTAGTGCTCGACCGGCTGGTGGGTCGGTCCGTCCTCGCCGAGGCCGACGGAGTCGTGCGTCCACACCCACAGGACCGGCAGGGCCATGAGCGCCGAGAGGCGCACGGCGGCACGCATGTAGTCGGAGAAGATCAGGAAGGTCGAGCCGTAGGGCTTGACGATGCCCCCGTGCGCGCTGGCGCCGTTGACGATCGCGCCCATCGCGTGCTCGCGGATCCCGAAGGGCACGTTGCGCCCGGCGTGCACGCTTCCGTACTCGCCGGCGCCCTCGAACAGCGTCTTCGTCGACTCGACGAGGTCCGCGGCGCCGCCGATCATCGTCGGCGCGTGCTCGCCGAAGGCGGCCATCACCTTCTGCCCCGCGGCGCGCGTCGCGAGCTCTTCGCCGGCCGCGAAGGCGGGCAGCGACTCGCGCCAGCCCGGGCGCAGGCGCCCGGCCCAGGCCAGATCCCAATCCTGTCCCAGCGCCGGGAACGCGCCGCGCCAGGACGCGAAGCGCTGCTGCCACTCGCGCTGAGCGCCCGCCCCGGCATCGAGCAGCGACATGTGCTCGTAGACACGCTCGTCGATCCAGAAATGACGATCGGGGTCAAAGCCCATGACTTCCTTGGTCGCCCGCACCTCCTGTTCGCCGAGCGCGGAGCCGTGCGACTTGGCGGTGTCGACGGCGTGCGGAGCCGGGTAGGCGATATGGGAGCGGATCGCGATGAACGACGGGCGCTCGGGTTCATCACGGGCCGCGGCGATCGCGGCCTCGAGCGCGCCGAGGTCCTCGGAGTCCTCCACCCGCTGCACGTGCCAGCGCTCGGCCTCCATCCGCTGCAGGTGGTTCTCGCGGTCGAACGAGAGGCTCGTCGTTCCGTCGATCGTGATGTGGTTGTCGTCGTAGCACACGATCAGCTTGCCGAGCGCGAAGTTGCCCGCGATCGACGCGGCCTCCTGGCTGATGCCCTCCATCAGATCGCCGTCGGAGCAGATCGCGTAGACGTGGTGGTCCACCACGTCGCGGTCGGGACGGTTGAAGCGCTCGGCGAGGAAGCGCTCGGCCATCGCCATGCCGACCGCGTTGGCGAAGCCCTGGCCGAGGGGCCCTGTGGTGACCTCGACCCCGGGCGTGTGGCCGCGCTCCGGATGGCCGGGCGTGCGCGAGCCCCACTGGCGGAACTGCTTCAGGTCCTCGAGGCCCAGCTCGAAGCCACAGAGATGAAGCAGCGAGTACTGGAGGATGCACGCGTGGCCCGCGCTAAGGATGAAGCGGTCGCGATCGGGCCAGTGCGGATCCGTGGGGCTGGTCGTGAGGAAGCGCTCGAAGATCGTGTAGCCGAGCGGCGCGAGTGCCATCGCGGTGCCCGGATGGCCCGCGTTGGCCTTCTGGACGGCGTCCATCGCGAGGCCGCGAATCGTGTCGATCGACAGCTTCTGGATGTCGTGCGCGGGCACTGCCGCGATCCTACCGGCGCGTGGGCGCTAGAGTCGCTTGATCGTGAATGAGCAGTTCTGCGATGTCGGCCGGGGGATCACCCTCTGCTACGAGAGCTTCGGAGATCCCGCCGATCCGACCGCGCTGCTGATCATGGGGCTCGGCACGCAGATGGTGGCCTGGCGGGAGGAGTTCTGCACGCAGCTCGCCGAACGGGGGCTGCGCGTCGTGCGCTTCGACAACCGCGACGTCGGGCGCTCCACGCACCTGTCGGCGCCGCCGCCGACCGTCGGTGAGCTGCTGCGCCGCTCACGGTCAGCCGCCTCCTACACGCTCGCGGATATGGCCGACGACGCCGCCGCGCTGCTCGATGAGCTCGACCTCTCGCCGGCCCACGTGATCGGCGCCTCGATGGGCGGCATGATCGCGCAGACGCTCGCCGCCCGGCACCCGGGCAGCGTGCGTTCGCTCGTCTCGATCATGTCGAACACGGGCAGCCGCCTGAGCGGCCAGCCCTCGCTGCGGACCTACAGGCTCCTGCTGGGCCGCGCACCGCGCGAGCGCGACGCCTACATCGCGCATTTCGAGCGCATCTTCGCGGCGATCGGCTCGCCGGGGCTGCCGCGCGACCTCGACGACGTGCGCGAGCTCGCCGCGGTCAGCTACGACCGCGACCACGATCCGGACGGGCCGAGCCGGCAGCTCGCCGCGATCATCGCCTCAGGCAATCGCGCGGACGAACTGCGGCGGATCACCGCGCCCACGCTAGTCGTTCACGGCAAGGCCGACCCGCTGGTCGCCTACTCGGGGGGGCGGGCGACAGCCAGGCTGATCGCAGGGGCGAAGATGATGAGTGTGGAGGGCATGGGCCACGACCTGCCGCGCGCGGTGTGGCCGAGATTGATCGACGCGATCGCCGCCAACGCGGCGAGGGCGGACGGGTTTGACCCATCCCCACAGGCCCCCCGATCGAGATCGCTCTCGGGCCTGTAGGGATGGATCGCGGCAGCTCCCCGTCGCAGCCGCTCACCCAGGCGGCCTCCCCTCAGCCGCCCGCTCCTCGCCGGCTGTAGCCCCTCAGCCCTGCCAGCGGATGCGTGCGCGCCGTCGAGCACCAGCGCGTCTCCGCCCGGATCCGCACCAGCCAGTGCAGGTCGCGGCGGCAATGTGAGCGACGGTATGGCCAGCGGCCGTGCAGCGCGCGCAGCATGCGCCGCTCATGGCAGTCGAGCGGCCTCATCTAGGCCTCGGAAGCCGTCTGTCTGAGCGTCGGTCTCGCCTCCTGCTTGACCAGAACATGCCAGGCCCTCCGTCTCTCCCAGGCCACGCGGCCCCCGCATTTAGAGCTCCAAGGGCGCGTAAACCTTCGTCTCGCCGGACATATAAATCAGGTTTTACGCAGAAAGTCAACCAACCATCCGAAGCGCGCGCGAGGGGGAGAAGTGCGCCCGGCGGCGCGCGAGTTCAAAGTGCGCCCGGCGGGAATCGAACCCGCGGCCTGCGGCTTGAAAGACCGCTGCTCTTTAGGAACCCTAAGGTCCCTGTTGACCACTGAGCTACGGGCGCGCTGACGCTACGTCTGCTGCATCGTTCTTCCTGGCAGAGCCTAATCTAAGCACGCCTGCTGAGACTCCGTGAGGCGGCCGTTAGGCTGGCCGGCGATGCGCGCGCTCGTACAGCGGGTCAGCCGCGCCGCCGTAACCGTCGACGGCCGCGAGATCGCAGCGATCGGACCCGGGCTGCTGGTGCTCCTCGCCGTCCGGCACGAGGACTACGAGGCGAGCGCGGAGCGATTGGCGCAGAAGGTTCGCGCGCTGCGCGCGTTCGACGACGCCGACGGGCGGATGAACGAGGCGCTCGGCGAGAGGGAGATCCTCTGCGTGAGCCAGTTCACCCTCTACGGCGACACCCGCCGCGGCAACCGGCCGAGCTTCGTCGACGCCGCCAGGCCCGAGCGGGCCGAGCCGCTCTATGAGCTCTTCTGCGAGCGGGCGGGCGCCCGACGTGGGGTGTTCGGCGCGCGTATGGCGGTGGAGCTCGTGAACGACGGGCCCGTCACGCTGCTGCTCGAGGCCTGAGGCGGAGGCCTGAGACGGCCGGCGTGATCTGACTGACGCGCCGTCGCTCGCGCTCGGCGCGGCGACTCGGTCGCCTACCAGGCGCGGCGCGCGCGAAAGGTCTCGAGCGTGTATCCGGCGAGCGAGATCGGCGACATGATGTACTGGTAGAAGAAGAAGTAGAAGATCAGCCCGGTCCAGTTCTTGCGCACGCGCAGGTTCACGGCGGCGAAGACGCGGCGCTGGTGGAAGAACATGACGCCGCCGAGAAGGGCGTTCAGCGGCAGCACGATCAGGGTCATTGGACCGACGATCGCAAAGTTGCCTGTGCATGCCAGCACGATCCCGGGGATGAAGGCCAGGGTGAAGGTCGCGTCGAGAAGCGGGAACAGGAAGTTGCCGGCGACGGCATGGGAGTAGAAGTCCATCCGCTTCAGCAGTCCCACGCCGTGGTCGCGCAGTCCCTCGATCATCCCGCGCGCCCAGCGCCGGCGCTGGCGGGCGAACGGGCCCCATCGGTGAGGCGCCTCGGTGAAGGCGACCGCGGTCGGCTCAAAGACGCTGCGCCCGCCCCCCAGCAGCAGCCGCCACGTCAGCACGATGTCCTCGCCGATCCGGTTCGGCCAGCCGCCCGCGAGCCTGAGCGCGGTCGTGTCATAGACGCTGAAGGCTCCCTGGGCGACGAGCGTTCCCTGCAGCAGGGCCTGCCCGCGCTTGACGCTTGCGATACCGAGGAAGTAGTCCCACTCCTGCGCGCGCGTGAGTAGATTGGCGCGCGAGTTGCGGACGAGGACGGCGCCGGCGACGGCGACGGTGTCGGGCGGCGAAGCGGTCAGCCGCGCGACCAGCCGCGTCAGCGAGTACGGCATCAGCAGAGTGTCGGCGTCGATCGTCGTGACCAGAGGCGAGCGGACGGTCTCGAGGGCGGCGTTCAGCGCCTTGGCCTTGCCGCCGTGCTCGACCTCGACCAGCCGCACGCGCGGGTCGCGCGCCGCGTATTCGGCGACGATCTCGCGCGTGAGATCGGCCGAGCCGTCATCCGCGACGACGATCTCGAATGGTCCCCGGTAGTCGGATCTGAGGGCGTAGTCGAGGGTCTCGGCGATCGAGTCCTGCTCGTTGTAGGCCGCGATCATCAGCGTGATTTCGGGAAAGTCGACGTCGAACCGTAGCGGCGGCGGGCGATCGACGAGGATCGCGGTCAGCAGCTGGATGTTCAGGTAGCCCGGGATCAGGGCGATGCCCGTGATCACGAGAATCGCGAGCGGCAACGTGATGTCCGCTGCGAGCGTCTCGATCCAGCCGCGCGACAGCCAGACCGAAAAGCACAGCCACAGCAGCCCCGCGGCGAAGGTGAGCGCAACCCGGAGCTTCAGTGGGACGTAGAGCCCGCCCCGTCGCTCGACGCCGGGTGGCGGTGCGTGACGCAGGCGCCCGATCCGCGGCACGTCGTGCAGCGCCGTGGCATCGCCCCGGGTGAGTTGAGTAGGGTTGATGGGCTTGTTCGCGTGCAGTCTCATTGGCGACGCCGATGGTCTTTGCTCGTGTCGTGTATCGGCGCCACTCGCAGGACCCTTGAAGCGCGCCGCGCCCTGAACCGGTAACCGAACTGAACCGGAGGCTGAAAATGCCCGACCCTGCGGCGCCCGGCGCCACCACTTCGAGCGATGCCCTTGATCGGGCGGCGCAGGAGCTTTCGGCGCTCGCACGCGAGCTCGCGCCCGCCACCGAGTCCAATCGCCGTCTTCCCGACGAGCTCCTGAGCGGGCTGCGCGCCTCGGGCCTGTTTCGCGCCGGCGCACCCGCGGCGATCGGCGCACCCGAGGCGCCGCCCGCCGTGACGCTGCGATGCGCCGAGGCGGTAGCGCGCGGCGACGCGTCTGCGGGATGGTGCGTGTCGATCGCGGCGACCAGCAGCCTGCTGGCGGGATGGCTGGCGCCGGAGGCTGTCGCAGAGGTGTTCGGCGATCCGGAGAACGTCGCCGCCGGGGTCTGGGCGCCACGCGCCAGCGCCCGTCGCGTCGACGGTGGCTACCGCGTCTCGGGTCGCTGGGCGTTCTGCAGCGGGATCATGCACTCCGACTATCTGTTCGGCGGCTGCATGGCCGAGGACGAAGGTGGTGGCTCGCCGACCGTCCGCGTGCTGGGGATGCCGGCGAGCGAGCTGGAGATCGTCGATACCTGGCACACGAGTGGCCTGCGCGGCACCGGCAGTCACGACGCTGTCGCCGACGACGTGTTCGTGCCCGCCAGCCGGAGCCTGTCGCTACTCGATCCGCCGACGAGCGAAGCCGCTCTCTACCGGTTCCCGATCTTCGCCTTCTTCGCGCTGTCGATCGCCGCCGCCGCGCTGGGCAACGCCCGCGGGGCGATCGAGGACCTGGGCGCACTGGCCGCCGGCAAGGTCGGACTGGGATCCAGCCGCACGCTCGCACAGCGCCCGGCCACCTGGGCCGTCGTGGCAGAGGCGGAGGCCTCGCTGCGCGCGGCGCGCGCGTTCTACTACCAGGCGATCGAGGACGCCTGGGCGGCGGCGCGGGAGCCGGAGCCGGTGTCCGTGGAGCTGCGCACGGGCCTGCGGCTCGCGGCCACGCATGGGGTCCGGACGGCGGCAGACGTCGCGCGCAGGATGTATGACCTCGGAGGTGGCTCGGCGATCTACGACGACTCGCCGCTGCAGCGGCGCTTCCGCGACGCGCACACGGCCACCGGGCATTTCCAGGTCAACCCCGCGACCTGGGAGCTGACCGGGCGGCTGCTGCTGGATCAGCCCACCGAGACGGCGATGCTGTGAAGGGTCCTAAGCTTGGATCGCTTGCCGAGGCCTCATAAACTCGTGCTCATGGACTACGCTCCTGACATGGACGCCGAGGACGAGCCCGATCCCATCCTGGACCTGTCGGAGCGTCGCCGCAAAGAGCGCATGCCCGTCGAAGAGGGCGGGGGCGGACAGGCTGAGGGCTTCGAGCTGAGCGAGCAGGAGCTGATCGAACGTGCCTCTCACGGCGATCAGCAAAAGCCTTCCCGGATCATCCGCGACGCAGGTGCCGAGGAGGACGAGCGGCCAGACGCCGTCTACGGCGAGCCCGACGAAGAGCCCTACGAGGAGTGAGCGCGACGCCGCGCTCTCGGCCGCGAGAGGTGTTCGTGTCGGAGTTTGAGGTCCAGCGACGGTAGAGACGGCCACAGCAGCGAGCTTCGCGGCCGAGACCATCCGCGCAGTCGCGAAGACACGGCTTGGCTTCGCGCACCTCAGGCCTGGGCAGTTGCAAGCAATCACAGCCGCCCTCGACGGACGGGACGCTCTCGCGGTGTTGCCGACTGGCGCCGGCAAGTCTGCGATCTACCAGGTCGCTGGCCTCCTGCGGACGGGCCCAACGGTGGTGGTGTCGCCCCTGATCGCCCTGGAGGACGACCAGCTTGCACACCTACGTACCGCGGGCCTGGCGGCCACCGTCCTGAACTCGAAGCAGTCTGCGCGCGCGCGGGCGGCTGCGCTTGCGGCCTCCTGCGACCCGGACGAGTTCGTGTTCGTCTCGCCGGAGCAGCTGACCAACGCGGAGACACGGGAGTGGCTTCGTCGAGCACGACCGGGCCTGTTCGTGGTCGACGAGGCGCACTTGGTCAGCCAGTGGGGTGAGGACTTTCGACCGGACTACCTGCGTCTCGGTGCACAAGCCGACGCCCTCGGGGCGCCGGTGCGTTTGGCGTTGACCGCCACGGCGGCTCCGCCGGTGCGCGCGCAGATCCAACGTCGCCTCGGACTTCAAGACCCAGAAGTGGTGATCGGAGATTTCGACCGGCCGCAAATTGACCTCTCGGTCCAGCGCGTGCGCTCGGGCAAGGAGAAGCAGCGGCAAATCGAACAGGCGGCATCTGAGCTCTCGGGCTCGGGGATCGTCTACGCCGCGACCCACGCCGGCGCGCAAGCGGCAAGCGACGTCCTCGCGGCCGCGGGGCACGATGTGACTCTCTACCACGCGGGCCTCACGACGGCCGCCAGGCGCGAGGCGATGAAAGCGTTCCTTGACGGGTCCGCGCGGATCATCTCGGCGACCGTGGCGTTCGGGATGGGAATCGACAAGCCCGATGTGCGTTGGGTGCTGCATGCCGATGTGCCCGGCTCGCTCGACGCCTACTACCAAGAGCTCGGCCGCGCAGGCCGGGACGGGAAGGCGGCTCATGCCCGGCTGCTGTATCAGCCGAGCGATCTTGCGATCGCTCGACATCTAGCGGCGCGGCGGGTATCGAGCACAATCGTCGCCAAGGTGGCGGATCGGCTCGCCAGTTGCTCGCGAGCGGAACGCGTCGATGCTCTAGCGGGCGCCGTCGGGATCGGCTCACGCGCGGCCACGTCGGCGCTGGCCCGGCTTGTCGACGTGGGCGCTGCCAGCTGGATGGCCGACGGAGGCGCTCGCTGGAGCGACGTCCTGAGTGTGCCCGACGCGCTAAAGGCGTTGCAAGCCGAGACCGCCCTTGAGAAGGAAGTCGAGCGCTCGCGACTGGAGATGATGCGCCGCTATGCAGAGCACACCGGCTGCCGGCGCTCCTTCCTGCTGAGCTACTTCGGTCAGGACTATCCGGGTCCCTGCGGCTCCTGTGACAACGACCGCCTGCCTTCATTGGCAAGGCGCACGGTGGAGCCGTTCGCGGTGGGCACGCGCGTCGAGAGCGGACGATGGGGCAACGGCACCATTCAGCGCTACGACGGAGATCAGGTAACCGTGCTCTTCGACGACCACGGCTATCGCGACCTGCTCGTACCGCTGGTGCTCGAACGAGACCTGCTGCGCGCGGTTTGACTTGCGGAGCGAGCACGGCCGTGCGGATGCGTCTTGGTCATGGCGAGGGATCAGCGCCCTTTCAGAAATGGAGCTAGGGGGACTCGAACCCCCGACCTCCTGGGTGCGATCCAGGCGCTCTCCCAGCTGAGCTATAGCCCCATGCGCGTGCGGCGATCGTCATGCGCACGGACGAGGAAGTGTAGTCGTATACGACGGGGTCTCGCGCAGTATGGTTTGGCGGCGCAATGGGATTGCTCGAAGACGCCATCCGCGAACACTTGGAGCTAAAGCGCCTGCGGGGCGCAGATCCGGCAGAGGTCGCGCGTGAGCAGCGCGAGGCCCTCGACGCTCCGACCAGCGAGGCTCCGAGCGAATTGGTCGAGGATCACGCTGCCGTTGGCGAGGACGGCACGAATACCGCCGGTCATGCACCCGAGGCCGAGCCGCCCGCCGGCGAGGGTCACGCTGGCGATGTGCCGCAGGCTCCGGTCACGGACGAGCTCTCGCACGCGGCTCAGGAGACTGCTGAGCTCGATATGGAGTCGGTGATGGCGGAGGAGCCCGCGATGGGAGACGAACTCGCTCCTAGGGAGCGCGCGGATATTGCTGACGCGGAGGGCGATCCACCCGCGCTCGCGGCCGACGAAGAGTCGCTGGAATGGGAGGTACCGGCGAGGGCTCACGATGCCGAGGCGGAGTTCGGGCTGCAGGATGGGCAAAACGCCGACGAGGTTGCTGAGATGGCCGGCGAGCAAGATGTTCCCGAGGGGGCTGGCGACGTTGGCCGCGGGGGAGGGGCTGAGACGCAAGAGCGCGCACCTGGACAAGGACGGTTCTCGCTCTAGCTCCGGCTGTCTGAGGCAGTGGATGGCGCTTGAGCCCGGGAGGAGAGGCCGGCTCGCCTCATTGCCGCAAATTCATGTTTGCGGCGCCGCACTCAGGGGTACGAAGAGAGCGACAGATTCTGCGCACCCCTCTCGCGGATTCTGTAAGTAGAGGGACCGTCACCCAAGCCTTCAGACCTCCTCGAAGGTAGGGAGGCGGCCCCATTGGCAAACGGCGCGCTCGGATCTCCGTCAGAGCGCGCCGTTTGCGCATGCCAGCGCCGAGGCTCGGAGCGCTCGATGCCTCGGCTCGGGCCGGTGCAGGCATGACTCGTTGACGCTTGGTCGCGCACGCCAAGGGCGTTGCGAGACGGCGCCAACGCCGTCGTGAGGCGCGGGCGGCCTCTAAACTCAGGGCACCAGGGGCCATAGCTCAGCTGGGAGAGCGCCTGCTTTGCAAGCAGGAGGTCACCGGTTCGATCCCGGTTGGCTCCATGCCCACGAATAGCCTGCAGAAATGGCAGTGTTAGTCAGTGGTCGAACGAGGCCTAAGGCTGATTCTAGGCCGAGTACCGCCCGAGGGTACCGCTTGACAGTGTTTGCTCGGGGCTTGGAGGCCGCCGGTCCAACGCGATAGCGTCGCGCTTCTCGATCGAGACGCTCGCTCCCGAGTGAAGGGATCACTGGGTCGCATGCGAACACCTCCGAGAGGCGGCTCATTCGCTGCCGCCTCCCCGTTTGTGGTGACCTGGGGTGACGCGTTTGGCGCTCATCTTGATCGTCTTGACCGCGCCCATGGCGCCCGCCTGGAGCGTTACGCCGAGAGTCAGGACCACGATGCCGGGTATCA
>DATMQG010000053.1:0-3320 GCA_035566835.1 Solirubrobacteraceae bacterium
GGCCCGGTCCGCACGATCGACGAGCTCGATACCGAACAGGCGCTGCCCGAGATTGCGCAGTACCCCTAGGAGGAGCGGTGGACGCGTCACTGTCTCGCAGCGGGTTTTTCCCGAGATTGGTGGCTGAGCGCTGAGCGCTCATCTGTCAGTGATCGAGCCCGCCACCGGGGCCGTGCTGGCGGATGTCCCGCGCGCCGGGGTCGAGGAGGTTGACGAGGCCGTCGCCCGCGCGAAGGTCGCGCTGCCGCGCTGGCGCGCCCTTGCGCCGGATGCGCGCGCGGAGATGCTGCGTTCGCTGGCCGAGACGCTCGCCGCCCACCACGAGGAGCTCGCGGTGCTCGAGGCCCGCAACGCGGGCAAGGCGATCGGCGACGCGCGTGGGGAGATGTCGATGGTGATCGACACCTTTCGCTACTACGCCGGTGCGCCCGAGCGGCTGCTCGGCGACACGATCCCGGCCGCGGGCGGTCAGGCGTTCACCGTGCGCGAGCCGCTCGGGGTCGTTGGGCTGATCACGCCGTGGAACTTTCCCTTGACGATTGCCTCCTGGAAGCTCGCGCCGGCGCTGGCTGCGGGCAACACCGTGGTTCTGAAGCCGGCCGAGCTTACCCCGCTCACGGCCGTGCGCTTCGCCGAGCTGGCGCAGCAGGCCGGGTTGCCCGACGGCGTGGTGAACGTCGTCGTCGGCCCGGGTCGCACCTGCGGGCAGCGGCTCGTCGAGCATCCGGATGTCGCCAAGATCGCGTTCACCGGCTCGACCGAGGTCGGACGCTCGATCGCGGCCGCTGCCGCCGCTTCGATCAAGCGCGTGACGCTCGAGCTCGGCGGCAAGTCGGCCAACATCGTCTTCGCCGACGCCGACCTCGAGGCTGCCGCTGCGGCCGCCCCGCTGGCCGTGTTCGGCAACGCCGGCCAGGACTGCTGCGCGCGCTCGCGGATCCTCGTCCAGGAGCAGGTGCTCGAGCGCTTCATCGAGCTGCTCGAGTCCGGGGTGAAGGCGCTGCGCGTCGGCGATCCGCTGGACGAGGCCACGCAGATGGGCCCGTTGATCTCCGCCGAGCAGCGCGACACCGTGGCCTCGTTCCTGAACGGCGAGGCACCGATCGCGTTTCGCGGAGACGCGCCCGAGGGACCCGGCTTCTGGTTTGCCCCGACGGTGATGGCTCCCGTCAAGCCGAGCGACCGCGTCGCCCGGGAGGAGGTCTTCGGGCCGATCGCTGCGGTGATGAGCTTCACCGACGAGGCCGAGGCGATACGCCTCGCCAACGACACGATCTACGGCCTGTCCGGATCGATCTGGACGCGTGACGGCGCGCGCGCGCTGCGCGTCGCGCGCGGCATCGAAACCGGAGTGTTGTCCATCAACTCGAACACCTCCGTGCGTGTCACGACTCCGTTCGGGGGCTTCAAGCAGTCGGGCTACGGGCGCGAGCTGGGGCCGCATGCGCTCGAGGCCTACACGGAGGTGAAGATGATCTTCTACGCGACCGAGCGGTGATGGACTCGGGGGGGCGGCTGTCCGGGCGCGTTTGCGTGGTGACGGGCGCGAGCGGCGGCATCGGCGCTGCGACGGTCGAGCTGTTCGGAGCCGAGGGCGCGAAGGTGGCCGGCATCGACCTCCGCGAGGGCGCCCCCGGCGATCTCGCGCTGCAGGCCGACGTGACGAGCGAGGAGCAGGTGCGGGCCGCGCTCGAACGCGTGCGCAGCGAGTTCGGCCGCATCGATGTCCTCTTCAACAACGCGGGGATCTCACCCGAGGACGACGGCTCGGCGATCGAGACGACGCTCGAGGCATGGGAGCGCGTGCAGCACGTGAACCTGCGGAGCGTATTCCTGTGCTGCAAGCACGGGATCCCGCACCTGCTCGAGAACGACGGCCCCCTGCGGGGCTCGGTGATCAACACGGCATCGTTCGTCGCGGTGATGGGGGCCGCCACCTCGCAGATCTCCTATACGGCCTCGAAGGGAGGGGTGCTCGCGCTCTCGCGCGAGCTCGGCGTGGAGTTCGCGCGGCGTGGCGTGCGCGTGAACGCGCTGTGCCCCGGGCCGATCGACACGCCGCTGCTGCGTGAGCTGTTTGCGAAGGACCCGGAGAAGGCGGCGCGGCGGCTCGTGCACGTGCCCATGGGCCGGTTCGGCAGACCGGACGAGATCGCGAAGGGCGCGCTGTTCCTCGCCAGCGACGACTCGAGCTATGTGACCGCGTCGACGTTCATGATCGACGGGGGCCTCACGAGCGCCTACACGACGCCGCTCGACTGACAGCGGCTCGCCTCCCGACCGGGGCGCCCGGCTCGCGCCGAGCGCCCCTGGGCGGGCCGTCGATTCCTCACGCCGCGAGATGCGAGCGCGGCGTGAGAAGCCTGGAGGCGCTCACGCGGCGGGAGGGGCCTGGCCGGAGGGAGGCATCTGGCCGTAGCCGGCGCCGCCCGGACGGCCGCCCGGGCCGGCCGGGTGAGACTCGACTTTGAACGAGCTGTCAAGCCTGACGGTGACCTGCGAGCCATCGGTCTTGGTCACGGCGACCTCGTAGGCGCCGCTGTTGCGGAAGTCGCCTGTCACGGCGCCGGCTGTGCCGCCGCCTACGCTGGCGAGCGCCGCCGCCCGGGCTTTGGCCGCGGCTTCTCCGGTCACGGTCTTCTCGGCGTTCTCGTGGGCCGCGGTCCCGGGCGCGTTGGCGGATGTGAAGCCCGGTGGTGGCCCGCCGCCGCTGCCAGACGGCGCGGTGGCCGTGGTCGAGGACGAACTGCCGCCGCCCGAAGCGGCGCCGGCGATGGCCGAGCCGCCGAGGGCGAGTGCGGCGAGGGCTGCGCCCCCTATCAGGAGCTGCTTGAGTCGCTTGAACATGATCGTTGTTCCTTGTCGTCGTCCGGGACGCACCCGGGTATGACAGCCACGATGGCCGGGGTTCCTATGAGCGGTGCGACAGGAACCTGAGGATCTCCAGAGAGGCTCGTCTGCTGGCGGCCTGCGGGGAGTGCGGGGAGTGCTAGTCGCTAGTGCTACTCGGGCTCGGTGACCTCGACCGCGCCGAAGCCTTCGAGTGGACCGTCGACGAAGAAGATCTCCATCGTTATGTCGGGCTCGACGTGGGCCTGGCTGAGGAACGCGAGCACCTTGCGGCCGGTGAGGTCTTCGATCGTGTGCTTGTAGCGCTGGGCCATGACGCGCTGGAAGTCCTCTCGCATCTCCACGACGCGTTCGGGTTGGCCGCTGTCCATGATCGTCTGCTCCAGCGGCGTGAAGCCGCTGCCGCGCATGACGACGACGATGATGTCGTCGATCGCATAGGTCTTGGCCTTCATGGGGCCGCGGCCATA
>DATMQG010000054.1:0-21990 GCA_035566835.1 Solirubrobacteraceae bacterium
GCCCCTTCTCGATTTCATCGAACCTCTTCCACGCCCTCAGCGCGATGCGCTCGGCGTCGCGTTCGGGCTGGATGGCGGTAAGGCACCGAGCCCGTTCCTCGTCGGGCTTGCAGTTCTCGGCCTTCTCTCCGAAGCCGCCGAGCAGCAGCCGGTCCTGTGCCTGGTCGACGACGCGCAGTGGCTGGACGACGCGTCGGGCGCGGCGCTCGCGTTCGTGGCTCGCCGTCTGCTTGCAGAGAGGATCGCGCTTACGTTTACGACACGTGAGCTGGACAGTGGCTTGGCCCGGTTCCCGCAGCTCCGGGTCGATCGGCTGGGCCGCCGGGATGCGCGGGCACTTCTTGAGTCCGTGCTGGCGGCACGGCTTGACGAGTCTGTGCTCGAACGGATCGTCGCCGAGACCGGCGGCAATCCGCTTGCACTCCTCGAGCTCCCGCGCGGGCTGACCCCTGCCCAGCTCGCCGGCGGTTTCGGTCTGCCTGCCGCGCTGCCGCTGTCGACTGGGATCGAGCAGAGTTTCAGGCGGCGGCTGGCGCGGCTCCCGCGCGATGAGCGGCGGTTGCTGCTCTTAGCCGCGGCGGAGCCGCTCGGCGACCCCGCACTTCTGTGGCGCTCCGCCCGAGAGCTTGGCATCCCGGAGACGGCCGCCAACACGGCGGATCTGGGAGGCTTGCTGACGTTCGACGGCGCGGTGACGTTCCGTCATCCGCTTGTGCGGTCAGCGGTATACGGCTCGGCCGAGCCGAACGAGCGACGAGAGGTTCACGGCGCCCTCGCGGACGCAACCGATCCAGAGCTCGACCCGGATCGCCGCGCCTGGCACCGCGCACAGGCGACGTCCGTGCCCGACGAGGACGTCGCCGCCGAGCTCGAGCGCTCCGCTGGACGGGCGCAGGCGCGCGGCGGACTGGCGGCCGTCGCTGCCTTCCTGGAGCGCGCCGCCGCGCTCACACCGGAGCCCACGCACCGTGCACAGCGTCTGCTTGCGGCCGCTGGCGCGAAGCGCGATGCAGGCGATCTGGAGGCTGCGCTTGGGCTGTTGGCAGGCATCGAGCCCGGCGTGCTCGACGAGCTCGGGCAAGCCCGCGTCGACCTTCTCCGAGCCGAGATCGCGTTGGAGCAGCGGCGCGGCGGCGACGCCGGCCCCCTGTTTCTGAACGCGGCGCGCCGTCTCGAGCCACTCGACCCCGAGCTAGCCCGCGAAACGTACCTCGAGGCGCTTGGGGGCGCCATGGCCAGCGACCTTGAGGTCGTCGGCGGCCCGCCGGCAGTCGCGGCCGCCGCGCGGGCGGCGCCGCGCGGCGCGGTGCCGCCCCGGGCGGTTGACGTGGTGCTCGACGCGTTCGCGATCCGCCTGACCGACGGATACGCGGCCGCCGTGCCGACATTCGCACGCGCTCTCGCGATGCTGCTCGCGGCGGACATCGCCAGCGAGGATCGCAGTCGATGGCTGTCGGTCTCCAGCGGCAGAAACAGCAACATGGTTGCGCTCGAGATGTGGGACGACGAGGCTTTCCATCTGCTGGCCGCTCGCCGAGTGCAGGTCGCTCGCGACACGGGCGCACTCGGGCACCTGCCGTTCGCGTTGAGCTTCCTGATGAGGAGCCACATGCTCGCGGGCGAGTTGGCCGCGGCCGCGGTGGTGCTCGACGAAGCACTCTTGATCGCCGAGGCGACCGGCAATTCCGCGGTCGTCAACGCCCCGATGATTCTCGCCGCTTGGCGTGGCGACGAGACGCAGGCGTCCGAGCTGATCGACGCCAGCTCCGAGGAAGCGGCGAGACGGCGATGGGCGTCCAACAGCTACGCGAGAGCCGTGCTCTACAACAGCCTCGGCCGATACGATGCCGCGCGCGAGGCGGCCTGGGAGGTGTTTCGGCCCGACCCGATCGGATACGGGTCATACCTGGTGCCGGAGCTCGCCGAGGCGGCATCCCGGACCGGTGACCTGCGATCGCTCCGGTACGCCCTAGATTGGCTCTCTGAACGAAGCAGTGTGATTAGCTCCGGCTGGGCGAGCGGAATGCAAGCGCGGGTGCGCGCGCTGCTGAGTGACGGCGAGGTCGCCGAGAGTCAGTACCGCCAGTCGATCGAGCACCTCTCCGGCACCCGCCTGCGACTCGAGCTCGCCCGGACTCACCTTCTCTACGGGGAATGGCTGCGCCGCGAACGTCGCCGCGTCGACGCCAGAGAGCATTTGCGTACGGCACTCGACGCGTTCACCAGCATGGGCGCCGAGGCGTTCGCGCGCCGCGCCCAACGCGAGCTGCTGGCGACCGGCGAGCGTGCCCGCAAACGGACGGTAGACACACTCGACCAACTCACGCCCCAGGAGATCCAGATCGCACGCCTCGCGGCAAACGGACGCACCAATCGAGAGATCGCCGCTCAGCTGTTCATCAGCGCGAGCACCGTCGAGTACCATCTGCACAAGGCGTTCCGCAAGCTCGCAGTGAGGTCGCGGACAGAGCTGGCACGTCGGATGGCGTAATCGCCTTCGTGCTCAGTTGCGGAGTTGACGTCCGCACGACAGCGCAGGTCCCAACACGCGCGGTGGCAGGCGCGCTCAAAGAAGTGACGACTAAGGGTTTTCCTGGATGCGAGCTGCTCCCAGCAGCGCGATCCGCTCCGCGCTGCTGTTGGCGGCGTACGGCACCCACCGCCCGATCGAGGAGGTACAAAATGTCGCAGGCGAACACGCCAGAGGACGTGGCCCGGATGTTGGGAGAGGCGATCACATCCGGCGACATGGACGCTGCACTTTCCCTTTACGAGCCCGGCGCGACGTTCGCGATGCCAACAGGGTTCGGCGAGGGGTCGGTTACCGGCATTGACGGTCTCGGTGGGGCCCTTGGTGGGTTCTTGGCGATGAGCCCGGAGCTCAGGATCAACCCCGAGAAGACGCTCGTATCCGGCGAGCAGGCGATGGTCACCGGGAGTTGGACCCTGAGGGGGCGCGACCCGGAGGGGAACGATGTCGCCGCAAGCGGCCGGTATGCAGACGTGATGCGTCGACAGTCGGACGGCAGCTGGTTATACGTGATCGACAACCCCAACGGCAGCGACTGACGGCCTGACCCTTCACGTGCCGGCCGGACGTCTGAGCGAAGCGGGAGGCGCAGCGATCACGCCGACGACGGTGCTTTGATTGGGTCGGTCGCAGCTGTGGCGCCGACAGCCGAACGCTGCGCCGCAAGCCCCGCTGCACCAGGACCATCACGATCGCAACGCTGACCCGCTCGGCGCACGTCGGGCTCAACAAGGTGGTATTCAGTGGTCGCGTCCGTGGCAAAGCGCTTACGCCCGGCCGCTATCAGGTCACCTTCACCGCCGCCGACAGCGCCGGTTCCTCGCCACCCAAGACGCTGAGCTTTACCATCGTCAGACGCTAACCCCTGACGACGTCGGCCTGGACACTGCCGCATTGCGGCGTCAATGCAGGCGTGTGCCTCTCTTCAGCCGGTGCGCTTGGACGTCGTCCTGAGCAGCAGAGTCGGGTGTCTATCACGAGACGCCCGCTCATTCGCGCAAAGCGCAACCGAGCGGCGTGTCACGTCACGTGGATACCAAAGCGACCTCGCGTTCGATCCGGCCGAACTCGCGGGATCGGCCCAGAGCGCCTTGGCGGGCGCCGTGGGCGCCTCTAGCTCGCAGCGCGCGGCGCCTTCGTGTATCGCTTGAGGGGGAGGTGGCGCTCGAGCCCCGTTAGTGTGACCAAACGCCTGAGCGACGCGGGAACAGGCGTGTCAATGAAGTACAGGCAACCATGCTGACCACAAAAGGTGCGCCCTGCCAGGACCGTGCCCAAACCTGTCGAATCGATGAAGTCGAGGTTCTGGAGATTGAGGATTAATTCGCGTACCCCATCCGCGCAGACGGCCTCTAGTGCTCGGTCGAGTTGCGACGCGTTGTCTAAGTCCATTTGGCCGCTGAGGAACAGCACGCGGCGTTTTCCTCGTCCGGTGATCTCGATGTCGAGCATCTCGCCTCAACTCCCACCAGCGCTCTGGTTCCGGCACGCGATGCTCCCCGAACCCTGCATCGTGCACCACTTATAGCCAGGCGCGTACCCGCGACGCGGCCCGCGTAAACGAACCACCGATGCCTTCGCTGGCCCTGCAAACGAGGTTGCAGCGTGCTGACCGAGGCGCACCACGTGCGATACCGCGGAGCGCCTCCCTTGCGCTTCCGCGTGGATGCGAGCGCATCGGCAGGCGCAGGTCACGCTCCTGCATCGGACGATGAGCGGTCGCCGTATCAGCCGGCATCCGACTACTGCTGCCGCGTGAAAGGGGTCGCGTAGAGTTTGCGGGAGCCGATCTCGTGCCGCTCAACAGGTGGGCGCTACATGCTTCCGTTCGACGCTGGCATTGCGATCGTCGTTCTCATCGGTGGCTCGCGCGCAACTAGTAGCGGGGCCTATCCAGCCGCGGATAGCTCGACCAGTCGCTCGGCGAGTTCGCGTGGCCGCGAGAGCATCGGTAGGTGGCCGCCAGCCATCTCGTCGATCTCAAGGCCTAGTCGTTCGCGGGCGACGCGGCGCTGGAAGTCTCGCGGAAAGAGCCGATCGCCTCGGGGTATCAGGACCCGCGTAGGCACCTCGGGCCACGCATTCAGCGGCCAGGGCTCGACGAACATGCCGTTCCCGGGCACGCCCTGGAAGCGCTGGGTGTCTCGAGCGATGGCCGGATCGACGTCGTGACGGAAGACCTCAGCGATGGCCTCGGCACCCCAAGCGCTCATCGGCCCACGGCGCTCGAGAACCTCGGCGATCGCGTCTTCGTGCCTGGTGTTGCCCCACCATTCGCCCGCCGTCTCTCCCGGCTTGGGGATCATCGGCGCCAGGAGGATGAGCTGAGCCACGGGAACACGCGACGCCACCAGCGGGCCCGTGAACGCTCCGAGTGACTGAGCGACGACCACGAGCTCGGCGTCGCGCGGCAGCGCGGCGGCGACGGCATCGGCGTGATCGCTCGGTCGCGCGTCCTGATCGTGCAGCGGCAGCGCCGGGGCGAGGGCGTCGCGGCCGAGAGCGCCGAGCGCCTCGATCGTCGAGGCGTAAACGCGTGGGTCGGTGCCCGCGCCCGGGATCAGAACAAACGTCGCCGTACGGGCAGTCTCGCAAGTCCGGTTCGCAACCGGTCTTCGGCGCGCCGGCGATGACGACAGTGCTCGGAGTGTGGTGGTGGCGGCGCCACCGCAAAGCAACGTTGAGACGCGACGCCTTCGGTGACCGCATCACGGTCGGAGCCGCCGCGTCGGACCGCGACGGCGCCGACGCGCAGAACGAGCGCTGACGGCAAGTGCTCTCTGCTCGACGCCGCGAGCATTTCGTCCATTGCCGCGGTGAGACGGGCGTGTCGCGCACCGCCTGAGAGCCGGCCGCGAGCGCCCCGTCGTCGACCTCCCGGTCGGGGACGAGGCCCGCGATCTCGAGCAGACCGCCCCATAAGCGACCGCGATTTCGCGCTGGTGCTCTGTGGCTGACAGGAAGCTAGACGTGCTTGGGGGCAGTCTGGGCGAGCGCCTCCTCGAGTGCGCCCTTGCCGCCGGGCTTGCCGGTAATCGCCAGCTCCGGGGACCAAATGGGGACGCGGCCGACGAGCGCTGCGGCGCGCTTGCGGCCCGCGACCTCGATTGGTGCGCGCTGACGTAGCTGAGCGAGCAGCCGCGTGCTGTACTGCTGGGGTGACTCCTCGGGCGCGATCGCAGGTCGATCGAACTCGAGGAACTCAACCCGCACATGCGGGCGTGCTCTGGGGAACCGCGGGATCGCGACCGTGCCGTTGCACGCAACCCCGACGATCGTGGCCTCCGGTACCGCCCGCGCCATGTAGCCGACGCCGGTACGGGCCCGCAGCGCTCGGCCGAGCGAGCGTGTGCCCTCGGGGTAGATCCCGATACATGCGCCCTTGCGGAGCTCCTCGATCGCGCGGTCGAGCGCTCCGCTGTCGCCGGACCCACGCTCGATCGGGATTTGGCCCATCCCGGTCAGGACCACGCCGAGCAACTTGTTCTTCCACATCGAGGACTTCGCCAATGCCCTGATCTGCCGGCGGGCCATCGCCGCGATCCCGGTCGCCACGGTGTCCCAGTAGCTGTCGTGGTCGCCGACGACCAGCAGCGGCCCCTCCAGCGGCAGCAGCTCGAGGCCGGTCACTTGCAAGCGGCCCCACCAAATAACACCAGGAGCGGAGGCGATCATCACACCGCGATACGCCGGGGTGATGGGCTCGATGCGATCCGACATCGCCCCCGTAGGTTACCCGGACTGCCGCTACGGACGATCCCCTCTCGCAACCGCGTATCGGGTTCGCGCACGATCGCGATGGCGACGAAGGAGCCGCAGACGAGACGCGCGTTTGGCGAGTAGCGAGACCAACCGGCGGTTGTTCGTGCGGACCTCCTTTCGGTGAAGCCACGCGTGCACGCGTCTACCCCGACGCCGCACAAGGATTTCGGTTGCCAGCACTACCATGAATTCGCGGACGACATGTCCGATGCCTCGACGCTGAGACGGACGACGCGCCTCGAGGGCGAGCGGGCCACTGAGCTGGCAAGCGATCTGGGGACGACGACGATGAATTCAGCAGCATATTCGCCCATCACGCCGCTATTTCGAGTGTGCGATGGAGTGCGCGTGCGGTTCGCTGACAACAAAGCGGACTCGTCGGCAATGACCGTGTTGATGTTGAGCCCGTGGCCGGAGAGCCTCTGGGCATACCGTCGGATCTGGGACCGCGTCTCGGCGGTCGCTCGCGTAGTTGCGATCGACATGCCGGGCTTTGGCCATTCAGACGGTCGCCCCGAGCTGATCGCTCCGGATGCGATGGGCACGTTCCTCGCGCGTCTCATCGAGGAGTGGGGCCTCGGCGCGCCGCACGTGGTCGGTCCGGACGTCGGCACAGCCGCTGCCTTGTTCTTGGCGGCCAACGCTCCAGACCGCGTCACCAGCTTGACGATTGGTGGAGGCGCGGTGCGTGTTCCCATCGATGCCGGCGGCGCGCTCAAGGATGTGATCGAGGCTCCGAGCCTCGACGTCGTCCGACAGCTGGATGCCCGAACAAACATCGGGTTCGCCGTCGAGCCCGCGGCCGGTGCCGATAGCGAGCCCGACGTTCATGAGGACTACGTGAGCGCCTACGACCTCGGGCGTTTTGCCGAGTCCGCTCGCTTTGTCCGCCACTACCCCGAGCAGAACCCGGTGCTTCGCGACCTGCTGCCCTCGATCATCACGCCGGCTCAGATCGTGGCCGGACGCGAGGACGACTTGGTGCCGTGGTCCAACAACGAGTACCTCGCCGACCTGCTGCCCAACAGCGAGATCCGCCCGCTGGATGCCGGCCACTTCGCGTGGGAGCAGGCGTCCGATGAGTACGGCCCTCTCATCGTCGATTGGGTCGCCGGCGGGTTCCGACGCGTCGGTGGCGCGGCGACGGCCTGAGACCTCCGATGCCTCGACAACGTGGCAATCGTCGCCGTCAAGGGGAGGGCGGCGGCGCCTTTGCGGACGTCGCGATCCGCGCGTGACCGGGAGCGCCCCCGAGCGAGTCGAATGACAACAACAACCTGGCGCAGCCGACACTGCCGCTCGAGCAAGCATTCCGGCTGACGGGTCAGCGTGCTCCTGCTCTCTTCCAGGAACGCGCATCTAGTCAGTGATCGCGAGCCACCTCCTAAGCGCGGAAAGCAGGCGCCCCAGCGTAGCCAACGAGACGCCTGAGTGGACGAGGAACGAGCGCCGGGTGCAACGACAGCCAGACGCCTGCTTGCAGTAGGCGATGCGGCAGTGTTCGCGTCGACGGAGCGATTGAGCGGCATCCTGCCGAGCGGCTCATGATCGCGTAGGAGCCCCTACTCGAAAGGTTTCACCTCGCAGCAGCAGACCGATGGCGGCAGGGTCCGACGACTGCTCATCGTCATGACGAGCATCTCGTGGCTGCAGAGGAGCGCGCTTCCTTTCCGCGCAGGACGCGGAAAGGGAGCGCCGGGCCCCGCCCAAAGGCGCTGGCCGCACGGCGGGCTCTTCAGCGGTCGTCAGGGTTGGCCGCAAGTCGCAATTCACACAGGCTTGCCCCACGGCGTGCTGCTGACTTCGCGCCCACATGGTGGGCAACCACTAGGCAGCCGTTCCCTGCTGGTTCACGCCATCAGCCTCGCCTGCATGCTTGACCGACGTTCCTTCCGGCTCAGTCAGTCACCGCTGCCCGTAAAGAGTCAGCTATCGAGAACGTCGTGCACGAACCGAACGGCAAGCGTCCCGTCGCCGACCGCGCTGGCCACGCGATTGGACGCGCCGGAGCGCACGTCACCGGCCACGAACACGCCCGGGCGAGTCGTCTCGAGCATGTACGGCTCTCGGTCGGAGACTGGCCACCGGAGGTGTCCGTCGTGCTTCGCGGCATCTGTGCCACACAGGACGTAGCCCGCGGCGTCGACCGGGAGCATGCTCGTGACCGCTTCGGTGCAAGGTTCCGCGCCGATCATCACAAACATCGCCGTCGTCGGCACTTCTCTCGTGCTGCCATCGCGCCGGTCCACGAGCGTTACCGACTCGACCGTCGCCGAGCCGTTGACCGCCACGACCTCGGTTTCGGTCATGACCTCGATCTGGGGCGAGCGCTTGATGCGATCGACTAGGTACTGGGACATGGTTAGCTTCAGGTTGGGACCACGGACCACAACACGGACGCTGCGGGCCCTCTGTGCCAGGTACACCGCGGCTTGGCCCGCTGAGTTGCCACCGCCGACGACCACCACATCCTCGCCTCGGCACCGCTCGGCGTCGATGCCCATCGCTGCGTGATAGACGCCGGCGCCACGGAAGCGATCCACGCCCTGCGCGTCCAGCTCCCGCCAACGAGCCCCAGTCGCGACGACAACCGAACGAGCGATGACATGCTGCCCGTCGTCGAGATCGACCCTGAGCAGGCCGTCGGGCCCGTCGGCCAACTCGACCGCTCGATGGAAGCTCGACAGGACCGCATCGAAGCGGCGAGCCTGCAGCGTCGCCGCGCGTGTGAGCTCCGTCCCGCTGATCCCCGTCCGGAAACCGAGATAGTTCTCGATGCGCGTGCTGGTACCCGCCTGGCCGCCGGGCGCCCAGGCCTCGGCCACGAGCGTCCGCAAACCCTCAGAGCCACCGTATACGGCCGTGGCCAGCCCCGCTGGTCCGGCACCCAGTACGACCAAGTCGAATCGCTGCGCATCGACCTCAGCGCGCAATCGAAGCGCGCGGGCTACCTGTGCGGCCGACGGGTTGCGCATCACCTCCGTCGCGTGCACCAGCACCGGGGTCTCCGAGCGCGGAATATCGAGCCAGTCGAGCAAGGCAGCACTCTCCGCGTCGGTGTCAACGTCGTACCAACGCACAGGCAACAGATTGCGCTCGAGCAGGTCACGCACTTCGAACGCTCGCCGCGAGCCGCGAGGCGCAATCAGCCGCATAACGCCGTGCCCCTCGGCCTCATGCCACGCACGCCGCGCAAGCAACGTCGCAAACACCTGCTCGCCGAACTCCGGCCAGCGGGCGACCATGTCGCGCAGCCCATCGCGGTCAAACGCGATCACGTGCGTCGGCTCGACCGCCACGCAGGCGCTGATCGTTGGCTCCCCCGTAAACGCTGCGATATCGCCGATGTACGTGCGGCCGTCCGCGTTCGCGATGTAGACGTCCTTACCGGGCTTTCGATCCACGAACTCAACGAGCCCACGTTCGATCACGTAGAACGGCGCATCTCGCTCGCCATGCTCATAAAGGACGTCCCCGGGCTCGAAGTTGAGACTTCGCCCGCGCTTCGCCAGCCATTGAAGCTTGCCGTCCGAGAGCCGCGGGAACAGCACCTCGTCACTCAGATCCGGGAACCGGTCGCTCCGCACCACCTGCGTCGTCGCCACACACCGAGGCTAGCGCGTACCCACTGTGGGCCGCCGTGCGCACCCGCTTTCAGCTGCGCGCGGTGCTCACGACGCCGGCGAATCGCGCGCCCGCCGTCCGAGGCGCCGACACCACCGCCGTAACCAGCACGCGCTCGCAGTCGTAGGTGGCTGTTGCTCAAAGCCGCGGCGGGCTCACTGAAGCGTTTCGAAGGGTGGGGTCGAAAAAGCCGCAAGTCGTGGGTTGCCCGTGGTGCACGCTGCTCGGCCTCGGCGCTGCGGGGCCGCCCAGCGACCGTCACAGCGAGCGCGGCCCAGGTTTCGTAGGCGACTTTGTGCAACAGGCTCGACGAGCACCGCTCGTCCGTACTACGAGGTGCCTGACGCTCGCTTCGCCATGGCGAAGGGGGCGTCAGCAGCGAGCTACTGGGCCTGCTCGTCCTCGTCCGTAGCAGGCACGCGGCGAACCGGGGCTCAGGCGTTCGCATTTCGGCGAAGGCGCGCGTCTCGCCTCCAGTTCCGCGAGGGAGTGGGCCATCGCGCAAGGTCAGCTCTGCTAGGGCTCCAGCGCGAGTCGTGCTGGATCGGTGTAGTCGGGGCTTCGCGAGACCCCGCCCTCCCCCACCGCGTTCGGATGCGTGAGATGTGCGTGCCTCACGATCTCCGGGGCGACCGACCTCTCGTCATAAGGGCAGACGACTGTCACGGGCGAAGCTGAGAACACGAGATTGAACAGCGACTCGTATCGAGTCCAGACGCGAACCTCCGCGTCGGACCTCCCCGCCCACACAGGCTCACCGATCACCCGCACCCAAGGAGCACCGCCGTCGAGGGCGGCCTCGAAAAAGGCCCTGTACGCCTCGAGGGCGGCAATCGGTGTCTTGTAGAACCCGCTCGCATCGAGGAACTCGACGCTGCGCGCGTCGCGACCGAGGTGCTCGCGAAGTAGCCCGATATTGGAGCCCGTGGTCACCGCCAGGGTGGCTTCGGAGCGCTCGAATCCGTCGGCAAGAAACGACCCCATGATCGTGCGGAACTGATCGTCCGTGCGGTAGGGGAAGACCGAATGCTCGAGCATAGTTGGACGCGGCAGCGTGCCGTCGACGAGATAGTCGATGCTCACCCCCAGCGGCTGTGAGAGTGCCGCGAGCGTGCTCGGGCGGAGGTTCGTGCGCCGGCCGGTCTCAACCTGGGTGATGGCGGACCAGCTGATCCCGGCATGGAACGCAAGTGCCTCCCTGGTCCAACCAAGACGCTCCCGCGCGGCACGGACGCGATGGCCGATTCCGCCGCTATCGCCGCTATCGCTCATCTCTTCCTCCCCATGGTCGGAATATTGTAGGTGATACACTTGACGCTGTCAAATGACTCGGGATCGGGAAGCGACTGAAACCAGCAGTCGGTGGAACGGCGCCCCACGCAGCGCCGGTGAGGCCGCGGATGCTGTACTCGCGGCACGTGGCGAACCCCGCAGGCTGAAGCGGATCTTCGAACGCAGCCCCGTGCCGGCGCTGATGTTCGATGCCCAGCGCTGGCATCTCGAGGCCAATCGTCCGGCCCGGCTGTGGTTCCGACGCAGCCTGGAGGAGATCCGAACCTACGCGTTGGGCGACCTCGCGCCCCCCGAGCAGCTTGGGCTCTGGGAGCGGTTGTGGGCGCAGCTGCTCGAGACGGGATTCGTCGCCGATCGGTATCAGGGGACCAAGCCGGACGGCAGCCCCATCGACGTTTTCTATTGCGCCCTCGCCGACGTCCTTCCGGGGCGGCACGTCATCGTATTTGCACCCGCCGACTGGCCCGAGGACGAGTTGGGCGTGATCGAGGACGATGGCCCCGACCCGTCCGCCTCGCTGACGCCGCGCGAGGTCGAGATCCTCACGCTCGCCGGCCAGAGTCTCTCGGTGCGCACGATCGCCGAAAGTCTCACGATCAGCCCTGCCACTGTGAAAACTCACCTCGAGCATATCTACAGGAAGCTCGATGTCCACGACCGCACCGCGGCCGTTGTGCATGCACTGCGAGCGGGATTCATCGAGTAGCCGTCGACGGCAAGATCAGTCGCATGGCCTATCCAGGCCGCGCACATCTCGTACGACGTTAGAGCCATGACTTTCGCGCTGACGACTGCTCGGCTCAGGCGCACCCGGCAGATGTGGCGCGCGGAGCGCAAGCTGCTCGATGTGCTTCTCGACAGCCTCGACGTCGCCGTCGTCGCCTGCGGCGCCGATGGCAAACCGACGCATCTGAACCGGCGCGCGGTCGAGCTGATGGGCATGGATGGCTCCACGGGCTCAGATCCCGATACCTGGACTGAACAACTGTGGCCGCGGACTCCGGAGGGCATGCCAGTGGCGCTAAAAGACCTCCCGATCGTCCGGGCCCTGCGGGGCGAGGTTGTGCGAGACGTGGACGTGCTCCTCAAGACGGGTCGTGGCGAGGTCCTGATGAGGACCAGCGCCAACCCGGTTTACGACGACGACGGCCTCCAACTCGGTGCGATCGCGGTCTTCGCGGATGTCACTGAACAGCGGGCAAGAGAGGCGGAGATGCGCAAGGAGCTGCGCGCCGTGAATCTGGCCGTCGACATGGAGGACGCGATCGCCGCGGGGCACCTTGTCCTGTACGCGCAACCCATCGTCGATGTCGCGACCGGCGAGACGGTCATGGAGGAGCTGCTGCTACGGGTACGCTCGCGGGACGGCGCATTCGTAGGCCCATGTGAGTTCCTAGAGGTCGCCCAGCGCCATGGCAAAGTCGCGGCGGTCGACGAGTGGGTCTTCCAGCAAGCCGCCCAGGCCGCCGCGGCGGGCCGGGCGGTTACCGTCAACGTCTCCGCGCGGACGGTCGAACGCTCATCGTTTCTTGAGCTCGTCGAACGCACGCTCGAGCGCGACGGCGTCGAACCGTGGCTGATCACATTCGAGATCACCGAGACCACGGTCATCTCGGACATCGTCGGTGCAACGCGCTTCGCCGAGCGGCTCGAGGCGATCGGCTGCCGCTTCGCGCTCGACGACTTCGGCACAGGTTATGCAGGCATGACTTACGTCAAGCACATACCCGTCCAGTATCTGAAGATCGACCTGGAGTTCGTGCGCGACCTCATCGAGAACGAGCGCTCACGGGCGGTCGTGTCCGGGATCGTGGGCCTCGCCATGGGCTTGGGCGTGCACACGATCGCAGAGGGCGTCGAGAACGCGGCGACGCTGGTGCTGCTGCGCGAGCTCGGAGTCGACCTGGCGCAAGGATTCCATCTCGGCAGGCCAACCCCGATCGCGACCCCGCCCCCCGGTACATTCCTGCACGCTACCCCACACGAGCGCGCCCTTCCTCGGCGGTCGCTTTCGCCATATGCGAGCGCCCCATTTTCGGACGAGCGCGTACCCGCTCCGGACGACCGGCGATCGTAGCCGCGCCGGCTGGCGAGACGCTCGCTTTCGCCTGGGCGAAGCAGGCGTGATGGCACCGTCGGGGCCGGCCATGCGCGCGTCGGCCCCGATCGCGGCTCTCGCTGCTCTAGGGTCTTCAAAGGCGCTGTCCTCCCCCCTCGCCTCGGCGTTCGATTCGTGGCCACGCCGTCCACCCCCCCACTCACACCACAGTTCCGGGCCTGGCTCGAACACGAACATGCTTGGGGCAGACACGCGGTCCACGCGATCGGACGGCGACGCCGGCTACTGCTCGAGGAGACCCACGGACTCGAGCGGTTCACGGTACGCATGGCTCTCGTCAACTTGACGGGGTCCGTAGCGAGATGGGCAAACGGTCTGGGCGACGGACTCAGCAAGGTATGCCACGCCGAGACTGCCGCGCTGTTCGCCATTCATCCGCCCTTCGCCGCTGCCGATCCGAATGCCGACGACTGCGACCAGCTTGCCGATTATGTCGAAGCGCGTATGGAGGCGTTACGCGATTTGCTCGCAGAGGATGCCCCGTAAGCCGCGTAGCTCGGAGCGAGCATCTCGGAGACGACCGCGCAGACGACCGGATCGGGCGGATCCGCCTCTCAAGTCGCGCTGGGGCTGACGGAGCTCTGCCAACGGCACGAACGCTTCCGTGACTCACTCCTCTCGTATTCGTCGTGGCGGCGCAGCCAGCGCATCGGCTGATCGCCCTCGTCGCGGCCCTTTGGAGAGCGGTCGAGGATCGCGTACTAGGGCAAGGCAAAGGTCTGCGAGGCGGCGCTGAGCGCGCGACTTGCGCGTTCTGCTGCCGGAGCCGACCAGGGCGGTCGCGCTTCTCACCCCAGCACAGCTCGGCATGTCGCCACGCCAACTACCCGGCGTCGATCACCACGTTCTCCTCTCCCAACCAGAGCGGCGACCGTGGCAGGTCGATGAAGCGCTGCTCGTCCTCGAGCAGCTCTTGGCCCGCGGCCTGGCCAGCGTCGCTGGAGAACGCCGCGACGAGCTCCTCGAGACTGTCCCACCACAGTTCGGCTACACCGTCGTAGAAGCGCGGCTCACTGCCTCGCGGGCCCGCGATCGCCTCGTCGAGGTCCGTCTCGCGCGCGTGCACCTGGACGTAGCGACGGATGTGAAGGGCGTCAGCGTGACGCTTAACGAGCGGAGCGTGCTGCTCGCGCCAGTAGCGCTGGAACTCCTCGCGCGTGATGTCTTCGCGGCGACGAAGGGTGAACACGAGCTTGATCATTGGTCTCCTTTGGCGTGTGTTGATCGACCGCTGTGGTTGCGTCCGCGAGCATCGCACCGCGTGGTCTCAGCGTGAGGCCGACTCGACACGCTGCTCTCGGTCACGCAGTAGAGCTCCATCCATGCTGAGTTCTCTTGGCCAACCCGGTATAGGGCATCATGCTCCTTCGGATCGGTGTCCTCGACCGGCCGCCAGACCGGATTCCACTCCACCTCCGCGGAAACCCGCAAGGGCACGATCACGCCAGCACGGCTCCGTCCGCGCCGGTGTAACACCTGTTTGGGAGCGGTCATCCGCACGCACTGCCCTAGGCGCCCCGCCCCACGTCGACCGCCAAGCTCGCGAGCGCCTCTGCGCTGAGCTTTCGCGAAGATTCGGGCTAGCCGGTTAGGATCGGGGCAGCCGGGCGCGCATCGGACGCTCGGCGCCACGACTCCCCGAGTGTGGCTTCGCTTCGGTACGGCGTACACGACGATGAAGGGATCACCGACATGCCTGATGCAGCCGAGCTGCTTCATATGAATCTGCACGAGGTCTTTTCCGAGCGGAACCCTGAGAAGCGCTGGGCGGCCATCGAGCGGACGTATGCCGAAGACGTGAGGTTCATCGATCCAGAAGGCGAGATCGTGGGCCGGAAAGCGCTCAACGACCGCGCCCAGAAGATTCTCGACGACGCTCCAAAGGATTTCGTATTGGAGGAGGACGGCCTCGGGTACGTCAGTCCCGACACCGCCGTCCAGCCCTGGCGCTTCGGCCCGCCGGGCAGTCCCGTGGTCCGCGGGATCGACATACTCACGGTGCGTGATGGCAGCGTGAGCGTCGTACGCACCCTGATTGGATTCCGAAGGGATGCGTGAACCCAAGGACAGCGGCTCGGGCTGACGGCCGGGCCAAAGCTCAACCCGGAGGTGGCATATGCACGAGCCTGTTGACCTCATCATCTGCTGCTGATCGGGGCCGGACCAGGAGTCGGCGCCAGCGTGGTTCGGCGCTTCGGCCGCGAGGGCTTCCCCGGCACACTCATCTCCCGCAGCGAGACGCTCGACCGGCTCGCCCCTGAACTGCGCAGCGGTGGCCTCGAGATAGAGGCGATCGGCGCGGATATCGAGGATCTGGACGGCTACCGCGAGACGCTCGAACGGATCTTCAGCGGCCCGGCGGGAAGGCCGCGCTGCGCTCGGCGCAAACGCTGATTGCCGCCGGCGTGCGGGAGGATGGCATCCACGCCGCAACCGTCACGATCGCCGGCGCGGTCAAGCCGGGGACGGACTTCGATCCGGACAAGATCGCGGAGCTTTTCTGGACGGTCCACACCGACTCGAAGGACGCCTGGCAGACTGAGTATCGGTTCACAGGCGCATAGCGGGGCGCCAGCGCCGACGCGCGCCGACGATCGGTGAGATGAATGAGCGCCGCCGACACACCCGCCATTCGTAACCGCCTACGCGGAGGCGCCCGCGTCCTGGCGAGATCAGCTGCACCGTCGGCCCAGACGACGAGCAGATCGTCGCCGCCCCTGGTGCCGCGGTTTGGACCGGGTCGCTCGCGGAGACGATGTCGCCGCGGAGGACGACCGCGCTGCGACCTCGGCTAGCCGGTTGCGCTCGCCAGCCGGCCGCCGGCGAGAGCTGCGAGGTCCACCTGGTCCAGCGTCGCGACCACGATGTCGGCGCCGGCTCCGCTGAGTAGGTCGGCGTCGTCGGCGCGAGCGATCCCGATCGCGCCCATGCCGGCCGCCTTGGCCGCCTGGACGCCGGCGGGCGCATCCTCCATCACGATCGCGTGCTCAGGTGCGGCGCGAAGCTCGTGCGCGGCGGCAAGGAACATTTCTGGATCGGGCTTCCCGTGCGCGAAGTCCCGCCCAGAAACGTCAGCGTCGAAGTAATCCAGCAGCGTGAGTCCGGGCCGCACCGATGGGGAGGAGATCCCCTGCTCCCCGGCGAAGGTGTCGAGCCGGATCCTGCTCAAGAAGAGGTCGGCGTTCTTCGAAGAGGAAGCGGCCGCGACATGCATCCCGGAATCCTTGACGGCGATGATGAACCGGAGGGCGTCGGGATACGCAGTGAAGTCGCCAGCCTCGATGAGCCGGACCACCATCGCCTGCTTGTGCTTGGCGTACTCGGCCAGGCGCGTGTCATCGTCGTCGGGGACATGGAAGTACTCGAGCGCCGCGCGAGCGCCGCTCATTCGAGGCTTGCCCGACAGCTCTTCCTCGTAGACCTGGCGCGTGAACGCCTCGGGCGACCAGGTCGTCCGATCGCGGATGTCGCTCCACTCTCCCTCCATCAGCTCGCGCAGCGACTCGCGCCATGCCTTCTCGTGGGGCGAGTCGACCAGCACCCCGTCAACGTCGAAGATCGCTCCTTGAAACTTCGCCACGAGCCTCGTCAGCCGTGGGCCTGTTGGAGCTCGGCGGACGTCTCGTGCTGGAGCTGGAACCTACCCTGATCGCCCGGGCAGAGCTCGCGCACGTCGTCGCCGACCGCGACCCTGATTGGCCTGCTCACGCCTTCCGGATGGGCGGTCACTGTCAACAGCCCCTGGGTGAGCGCCACCCGCACAGGGGTGCCCTGGAACTTCATCGAGAATGACAGCCCGTCGAGATCTTTGGGCAGGTGCGGATCAAAGCAAAGGATCCCGTCGCGCATATGCGTGCCGGCGTAGCTGCGCTGGACGAGGTCGAGCGTACCTGACATGACGCCCATGTGGATGCCCTCCTGTGTGGTGCCCCCCTGGACGTCGGCCACGTCGCTCTCGATAGCGACGAGGAACCGCTGCCACGAGCTCTCGGGGTCCAGCGGCGCGAGGACTCCGGCATGCGTGACGAAGCTCAGGGTGGAGCCGTGCGAGGTGCGCCGGTCGTAGTACGCGATGTTCTTGGGCGCGGTGTCCGGTCCGTAGTCGTAGCCCAACCGCTCGAACACGCCGCGAAGCTCGTGGGGCGAGAGCAGGAAGAAGAGCATCACGACGTCGGCCTGCTTGCTGACCTTGTACCGATTGGGGTCCTTACCCTCCGCGCGCAGGATGCGGTCGAGCCGCTGAATGTTCCCGTACCTCTCGCGGTAGGCCTCCCAGTCGAGCTCCTCGAGCTGCTCGTAGCCTTCAAACTGACTGATGATCCCATCGTCGTGGAAGGGCACGAACATGCGGCGGCTGATGTCCTCCCACCTTTGCAGCTCGTCATCGTCCAGCGCGAGCTGCCGCCTGAGAGCGTCGGCGCGACTCGCCGGAAGGAGCGACAGCACCTGCCGGGCAATCTCGCATAGCCAGGCCACCATCACGTTCGTGTAGGCGTTGTTGCGCAGTCCGCCCGCAGCGGCGCCGGGGTACTTCTCGTGGAACTCGTCGGGGCCCATCACCCCATGGATTTCGTAGCGCTCGCGGGCGCGGTTGAACTGGGCGATCGATGCCCAGAACCGGGCGATCTCGAGCATCATCTCCGCGCCCCGATCGTCCAGGAAGGCCAGATCTCCGGTGGCCCGGAAGTAGTGCCAGATGTTGTAGAAGATCGCCGCGCCAACGTGGCGTTGGTTGCGACTGAGGTCGGGCTCCCAGCGGCCGGACAGCGGATTCAGGTGCACCTGCTGGGTCTCCTCCTTGCCCTCGCTGCCGCTCTGCCATGGAAACATCGCGCCGCGGAGGCCGGCCTCCCGCGCCGCCGCCTGTGCCTCGCCCAAGCGGCGGTAGCGGTACATCAGAAGCTCGCGAGTCACCTCGGGCAGGCGCAGGTTCAAGAACGGATAGACGTAGAGCTCGTCCCAGAACACGTGGCCTCGGTAGGCCTCGCCGTTGAGACCGCGGGCCGGCACTCCGGCGTCCAAATCGGCCGTGTTGCGCGAACACACCTGCAAGACGTGGCAGATGTGCAGCCGCAGGAGAAGCTGCACCCGCGACGGGCCCATCACACGCACGTCGCACTGCCGCCACAACTCCTCCCACGCCGAGACATGACGTGCGAGCGCCTCCTCAAAGTCCACGTACCGCAATGCCGAGGTCCCGGCACGCGCCAACGTGTCGCTGGTCGCGGGATCGCGCGAGGTGAAGAAGGCGACCATCTTCTCGACGCGCGCCGCGGATCCCTGCCGCACCTCGAACACGAGCACCTGCTGGATGTAGTCCTCCATCTGGTGCAGGCTCCGCTCGACAGGAAGCGGCCGACCGCCGTCGAGGACGCGGGTGCGCGCCGCCTGGCTCACGTACAGGTTCGACTGGCGGGTCTCGACCTTCAGTCCGATCACCTCCGGCCCGAAGGTCCGCGGGCCGACCGGATCGATATGGCGACCCTCGAGTTCTCCGTAGCGGGCTACGCCGCGGTTGGTGACGCGGCCGTCGATCGCTGATACGACTTCCACCCGGCCCGACCAGTTCTCGGGCGTCAGCGTCCACTGCACGCCGGCGTGGTGCACGTCGGCCATGCTCACGAACCGCCGGCTGCGCAGCGTGGTCTCCCGCCCTGCTTTGTCCCGGAAGCGCAGCTGGCGAATTATCGTCGCGCGGCGGATGTCGAGCTCGTGGTGGTAGTCGAGCAGCTCCACCTCGGCCAGCCTGATCGCGTCCTCACCTTCAATTCGAAGCTTGAGCACAAGCCAGTTCGGCAGGTTGACGAGGTCCTCGTTGAGTACCGGTAGCCCGCCGAGGATCGTCGTCTCGCGGTTGTAGACACCGTGCACGTACGTGCCGGGGTAGTGGACAGCGTTGGCGTCCTCCCACTCGGCCGCGCCGCGCGCGCAGAGATAGCCGTTGCCCGTCGAGGTCAGCGCCTCCCGCAGGCCCTCGCCGGCAGGGTCGAAGCTTTCATAGGTGAGCGAGAAATCGTTCATCGCACCTCACTGAGCCGGGACATGGTTCTCCGCGGAGAAAAGATTGGTCGCAATCCGTGCTGCTGTCAACGGCGCCCACATCGCCGCCGAAGGCATTGAGACGGTCGCGGCGCCTTCTCTCGACCCCGGAGGCGGCTGGCGCTCTGGGAGCCGACGACTGGGTGCGGAGCTCAGCTGCACAGTACGAGCCCATCACCGCCGGCCCCGCCGACTGCCAGCTGAGTAGCTGGTCTTCCTCCGACGCGATCCACATCAGAGCACCGGCAGCTTCGCATCGGAGCCGCTCGTCCCGCGAGAGTCCCTGGGCCGCTGACGCGCCGGGGAGCGAGTTCGAAGCAACGGACGGGGAAGAGCGTCAGGGAAGCGATCGTTCGGGCGCGGATCGCTCGAGATCGCCGAGCGGCGTTGGGGCGCTTGCCCCGAGCCGCGTGCGCCACCACTCGATCGGGACGATCCGCAGGGCCAACGCGAGCATAGTGCGGTCGAGCTGCTCGGCGAGCTGCGTGATCGCCGCCACACTCCGCACGAGCCGCTCGTTGTCGAGCGGCCCCTCGATAAGGGCGGCCGGATGACTGCGCCCCATGCGGGCTCGGTCATCGTCGTCGGAGAACTCGAAGCCGAGCAGGCTATCCAGCCAAGTCAAGTCGCCCGCCAGCTCCACGTGACGGTCGATCACCTCGGCGTACACGTCGGCGGTCAGCATCACCCCCGCCCACCGGCCGAGCACCTCGTCGCTGTGGTCCACGAAGAACTGGACCTTGTCGTGAAGCCGCCGCCTCCTTTCCTCGTCGGTCACGACGTCGCGCAGCGCTGCGGTGAGGCGTGCTGTGTCGCGGACTGCCTCCGAACCCGCCTCGATCGAGGCCGCCGCCGCGAGGACACCGCCGTCAGCCGTGTACTCGTCAGCTGGCATGAGCCCGGCCAGCTCTGCCAACCCGGTCCACACGAGCCGCGTTTCGCGCACGAGCTGCAGCATCACGTACTGCGCGAGCACGCGCCAGCGCTGTCGACTCCGGCGTTCGATAGCCTCGTTCACCAGCGCCACCGTGAGCATCACGACGATCACGCTCGCGACGAGCCCGGCGAGAAGGGCGTGACGAGCCCAGAAGCTTCCGGCCAGGTCGTCGGAGACGATTCCACCGACGAGGGCGAGCACCGCGAGCGCGGCCAGCGCACGGGTCCGGTGCCGGTATGCGTCGACCGAGTCCGAACGCCGCGGGCCGGGATCGTGGCGGGCCATGGTCTCGACCTTACGCCCCTCCTTGCGAGCGGGTCGGCGCCGCAAGTACCCGAATCCGCGGAGCTATCGCCCTCCCTGCCCGCCGCCGTCGCGCGTGCCGTCACCGGGGTAAGCGTTTCCGCGGGCGCTGACAAGGGTCACGATCGTCATCTGAGCAGACCCGCCTGATTCTCGCCGGCTTGACATATGCCGATATCGGTATATGATTGCGCGCCATGGCACGAGCAGCGACGACGTCAGACGTCTTCAACGCGATCGCCGAGCGCCAGCGCCGGGAGATCCTGGCGCTGCTGCGGATGGGTGAAGGGCCGGTGACCGAATTGGCCCATGAGCTGGGCATGACCCAGCCGGGGGCGTCCAAGCACCTTCGGGTGCTCCGGGAGGTCGGACTGGTGCGGGATCGCAAGATAGGCAAGCAACGCCTGTACGGCCTTGACGCCGGCGGGCTGCGACCGGTTCACGAGTGGACCGGTGGGTTCGAGCGGTTCTGGAACGAGAGCTTCGACCGGCTGGACGAGTACGTGCAGGACCTCAAGCAGGCAAGGCGGGAGGAGTAGCTCATGAGCGCGATGAGACGAGGAGCGCCGGCGCAGTCAGCGGCGGCCGACCGCGAGATCGCGATCTCCCGGGTCATCAGTGCGCCACGGGAGCTGGTGTTCGAGGCGTTCACCGAGGTGCGGCACCTGTCGCGATGGTGGGGACCGGAGGGGTTCACCACCACGACGCGGGCGTTCGAGTTCTGCGTCGGCGGGGAGTGGGCCTTCGTGATGCACGGACCGGACGGGACGGACTACCAGGAGTGGATCTCCTGGACCGAGATAGCCCCGCCGGAGCGGATCGCGCTGCTGCACGGTGAGTCCCGCGGCGACCCGAACGCCTTCGAGTCGGTCTTGACGTTCGCGACCGACGGCGCGGCGACCCGGATCGAGATGCGCACGGTGTTCCCCACCAAGGAGCTGCGCGACGAGGCGGTCGAGAAGTACCACGCGATCGAGGGCGGCCAGCAAACCCTGAGCAACCTGGCTGCCTACATCACCGAGATCATTCGGAAGGGAGTTGAGGACTGATGGCCGGGAGGGTGTTCTTCAGCGTGACGATGTCGCTGGACGGGTTCATCGCGCCCGAGGAGCGGATGGATGACCCGGATGGGCCGCCGGCGCAGTGGATGGAATTGCAGCAGTGGATATTCCCGCAGCGGTCATTCCGGGAGAGACTGAAACTCGGCGAGGGCGGCGAGGAAGGGCGCGACAACGACATCGTGCGGGAGACGTTCGAGCGCACCGGCGCGAGCGTGATGGGCAAGCGCATGTTCGACCTCGGCGAGCAGGCGTGGCCGGAGGAGGCGCCGTTCCACACGCCGATCTTCGTCGTGACGCACGAGAAGCGTGACCCCTGGGAGCG
>DATMQG010000055.1:0-8636 GCA_035566835.1 Solirubrobacteraceae bacterium
CTGCGCGACACGGATTCGTTCGCGCGCTCGTGGCACATCCTCATGGAGGGCTCGATCGTCGTAGCAGCCGAGGGCGACGCACAAGCCGCGCGGCGCGGCAGGGCGATGGCACGCCAGCTCATCGATCAGTACCGATAGCGCCTCCGCGCTCGAGTGGAATGATTCCCCAAAGTGGATGATCAACGCAAGCGCCGTATGGCACAGAACGAGGCCCTGGCACGGCGCATAAACGACAGGATCGAGTATCAGCGTCCCCGCAACGGAGAGTCGGCCGACACCTTCATATGCGAGTGCGTCCGCGTGGATTGCGGTGGGGTGCTGGACCTCTCGATCGGCGAGTACGCAAGCGTGCGATCCCATCCGCGCCGGTTCGTCGTGCTCCCGGGGCATGAGGAACCGGCCGTCGAGTCGACTGTCGAGGTCTACCCCGGTTACGTCGTGGTCGAAAAGCGCGGCGAGGCGGCACGGATCGCGGAAGCCGAGGCGGGCGGCTAGCCCACAGCTCGCGCTCGCGGCATGCGAGAGTTCAGGGCTGGCGGCGTCGGTGCCTACCGCGAACCTGCTGATTAGCAGGTATCTTAAGGAATGGCGAGACCCAGACTCGAACTGGGGACACCACGATTTTCAGTCGTGTGCTCTACCAACTGAGCTATCTCGCCGAGCGTCCTGCAAACTCAGCTCACGCTTGGCTCTGCTGGCCGCCGTCGTTCCCGGTATGAGCCCAACGCTGGGCTCGCCCGGCCGCGCGGCGCCGCCCGCCAAGGAGGCTGAGGGCATTGGCATCGGCTCAACATTACCCGCTCGCAACTGCCGATCGAGCTCAAAGGCGATGCGGCCCGCGACGACCTTGCAGCGGGGACACGGCCGCCTGGGGACGTCGGTCGCGCTCGATGCGCACGCCCGCCATTGGGCAGCGTCCGTCGCGCGATTGTGGATAGGCAGCGGCCCCCCGCTTGACCGGCTTCGAAAGAGCTCGACTCGATCGGCGCCCGTCCCGCGACAATGCCGTCATCGCGATGAGTTCGGCAGTGCCGCCGGGTCCGAAGGGGTAGGAGCATCCATGGGAGCTGGGCACCTCACGAGCGCAGGAATCGAGCGGCTGCACGCCGCCGCTGAGCAGCACGTCGGCGACACGCGCGTCCCCGGTCTCGTGGCGCTCGTCGCGCGCGGCGACCAGGTCCACGTCGAGGCGCTCGGTAGCCTGACAATTGACGGGCCAGCCGTCGCCCGCGATGCGATCTTTCGGATCGCATCCACGACGAAGCCCATCACAGCCGCCGCCACCCTCGCCGTGGTGGCCGAAGGACTGATCGATCTCGAGGAGCCGGTTGAGCGGCTGCTGCCCGAGCTCGCGGGGCGTCGAGTGCTCCGACGGATGGATGGGCCGCTGCGGGATACCGTCCCCGCGATCCGGTCGATCACGACTCGCGACCTGCTGACGTTCACGTTCGGCTTCGGCATGGTCATGGAGATGTTCACGTCACCGACGCCATGGCCGGTCGTGGCGGCCGCGCAGGAGCTGAACCTGTCGACGATCGGCCCCCCCAACCCGGAGGTGCAGCCAGACCCCGATACCTGGATCGCCAACCTCGGCTCGCTTCCGCTGCTGGCGCAACCCGGAGAACGGTGGCTCTACAACACCGGCGCGTCGGTGCTCGGCGTGGTCCTTTCTCGCGCCGCCGGGGAACCGTTTGCGGAGGTGCTGCGCACGCGGGTCTTCGAGCCGCTCGGGATGCACGACACGGGGTTCTGGACCGAACACACCGACCGCTTGGCGACGGCCTACCGGCCGACGCCCGATGGCCTGGTGGCCTGGGACGAGCCCGAGGGCACCTGGAGCCGGGCGCCCGCCTTCGGCGACGGCGCAGCAGGCCTCGTCTCGACCGTCGACGACCTGCTCGCCTTCGCGAGGATGCTGCTCGCCCGCGGCGCACCACTGCTGTCCGCCGAGGCGGCGCACGCGATGACGAGCGACCAGCTCACCGAGGCGCAGAAGGCGCACGGCGGACTGGGCCGCGACTTCTTCGCCGGCCGGTCTTGGGGGTTCTGCCAAGCGGTACTGGACAGCGGCGCCTTCGGGTGGGACGGCGGCTTCGGATGCTCCTGGCTTGTCGACCCCGCTCATGAGCTGTCGGTGATCGTGCTTACCCAGCGGATGTTCGAGACGAGCGAGCCGCCGCAGGTGCACCGCGACATCCAGGCGGCGGCCTACGCAGCCCTCGCCTGAGCGCCGTCGCCGGCGGGTCAGCCGGCGGGGCGTTCCCAGGCTTCGAGATACGGCAGCGGGTCGATCGGGTGAGATGCGCCCGACACGTGCCAGCCCCCGACCCACATCTCAAAGTGCACGTGCGGGGTGGTGGCGTCGCCCGTCTGCCCGATGTTGCAGAGCACCTGCCCAGCGGAGACGCTTTGCCCCGCCGCGACGGCCAGCGATCCCGCCTGACAGTGGGCGAACATGAGGTCGAATACGGCCGTGTGCTCGACCGCGTAGTAGCCGGCGCCGCCGGCCTGGTAGCTCGTGGAGAGGATCGTGCCAGGCATCGGCGCGAGGACCGACGTGCCTTCGGCGCTCAACACGTCCTGGCCCTGATGGACATGATTCGCGCGCGGCGCCCCGAAGCGGTTTTCGGGCCCGCCGAAGCTGTGCGCTCCTGCGACCGGGAAGACCGCGCCCGAAGCCGCCGTCTGGGCCGGCGTGGGGACGCCTTCTTCTGGGAGCGCGGGACTCGGCGCCGAGGTGGGGGAGCGCTGGGGCTGGCGCGCGACGGGCGTGGTCACCGTCAGGCTCGCGACGCCCGAGGCGTGCGCCCTGCGCAGCAGCGTGCCCGAGTGGCGGTCGTGGGCGCTGACGCTCACGTGGTAGCTACCGGCTCTCAACGAAGCGCCCGGCGGCCACCTCACGTTGACGGTTCGCCCTGTGGGCGTCCAGCCGAGCGACACGACGAGCACCCTCGTGCGAGTCGAGAGGTCGGTCACGGCGAGCGATGCCGCGACGGCGCTGACGCCCGGCTCGTCGATCCGCAGCGACACCCGCGGCGGACGGCCGGCAGGTGCGGCCCTGGGAACGAGCAGCTGGCTCACGACCGGTCGCGGCGCCTCAAGCGCAACGCGGAATTCGCTGCCTCCAGCCTGCGGGCCCGCCGGAGCGGCCGTGCCACCCGGCGCTCCGGAGCTTGCCGAAGCGGAGGTTGCATAAGCCGTCAGAGCCAGCGCCGTAAAGGCAGCGACCGCGAGCGTCCGTGCGCGCATCATGCACCTGCCATCGGTGCACGGCCGTCTTCGCTAAAGCGCCCGTGGCCCGATACAGACGGCTGGCGGAGGGTGCTTGCGCCCTAGTCTCGCTCGAATTCCTGGACCAGCGCGTTATAGGTTCTGCGAAGGCCCTCGGAGATCGAGACTTCAGGGCGCCACCCCAGCTCGCGGGCGGCCAGGTCGATGTCGAGGCGGCTGTGCAGCAGCTCGCCCGGTCGCAGCTCGGCCAGCTCAGGCACGACGTCCGAGCCGGCGGCGTCGCGCAGCTCGTTCCAAACGGTCATCACGTCCGTCTCCACGCCCGTGGCGATGTTGTAGGTGCCGCCCTTTCCGGCGGCGGCCAGCAGTGCCCTAACCACATCCTCCACATACACGTAGTCACGCGTGGGCTTCCCGTCGCCGTACAGCTTGGGAGCGCTCCCGACATACAGATGGTGGCTGAAGATCGCGACAACGCCGGCCTCCCCATGGGGGTTCTGACGCGGACCGTAGACGTTTCCGAGCCGGCAGATCGCGTGGCGGATGCCCGACGACAGCGACCACGTCTTGACGTAGGCCTCAGCCGCCCACTTCGACGCGCCGTAGGGAGAGAGCGGGGCGGGAATCCGCTCCTCGCTCGTGGGCATCGGCGCCCCGTCTCCGTAGAGCGCGCCGCCGGTCGAGGTGAACACGACCGGTGCTCCGGAGCGCCCGGCTGCCTCGAGCACGTTCAGCGTGCCCTTCACGTTGACCTCGCAATCGCGCTGCGGATCCTCGACGGAGGCGACGACGCTCGCCTGTGCCGCGAGGTGGAAGACCGCGCTCGGCTTGACCTCCTCGAAAATGGCACGCAGCGCCGGAACCTCGACGATGTCCAGCTCGCGCAGCGCTGCCTCGGGCGCGACTCGACGAGCTTCGCCGGTGGAGAGGTCGTCGATCACTGTCACCGAGTCCCCGCGGGCGAGCAGCGCATCGACGACGTGCGAGCCGATGAAGCCGGCGCCGCCCGTCACAATCGAGGTCGTTGGCACGCGGCGCAATCTACCGAGCGCCGCCCCCGGCCGGGCGTCGGGCCGCCGACTCTATACGGGCGTTGCGTGGGCGGGCGCGGACTCGAGCAGCGCTTCGACGGCTTCGACCGACTCGTCTATCCGTTCGAGCACCTTCATCCCGCCGTGATCGCGGGGGAGGTCACCGCCGACAGCCGCGCCGCCGAGCACGATCGGTATGTCGGGGTGGCTCAAGCGAAGGTCGTGCAGAGCGAGCTCCACGTCGTCCGCCGTGGTGGCCGCAGTAGCTCCGAGTACGAGCACGTCGGGAGAGCGGCTTTCGACCATGCTCCGCAGGCGTTCGGCGGACAGGTCCGTGTCGAAGATCGTCTGATAGCCGGCCGCGGCCAGCTGGTCGTGAACCATCTGCAGGCCCAACGTGTGCTCGTCTCCCTCGACCCCCGCGAGCAGAACCCGCTCGCGGGTCGGCTCGGTGCCGCCGATCATGTAGCGGTAGAGCGTCGCCAGTACGCGTCTCGTTATCCCGGTAGCCCGATGCTCGCGCTCGACGTCGATCTCTCCGTTGTCGCAGAGCACGGCGATTCGGCGCAGCGCTGGAGCGATCACCTCGGCGTGCAGCTTCGTCGGGCTGATGCCGTCTTCGATCGCGGTCGCGATCGACCCCTCGGCCATCTCGGCGTCGCCTCGCTGCAGAGCGGTCACGTATGTCTCGAGCGTGCTCTCGACGAGGGCCGTCGGATCTGCGCGCATCTGCTCGCGAGCGTCCGGCCCCGACTCGCCGAGCACTTCGAGGAACGCGTCGAGCAGCACCGGGTCGAAGTGACGGCCGCGCTGTTCGCGCATCATCTGGATCGCGTCATCAACCGAGAAGGCCTTGCGATATACGCGGTCGCTCGTGAGTGCGTCGAACACGTCCGCTACCGCAACGATCCTGCCCTCGATCGGGATTTCCTCGCCTTTCAGGCCACGCGGGTATCCGCTCCCGTCCCACTTCTCCTGGTGGCTGAGAGCAATCGTCGCCGCGAGGTCGAGGATCGAAGATGACGATCCGCGCACGAGCCTGTGACCCTCCTCGGCATGTGTCTCGACGATCGCCCGCTCCTGGGGCGTCAGCGGCCCGGGCTTGAGCAGGATCGCGTCCGGGATGGCGACCTTGCCCACGTCGTGGAGGGGCGCCGCGTGCTTGAGCCTTTCGCAGAACTCCGGATCCATGCCGATGTGTTCGGCGAGCAGGGTGGAGAAGCGCCCGATCCGCTCGATGTGGGCGCCGGTGTCCTCGTCTCGGAACTCGACCGCCATCGACAGCCGCCGCACCGTCTCTGCCTGAGCGATCTCGAGCTCGGAGAGGGCGCGTTTGAGATCGCTCGAGCGACCATCGATCTCGTCTTCGAGCGCGACCCGCTTGCCTTCGCCGAAATGCCAGCCGAACGTCGCCGCCGCGGCGCCGAGCACGACGACACACCCGGCGACGATTGCCGATGCTCCACCCACCACCGCCCCGGCTGCAGCTGCAAGCGCGAGCGCGGCCCAGGGAACCAGCCTCAGGGCCAGAGGGCGTCGCGCACGCGACTCCGCGCCAGCCCGCCCCCGTTGGTACGGCCTGTTGTTAGGCATCGCGCTCAGTTGACCGAGCTTAGTGACGCCAGCGGCGGCGGCCGGGTCCGTTCTCGTACATTTGTCCACTCCCGGTCGCGAGGCGACCACCCCACGTTTGGCGGGCTGCCGGAAGCCGACTGGGGTTGCACCGAGCACTGTCTCGCGTCCTTGTCCTGTCCCCCGTTCGACCCGCGTCGCGCCGGTCTTGACGGGGAGGCGAGCCGCTAGACATATGGCCGAGCGCCGCCTAGTGCCCAGCCCGAAGCTGGTTGAGATTGATCGCGTTCAGCGGCGGTGAGATCGTGACGGCCTCGTTCCAGCGGTCGAAGACGATATGGCCTCCGTTCGCCCCGCCCCTTGCGACCTCGACCGGGTAGGACTTGCCGGTCGCGGCGACGTAGAGGACACCCCCCTTTGCAAGATCCTTGACGGCCACTACCCTCTGGCCGTTGATGGTCGTGCTGGCGCCCATCGCGAGCGCGCCGTGACTCGCGAGCGTCGTGTCCAAAAGCTTGCGCAGGTCGGTGAGCGACGTGATCGGAGCGAATTCCCCAGCTGCCGCAGGGGCCTTCAGCCACTTGCCCTGCAGCAGCCGTGCTGCAGCCGGCCCGCCGATGTTTCTGTAGAAGGCGGAGCTTCCTTTGATGTATACGGTGCCGCCAAGTGTGATCAATTCGAAGCGCAGGCCGTTCTGCGTTATCCGTCCGTGTCCGCCCTTGCCTGCCAGCAGCGCCATGTCAAGCGAGAGCGGCACGCCTTCGACGAGCGCTCCGGAGACGTGCACCGACGCAGCTTCGTCCGCGGCGTCGCGCGCGGCCGCGACGATTTCAGCGGGCGACTTCGACGCGATGGCGCTCTTGGACGATGACCCGCCACAGCCGGTGAGCCCCGATCCGAGAAGCGCGAGCCACAGCGCCGAGCCGGCGAGGAGCGAAAGGCGAGCACGCATCGCGGGCAGACTGTAGCTGGCCGCTGGACGCCTCGATATCAGTCCTGGGACGCTGCCGCCGCGCCATCCTGGCGATGTCCTCTCCCCTCCTCGCTCGCGGCGGGCGGCCCTTCCCCGTCGGTCGCTGGCACGCCGCCCGCCGGCGAAGGCTCCGCATTTGAACCGGTTGGAGACATCGGCGCGTTCGCGACCCCGGCAGCGGCCGCCTTCAGCGCGAAGGTGGTCGCCGGCGAGGAGATGTCGCCCCGGGCCGCCAGCCTGTCGAGTCTTCTGGTGAAGTCCGAGAGCTGGTGCGCCGCCCGATTCGGATCCCCTGCCGAGCCCGCGTCGAGCAGCACAGCCGTTCGGTCCGAGATCGTGCTCGCCGCCCTTTCGTCGATCAGGCCCTGCCGCTGGTCCGCCAGCACAAGCCCGTTCAACGCCGCCGCCGCCGCTGCGGGGTCAGCCGCGCCGCTCCTCGCGGCGCGGTTCGGGCGGCTCGCAGCGGGGGGCTTGGAGACCGCCGCCGCAGCCCCGGTCCTCGCTCCGCCCGGCCTACCGGCTGAGCCATGATCGAGCAGGAGCGCCAGCGTGAGGAACACCGCCGCGGCCAGCGCTGCAGCGAGCCAGCGCCGCCTGGGCCGCTTATGAGCTCCAGGCGGGCTTGCTCTGTACCGGCGCGCGGGCGCAGCCGGCTTCGCCGGCCCGGCGGGGTGAGCAGGAGCCAACCTGCGCATACGCACGCCCGAGGGCGGGTGGGTCGCGCCGCGCGCGTCGGCGGCGCTCCCGTTCCTCGTCAGGTGGACCGTTGTCAGTGCGGCGCAGAGCGCCTGAGCGCGGTCGTAGCGCGCGGCGGGATCCTTGGCGAGACATCTGAGAACTACCTCATCGAGTGCGGCCGAAACCTCCGGGCGCCGCTCGGAGGGTCGGTCGGGCGGGCGGGTCGCGTGTTGATTGACCAACGCGGCGGCGGAATCTGCGACGAACGGTGGCCGGCCCGTGAGCATCTCATAGATCACGCAACCCAATCCGTAGAGGTCCGAGCGTGCGTCGAGGGGCCCGCCGTTCGCCTGCTCGGGCGATAGGTAGCCCGCGGTCCCGATGACGGTCGTGGCGCGCGTTAGCGACGTCGCGGCGAGCGCCCGCGCGATCCCGAAGTCGAGGACCTTCACCTGCCCGCCGTCGCCCACCATCACGTTGCTCGGCTTTACATCCGGGTGCACGATCCCGCGGGCATGAGCCGCACCCAGCGCCTGAGCGACGCTGAGCGCGATCTCCACGGCCCGCTCCACGGGCAACGCGCCCTCTCTGAGCAGATCCGAGAGGGTCCTCCCGGAGACGCGCTCCATGACGATGAAGCGGGCGCCGCCGTCGACGCCGCTGTCGAACACGGCGACCACGTTGCGGTGGCTCAGCGACGCGGCCGCGCGCGCCTCGCGGTCGAAGCGCTCCACGAATACGTCGTCCTCGATCAGCTCGGCGGCGAGCACCTTGATCGCGACGTCTCTGCCCAGGGTCCGATCGAATGCCGAGTACACGCTGCTCATGCCGCCCCGCCCGAGCAGCGAATCGACCTCATAGCGCCCGACGAGGATGTCACCCGTTTGCAGCACGCGCCGACTTGCCCTTTGCCCGCGGTGACGTCCAACTAACCGTAGGACGCCGGTACGCCGCCGGCAATCACGGGGACCGGCCCCCGCGAGCCGGCATGCGCGTGAACTGCGTCGAGCGCCACACCGGCCGGAATCCCAGGCGCGCGTACAGCTCCTTTGGCCAGTCCTCGTCGTCGGCGCAGATCCAGAGGTCCTCGACGTCGCCGGCGGCATCGATCGCGGCGCGCGTGATCGTCTCGCCACGGCCGCCGCCGCGGT
>DATMQG010000056.1:0-56060 GCA_035566835.1 Solirubrobacteraceae bacterium
CACGATCGCGAACCACCCGATCACGATCGCGATGGAGGCGACGATCCCATATACGTAGGCCCAGATGAAAAGCGGAATCGCGAGAAACAGCCGAAAGAAGGACGTGAGCCGGCTGTGCCGCTCGACGTAGTCGGCTTCGAAGGTGACGGGATAGGACATTGGATGCTCCCCCTTTTTTGAGTTGGTCCGAGCGATCTCACCCGCCCCGCGAGGTCCCTGATGATCACTGCATCGCACTCGTTGGATCGCGAGGGACGCCGTCAGGTTGATGCTAACCCGCCGGGCGGCGGAGGCCGGACCCTTCCAATAGATTGCCGATCCGATGGATGCGCTAGACCTCGCCTACGCCGGTATCGCCCGCCAGGCCCAGCTGATCTCGGCGGGCGAGATCTCCTCCCGCGAGCTCGTCGAGCTCTATCTCGAGCGTATCGCCCGGCACGACACGGAGTTAAACGCCTTCCGCATCGTCTTCGCCGAGCGCGCCCGACTAGAGGCCGACCAGGCCGACGCGCGGCGCGGAGCAGGAGGCGAACGACCGCTCTTGGGAGTGCCGATCGCTGTCAAGGACGACATCGACGTGGCCGGCGAGCAGACGGCCTGGGGCACCAATGCGATCGAAGGATCCGCCCCCGCGGACGCCGAGGTGGTTCGCCGCCTGCGTGAGGCCGGCGCCGTGATCATCGGAAAGACGAACGTGCCCGAGCTGACGATCTGGCCGTTCACCGAGTCAGCCACGTTCGGAGCGACCCGCAATCCGTGGGACCGCCAGCGTACCCCCGGTGGCTCGAGCGGCGGCAGCGGCGCGGCCGTGGCGGCTGGGCTGGTGGGCGCGGCGCTCGGATCAGATGGCGCCGGCTCGATCCGCATCCCGGCGGCGTGGTGCGGGCTCTTCGGGCTCAAGCCGCAGCGTGGACGGATTTCGCTGGCTCCGCGCCCGCGCGCCTGGCACGGCCTGTCGGTCGATGGTGTGCTCGCGCGACGCATCGCCGACACTGCGCTCTTCCACGATGTCGCCTCCGGCGGGACGGAGGTCGACGAGCACAGCGCCCCGCCCCCGGCGGTGGCGTTCGCCCAGTCGGCGGCAACCCCGCCCGGACGACTCAGGATCGCCTTCTCGACGCGATTGCCGCCCGGCGTGATCGGCCGGCTCGACGGCGACGCTGCGCGCGCCGTCCAGGAGACCGTCGAGCTCCTGCGCTCATTGGGGCACGACGTGTCCGAGCGCGACCCCGACTACGGGCTCGGCGGGATTCCGGAAGTGCTCACGCGCTACCTGCGTGGCATCCACGACGACGCCAGCGGGGTCGCGCACTCCGGGCGCCTGGAACGGCGCACGCGGGGGATGGCCCGGCTGGGTGGCCTGATCGCGCCCGCGCTGCTGCAGCGCTCGCTTGCCAACGAGGGCGAGTTCACGCGCAGGATGAACCGTGTGCTCGAGGACCACGACGTGCTCATCACCCCCACCACGGCGTCGCCCCCGCCGCGCGTGGGTCAGTTCGAGGGTCGCGGCGCCATCTGGACGCTCAACGCGATCGCCGGCATGGTCCCCTACAACGGCATCTGGAACGTCACCGGACAGCCCGCCGCCTCAGTGCCGGCGGGGTTCGGCTCGGACGGTCTGCCACGCGGCGTCCAGATCGTCGGACGTCCGAACGACGAGGCCACCCTGCTGTCGCTCGCCGCGCAGATCGAAGCGGAGCGCCCCTGGGCGCAGCTGCGTCCGGCCGAGTACTCGTGAGCGAGAGCGAGGCGCTGCTGACCCTGGCGGTCGAGGCCGCTCGTATGGCGGGCGCGCTGCTCCAGGAGCGCGCGCAGCATGGCGCCGAGGAGGTCACGAGCAAGAGCACTCCGACAGACCTCGTCAGCGAGGCTGATATCGCGTCCGAGCGCGCGATCCGCGAGCTGCTCGCCGCACGCCGGCCACAGGACGGGTTCGTGGGAGAGGAGTGCGGCTCGGCCGAGAGCTCCAGCGGGCTCAGCTGGGTGGTCGACCCGCTGGACGGGACCGTGAACTTCCTGTTCGGCATACCCCAGTGGTGCGTGAGCGTCGCCGTTCGCGATAGCGAGGGCACGCTCGCCGGAGCGGTGTACGACCCCAACCGGGACGAGCTGTTCACGGCCACCCGGGACGGCCGCGCCGAGCTGCGCGGGCCCGGGGTGGTGAGCGAGCTGGACGGCGCGCTGAGGGCCGCGGAGCGATCGGGCCGCGTTGGCGATTCTCAATCGTCCGCCCGCGAGGAGCTGGGTTCGGCGATGATCGCTACGGGTCTCGCCTACGATGCGGGCGTCCGCGAGGCGCAGGGCCGGGTGCTCGCCCGGCTCGTGGGCCGGGTGCGCGACATCCGCCGTTTCGGCAGCGCGGCGCTCGACCTGACGTGGACGGCGGCCGGACGCTACGACGCCTATTTCGAGCGGTCGGTCAAGCAGTGGGACATCGCTGCCGGGGCGCTGATCTGCGAACGGGCCGGGTTGCGCGTCGCCGAGCTTCCGGTGTTCGAGAACCTGCCATGGGGCATCCTCGTCGCCCCCCCCGATCTGGTGGATCAGTTGCTGGAGCTGGCCGCCGGACCGTGAATGCGGCGGGTGGTGTGTGAGTTCATGAGATAGGCGACACCTGTGTCAAGACATCGGAGACACCGAGGCGGGGGGGTTTCCGATGGGCGTGGCGAGGTACCTGGTCGAGGCGCATGTGCGCGAGGGTCGTGCGGTCAGCGAGCTGGCGAGAAGCCACGGGGTGCATCGCAGCTGGATCTACAAGCTGCTGGCGCGCTATCGCGCCGAAGGAGAGGCCGGGCTCGAGCCGCGTCCCCGGCGGCCGCGGCGCTCGCCGACCAAGACCTCCGCGGGATGGGTTGCTGAGATCCTTGCGCTGCGAGGGAAGCTGACGGGAGATGGCTTCGATGCTGGCGCGCAGACTATCCACGCCCACCTCTGCCGCGAGCATCCAGACGTCCCCTCTCCCTCGACGATCTGGCGGGTGCTGAAGGCGGCGGGGCTCGTCACCCCGCAGCCGCACAAGCGCCCGCGCAGCTCCTACGTGCGGTTCTGCGCCGAGCTGCCCAACGAGTGCTGGCAGACAGACATCACCTGCTGGCGCGAGGTCGAGATCATGGGCGTGATCGATGACCACTCGCGACTGTGCGTGACGGCCAACGCGTTCGTCCGGGTCACGGTCGCCGACGTCGTCAGCACGTTCTATAAGGGCGCGGAGCGCTACGGATTGCCGGCCTCGCTGCTCTCGGACAACGGCGCGGTCTATACGGCTGCTCCTCGGGGTGGGCGCTGCGCGATCGAGTCTGAGCTGATCGCGCTGGGCATCGTCTACAAGCACTCGCGCCCATACCACCCACAGACGTGCGGCAAGATCGAGCGCTTCCACCAGACGCTCAAGAAGCACCTCGCGGCGCAAACGCCGGTGGACTCGCTCGCGCAGCTGCAGACACAGATCGATCGCTTCGTCGCCTACTACAACGAGGTGCGCCCGCACCGGGCGCTCGCGCGCAGGGCACCCGCCGCGGTCTACGCCGCGCGCACCAAGGCCGCGCCGCACGGCAACGATCATCCCCCCGCGCGCCACTACCGAGTCCGCCACGACAACGTCGACGCCAGCGGCACCGTCACGTTGCGCTACCGCAGCCGCCTGCACCACATCGGCCTCGGCCGCGCCCACAAGGGCCAGCGCGTGCTCGTGCTCATCGCCGACCGCGACGTTCGCGTGCTCACCATCGACGGCGAGATCCTGCGCCAACTCGAGCTCGACCCCAGCCGCGACTACCAGCCGCTCGGCTAGCCGCCGGCGTCTACGATGTCTCGCGACACCTGTCTCCGATGTCTTGAGACATCACAGAATGCGGCGGGTGGGATTCGAACCCACACACCCTTTCGGACAGGGCCTTTTGAGGGCCCCGCGTCTACCGTTCCGCCACCGCCGCATGCGGGGGACCCAGTGTAGGCGAGCCCCGGCACGGCAACCGCGCCAGTCTAGGTCGGCCGCGCGGACCCGCGAGGTGCGGACGCTCAGGCGGGGTGGGGCGGGAGCTCGCTGTAGACGTCGCCGGCGCCGCCGGTCGGCTCGCGGCGCTCGAGCTCGACGTTCCAGCCCTGCGAGAAGCCGCGCATTGCGAACGCTATGAGCAGAATCTGCACTGGGACCAGCAGCAGCGTCAGCAGTCCGAGCAGCCCCGCACTTAGCGTAGGCTGCATGAAGCCGGTCTTGTCGCGGTTGAACCACGCGGGGCCGGCGACGAGGGCGAAGATCGTGAGCAGGACGGCCAACGCCGCGGAGATGGGAAGCACCCCGGGCTTCCAGCGAGCGGCGTAGAACGCAAGCGTGAGATAGACGACGATGAAGCCGACCTGGATGGGCTTGGCGCCCTCGAGCACGCTCCAGCCGCCGACCGTGATGATGAGCACGAGCGCGGCGCTTACGAGCAGCAGCAGGACGACCGTCGCGCGCGTGCCCTGCACGACGGGCTTGTCGCGGTTGGGATGCGTGATGATCACGCCGGGTTGTTCGCTCCGGTCAGCGGCGGCGGACATTGCGACAGTGACCATACAATCTTCGCGGCTGCGACGGGCGTTTTGGGAGCTGGCCGCTCGCCCGCGGTGGGAGTCGGCGCCGTCTAACTGTTCGCCTGACCGTCGGCGGTCGCGGGCCGAAGCGGCCGGGAGATACGCTCTGTTCGACCAAGCGGGCGTGGTGGAATTGGTAGACACGCCGGCCTTAGGAGCCGGTGGGCGTAAGCCCTTGGAGGTTCGAGTCCTCTCGCCCGCATTGGTAGGAGAGGACCGGTCAAGTTGCTGCAAGGACGCTGCGGGCGAGGTCGACTGGCACCATCAGCGTGTCCGGATCGAGCGGCGAGCTCTCGAAGCGAAGTGGCGCTGCGCAATACGCTCGGCCGCTTGAGCAAACGGGGAAGCCGGCGCTCGACGCCGGCACCGTGAGCTTCGAGAGCAGCGAGGGAAGTGCGCGGCCGCGTTGTCGTCGACGACGTAGCTCGTGCGCTCCGCAAGTACCTGCTCGGCCCAGCGCCGCGCACGAACTCGCTAAGTGTCTCGCCCTGCGCCCTCGCCGCGGCCTCCTCGAGCAGCAGTGGCTCCTGCCCGATGGGACGCTCGCGGACCGGGTCCAGATCGACAACGGCGTATGCAGGCGCTCACTGACTGATGGGTAGGACCCGGAAGGTGTTCCGCGTCGGCGTCGCGCCGGCAGAGCCTTTCAGGTTGACGATTCCTTCGGGGTTGTAGACCAGGTTCACCGAGTTGGATCCCAATTCGATGCCGCCCTTGCCATCGACCTCGATCGCACCGTAGACTGTCACGCTCCCGCCCAGTTTCACAATGCCTGTTTCGAGGTTGGCGGGATTGCGGACGTAGATCACGCCGTACCAGGTGTTGCTGCCCCTGAGCGTCAAGGTGCCTTCGGTGAGGACGAGAAAACCCGGGTTGGCCGCTGAGTTGACAGTGCCATTGCCGCTCAGCGAGAGATTGCCGCAGCCTTCGATGTAGGCCGGCGAGCCGCTAAGTTCTTCGGCCGATGTCGGGCAGTTTCCGAGTGCCGGCGAGCGCAGCGTTCCATTGGCTTCCGCGAGCGACCTCACGGTAGCGAGCTGTTCTTCGTTGAGCACTGGGCTCGGGGTTGGCGGCCCCGGCTTGTAATTTTCGAACTGTTCCTTGTGAGTTTTTGGGTTGTTTTCGAAGACTTCACAATTCGCTTTGGTGCGGCCTTCGCAGCGCATCCCGACTTCGCCGGCTTCGGCGGCTTCGCCCAGGCCGTTGACGATGCCTTTGCTGCCGTGCCCACCGCTGTTGGTCACTTCGAACCAGTTCCCTCCGAGGACGTTCTTGGGGAATGGCACCGACACCAGCTGGCGGGAGACAAGTGTTACCAACGAGACGACACGGCAGTTGACGATCCCGACGGCGCGAACCCATAGCTTGTTTTCCAATTCTTTGTTGCCCGGTTCAGCCGGGGGAGCGTATTCGAGTTCGGTTTCCTCGGTTTTCGAATTGAAGTAGCTGCTGCCACCTTTCGTGGCTCGGACGTAGGTCGTCCACTGGTTGGTGATCGGCGAGCCCCATGCGTCGGTCTGAGCCCCGGCGGGGCAGGCGACTTTGCTCAGTTTCCCGTAGCCGACGCTCAGCGGAAGCTTCGGAGGACAGTAGTTCGTCGGATTGCTGAGGCCTTCGGTGCAGCGTTTCACCGCGACATTTTTGTTTGCGAACGTAGGCCACACGCGCGCGAGCTGTCCGACCTGGGCGTTGAGCGCCGCTTCGGCGACGTTGAAGGCCTGCTCGCTCGATTGCTCGCGCGCCGAAGCTTTCTGCTGGTTGTCGGTGAACAACAGTAACCCCAACCCGAGGCCCAAGATCACGGTCAACAGGATCAGGGCGGTCACGAGTGCGAAGCCGTCCTCTTTGCGTATCGTTCTCATATTTTCAGTTCCGTTTTTTCGGTGGCGGTGAGACCACTAGGCGTTGTAACTTCGAGCGTGAACGTCTGGGTACTGCCTGGTGTGAAAGGCCCGACTTCTGTTTCGGGCGAGGTCGACGGTATCCGTGCGGCGTTGTTAAACCATGTGTATTTGAGCGCGAGGCCGTCCGGGTCCGTCGACTGTGACGCGTTCAGCTGAACCTTGTAACCACCCAGCTCTGTCGCGGTGAACGACGCGGCCGGTGCGCGGTTCTCGTTGCGGAGGTCGATCGAGCTCGTCAGCTGCGTTTCGCCAGGCCGGTGTCCAGGGTTGACGTCTAGGTATATGTTGGGTTCCACGGCGGTGATCTGCCCGACGGTCGTCCAGGTGGCTGGGACGTAGGTGAACAGGGGGGCCGTTGTGCGGCCGCCGTTTATGTTGACTATGTGTTGCGCAACCTGGACGCTGGTCTGATAATCGGCTGCGCTGGGGTCGGGGCACGTTGTGGCGGTGGGAAGTTCCGGAGCTTTTTCGGTTTCCCATTTGGCGGTCTGCTTCCAGAGGACCTCGTTGCTCGGTTCTGATCTGTTCAAGCAGTAGCGGACCCTGATCGCGTTGGTCTTGTTGAGGTCGCCGCTTGGGAGCGGATTCGTGGTGGGTTCGATCGTCTGGAACACGATCGAGTATTTGCCGGCTTTTTCGAGAGCGCCGGGTGTTAGCGAGCTTGGCGCGGCACCGTTGCGTAGTTCTCTCGCCAGTGCGTCGATCGCCGTGCGGGCGCTGTCCTGAGCTTCGTTGCGCAGGTTGTCGACCCGGTTGCCCCGCTGGAAAACGTCGAGCACCGATAGCGTGGCGCCAAAGACCACGATTGCCATTGCCATCGACACGAGGGTCTCGATCAGCGTGAAGCCGCTGGCGGACCGGGTAGAAGTCATCCTGTCACCGACACTGAGAAGGTGGACTCGGTGAGGTTTGCGTCTACCGCCGTCACCCAGTAGGTGTGCGGTTCGGCGGCGTTCGTGTCGATGAATTCAGTCCCCGTGGCCTCGTTGTAACGGCTCGTGTAGTTCGTCGACCCGCGATAGATGCGATAGAAGATCACCGGTTCACCGCCCGAGGGAGCGTTCCATGTCAAGACGGCCGCGCCTTCTGCATTGTGCGTAAGTTGTAGCCCGGGTTCGGGTTTTTCCGGTGGCGGATTCGGAGGCGGTGGCGGTCCGCCGAGAATCGTGCGCAGGCCAGGCGACCCTTCTGCAACTTCACCTTTGACGTTGCGATACAGCGCCACAACTTTGTAAGTGAGGTTGCTGGCGGTGTATTCGGGCGAGGCGAAGTCGATGCACGACGTCGTCGTGCTCAGGGTCGAGAGGCTACCCGGACATGCGAGCCCGGTTTCGCTGCCAAGGATCCCGCCTGGTCGGTAGACGCGATATCCGATTATGTTGCGTTCAGCGTTGGGCTGCCACTGAAGATCCACGACCTTAGTGGAGACCCCCGCGACGTTGACTTTGTTGAAGCCGCCTTTTATGCCGCTGACAGCTACCGGGACGTTGCGGATCAGGGTCACGGGGATCGACACGGGCGGGCCGAGAACTCCGAGTTTGTCGATCGACTGCACCGCGACGGTGTAGGTGCCGTCAGAGACGGCCGGGTTCGGGATCGGCCAGGAGAAGGTCCAGGTCGTGCCTTCTTTCAGCGTCGGCGCCGTCGACTGGGCGATACCTTCCAACGACCACCGCATGGCGGTCGTACCCGTGGGAGAGGAGACGGCGAAGGTGAGGCTCCCGCTCACCGGCTCGGTTTCGATCACCGGGGAGGTTGATACGAACGGAGATTCCAGATGCAGGTTGATCGCGTTCAATCCCGGCGTGGCTCCGGCGGAGGACACGGTCTGGACCTGGCGCACTTCAGGCGTGCGCCCTCTCGCGGTCCATGTCACGACGGCCGTTATGCGCTTGAGGTCTTCGGGCTGAAGGTCGCGAACTTCTCCAGCTTTGCCTTCAAATTCTTTTTCTTCGGCGTCTTTACAGAATGGGTTTTCCCCGAACGCGTTTACGTGCACCCCCCACGCGCCTCCCTTGCCGTCGTCGATCGAGCACTCTTGGACGGCGATCGTGTAGGTGATGCCGCCGCGCTGCACCTGCCAGCCCGAGCCTTCGTTTTTGAGGCCCGGCATTGCCTGCAGCTGGCTGACGATGGTGCTGGGCGACAGCTGCGCATATGGGATCCCACGAGCGTCCTCGAGGACCTGCCGAGCGAGGTTGGTCCCAGCTTCCCGCTGGTGCGTGCTCGCGCTCGCTTTGACCGACCCGTCAAGCAGGCCCAGCAGCCCCATGAGGCCAGTGATGAGGACCACTGACGCGACGAGTACTTCAATCAGCGTAAAGCCGTCGTCCCGGCGCAGGCAGCCGCGTCGCCTTCCGCATGGAGGCTTTCGCGATGTTCTGGGGGAAGATATGCGTGCCGATGGGTACACCTAGCGTCTAGGAGTGTTTCGGCGTGCGGGGCGAGCTGCTTTAGCCGCTCCAACGCGTATCGGCGCACCGCGATCGGCTCGCCGGAGCGGCATGCGCCGAGCGCGAGCGCCTACAATCACCGCTCCCAGGGGGACTGGTGTATCGGTAACACGGTGGTCTCCAAAACCGCAACGCGAGGTTCGACTCCTCGGTCCCCCGCTGTCGTGCCAACCTCTGCAAGCGAGCATCGTCGATGCGGCAGGGCTCGCGCGGAAGGCGGCGTGAGACCCGAAATGGGCGGCGACGCAGGCCCTGACAGCTCTCCGCGAGCCGCACGCGCCCGCCCGTACCGGGCTCGCGTAGACGCGCGCGCCGCCTAGCGTGACCTGTTTAGGACAATCGTCTACCGCGCCCGCCGACGCGCACCCCGGGGCCGGCCCTCATCCGCGGAGCGTCAGCGGAGCGGCTTTCCTCCGGCTCGCTGCTTCACTCCGCGCGCGCCCGCGATCAGGATCAGGCTCACCATCTCGGGCTCGAACAGCCCATGCTCGATCACGCCCGGCGTGGCGCTCAGCCGGGCCGAGAGCTCGCGCGGATCTCCCACCGGACCGAGATAGTCGGCGATCAGGCCTCCATCCGGGCTCTGCACCGCGTCGCGGAGCCTCGTCTCGGCGAGCTTCGAGATCGTGTACAGCGCCCCGAAATGAATCAGCTCGATCGGAACCGGCGGCGAGATCCGCGGCACCGGCTTGTCCTCCGAGGCGATCACCACGAACACCCTCGCCGCGGAGGCGACGATCTTCTCCCGCGTCAGCGCACCACCGCCGCCCTTGACGAGCCATCCGGACGGGTCGATCTGATCGGCGCCGTCGATCGCGATATCGAGCGGGCCCACCTGATCCAGGTCCTCGATGGTCAGACCGAGCTTCAGCGCAGCTTGCTCGGTCTTCGGCGAGGTGGACACGTAGCGCATGCCCCGCAACTCCCGCTCGGCGATCGCCGGAAGCAGGTGCGCGACCGTCGTCCCGGTTCCGAGCCCGACGCGCATCCCATCCTCGAGCATCGCTGCCGCCGCTTTGGCGGCGAGGTCCTTGTAGCGCTCGCGCAGAGCTTCGCTCAGCGGTGGCTTCCGCGCAGTCGCACGAGTGGACGCCATGGCGCGGACGTTATCGTCCCCGGCACCTCTCTGAGACGCACGTCGGCGGCGCTCGCCGGCTGATGCAAGAGGAAGCCCTGACCCACCGAGCAGTCCAGTTCGCGCGCCAGCGCGAGCTGGCGCCTGGTTTCGATACCCACCGCGACGGCCGTCAGGCGGGCCTCGTGGGCGAGGGCGATCGTCGCCGCGAAGACGGCGCGCCTGTCGTTGTCGTGATCGAACGTCTGGATCAGCCCAGGGTCGATCTTGATCGTGTCGAGCGGAAGGTTCCGCGGCAGGCTGAAGGACGAGTGCCCGGCCCCCACGTTGTCGAGCGCGATCGCCACACCCAGACGCTTTACGTCGGCGAGCGCCTCGCGGGAGCGCTCGGGGTCGCGCATGACGGCATCCTCGCTCACCTCCAGGCACAGTGCCCTGCCCGGCAGCCGGCAGTACGTGAGCTCCTCGTGAACCCGCTCGGCGAGATCGAGCTCGCACAGCTCGCGCGCGGAGATGTTGACGGAGATCGGGATCGCGATCCCTTCGCGCCGCCATCTCTCTGCCTGGGCGCAGGCCGTATGGAGGACCCAGCTGCCGATCTGCACGATCAGCTCCGTCTCGGCCGCGAGCGAGAGGAAGGCCGCGGGAAGCAGCGGGGTCGTCTGCGACCCGTCGAGCTCCCTCGGGTTCCAGCGCAGCAGCGCCTCGCACCCCACCGCCCGGCCGCCTGCCAGCGGCAGGATCGGCTGATAAGCGAGTACAAGCTCGTGCTGCGGCAGCGCCTGGCGCAGGCGGCTTTCGATCCGCAGGTGCTCTTTGACCTCCTCGCGAAGCGTCTCGTCGAACAACTCGAGACCGCGGCCGCCCGTCCGCTTCGCGCGATACATCGCAACGTCGGCCTCGCGCAGCATTGTCTCCGGATCGGCCTCCGGGTCGTGCGAGACCGAGACCCCGACGCTCGCGAGCATCGACACCTCCGCTGAGCCCACCGGGAACGGTTGCTCGAGCGCGTGCACCACCCGCTCCGCGAGCGCCAGTGCCTCGCCGTCGTTCTCGATGTCCTCCGCGAGGATCACGAACTCGTCTCCTCCCAGGCGCGCGACGGTATCGCTTTCGCGCATCATCTCGGCGAGGCGGTCGGAGATCCCTATCAGCAGCTGGTCGCCCACCTCGTGCCCAAGGTTGTCGTTGACGGCCTTGAAGCGGTCGAGGTCGATGAACAGCAGCGCCACCACGCCGTTGCTGCGGTTCAAGCGCATGAGCGCCTGGCGCGCGCGATCCATCAGCAGCAGGCGGTTCGGGAGCCGGGTCAGGGGGTCGTGCAGGGCCTGGCGCTCGAGCCACATCCGGTCGGTGACGTCGCGTGCCGCGGCGTACCACGTGTCGCCGTCGCAGCGGGCGCTCCACAGCAGCCAGCGCCACGAGCCGTCGCGGTGGCGGTATCGCGTCGTGAAGTTCTCCATCTGCGCGGGACGGTTGGCTCCTGCCAGCATCAGCGCAAGCGTCGGCTCGACGTCGTCCGGGTGCATCAGCTCTTGCATGGGATGCGCCTGCAGCTCCTCGCGGGTCCAGCCGAGCAGCTGCTCCCAGGCGGGGTTGAGCAGGGTGAAATAGCCGTCGAGGGAGATCGTCGCGAGCAGATCGCTCGTCATCTCGAACAGCCTGGCGATGCGCCCTTCGCCCACGGGCGCAGGTTCGGGGCCCGCAGCGGGGCCGATGCTCGTCGTATGGGAACCCATGCCTGCCCACCACGTCGGCCCCCGGCCCCGGTTCCTCGGGCGCGCCAGGCGCCAGTGGACGTATTGACTAGGCCGCGATCAGGAGGGGATCGCGCCGAGGGGCGAGGCCGTCTCCGGGCGTGCGCCGGCGTCCGACGCGGCGTCGCCCGGTAGCTCGTCTCCGAGCAGGAACCGCCACACGGCGAGGGACAAGAGCAGCGTCATGATCACCGCGCTCGAGACGCACCACTCGCAGATCGCATGGATCGAGAACAGCTCCCGAGCGGTCAGGTAGGCGCTGAAGCCGAAGCCGATCGTCACCACAGAGACAGTCCCGAAGCGCGTCGTCTCGCTCTCGGGCAAGAGCAGCAGCACCAGGATCGAGACGTATCCGATCAGGCCCATCAGCGCGACCGGTACGCCGGCGAGGTGGGAGTAGGCGGATGTCTGCACCTTCTCGCAGCCGCCACCCAGCGAGCACGCCGGTTTGATGCCGGAGTAGTGGACGTAGGTGAGGTAGCTGGCGACGCCGAGCCCGATCACGGTGAGCACGATCATCGTGATCTTCAGCGCTCGCCGGCTGACCATCGCCTACGCCTTCGAAAGTTTTTCGATCGCGGCGTTGAAGGACGATGCATCGGTCAACGACCCCGGTTCGAACTTCTGCGCCGTACCGCCGGTCTTGCCCATCAGGAAGCTCGGGGTTGACGATAAGCCCGAGGCGCTCGCTGTCTGTGCGTCGGTCGTGATCTGGCTGGCAAGCGTCGGGTCGTTTCGAGCGGCAGTCCATTGCGTCACATTGAGGCCGGGCACCTGCTGAGCCATGTTCTGGAGGAACTGTTCGGTGACGTAGCCGCTTCCCTCTTCCTGCTGCTCGTGGTAGAAGAGCTCTATGAACGGCCACAGCTTGTTCTGCTTGCCGGCCGCGAGCGCCGCGATCTGCTGGCTGCGGAACACTTCGGGTTCGCGCGTGGCCGTCTCCAGGTTCCGATATTCGATCTTGAGCTTGCCCGTGCGCACCGAGTTCTGGATCAGCGACGGCAGCGCACCGAGCGTGAATTCCTTGCAGATCGGGCACTCGAGGTCGGCGTAGTACTGAAGCGTGACCGGCGCCGTCGGAGCGCCGAGGGTGGACCCATTCTGGGGGATTCCGTTGAGCGTCGCGTTGACGAGGGCGACGTTTTCGCTCGCTGGGCCGCTGCCTGCCCTGACCGGTCCCGAGGATTTGCCGCCGCTGCCCGTGGCGATCACGATCGCGACGATCGCGACGACGACCACGGCGACGACGATTCCGAGCTGGGTGAGCCGTGTGCGCCGAACCACCCGGGCAGCCTCGGCCTCCTCCAGCTGTTTGCGCTGCGTGCGTGCCTGCTCGCGGCGCTGCTTGCGGGTGAGATCCTCCTCGTCGCTTTGCACGGGGCTCATGAAAGCAACTTTTACAGGTTTATCCTCAACGATGCCTAAGTGCACGAACGATCGCGGTCAGGCGCGGACAGCGGCGCCTGCTCGACGTGACTTCTGGTCCGCCACGCCAGCCGCGAAGATGGACCTTCGCCCCTGTAGCTCAACTGGATAGAGCGCCGGCCTTCTAAGCCGGGGGTTGCTGGTTCGAGTCCAGCCGGGGGCATGGCAGGACCTCAGAAGGCCGTCGAGGCGTCGATGCACTCGCCCGCCCTGTCGTGCCTCGCGCGCGGCATCCGGGCCGGGTTTCGCCCGACGGCGCGTGCGATCACGGAGAACGCGGGTCGCACCGAGCAGTCGGGGCGCAGCAGGCCGCTGTCCCAGGAGATCCTGCCGTGGGCACGTGCCCACTGCAACGTATGGGGAACGCGCCATTGGTAGTAGTACACGCGCGTCACACGGGGGCTGATTCGGGCCAGCGAGAGCAGGCGCTGCGCGAGTTCGGCGGCGTGGGACTCGGGGTGCACGATGTAGCTGGCGTGGCTGCTGCCGTACGGCCGTTCCCAGCGCCACACAACCCCGCCGCCCTCCGTGAACCAGACCTGTCCATGGACGAGCCGCAAGAGCTGCGAGGTTCGTTCATGGCTGCCGAGGCCCACGTCCACGTAGCTGTGCAGGCCCCAGAGCCGGGGACGGTAGGCCCAGTGCAGGAAACCGCGCAGCCACGTGACCATGTTCGGGGTGTCGAGCACGTCGGCCGCCGTGATCGAGCAGCCGTGGCAGCGGCCCGACAGGACGTTGTAATAGTCGGCCGCCAGGCGCGGGTTCGAGCCGGTGGGCTGCAGGGGGTGGTTCTCCTCGTTCCATGGTGTGTAGTCGAGGACCCACGGGAAGAGCCTTTTGAACGCCACGACCGCTTTCGCGTACGCCGCCAAGCTCGGCCCGCGGCTCGGATGACTTGGATCGCCGTTGAACGCGACCAACGGCCTCACGCCCTGCGCCTGGGCTCCCTGCAGCCAGGCTGCCTCCCAGGCCAGTTCTCGTGGCCGCGAGACGACGTCCCAGGGCACGACGATCCGCGCGATGCGCACCCCCAGCCAGCGAAAGCGGGGGTCCCGGAAGAGGTCGGCCGAGTTGTCCGAGATTCCGACTGCGAGCCGCGAGGCGTGAGCCGAACGCGCGGGCGCAGGGGCCGCGAGAGCGCCGGCCTGGACGATCACCACGGACAGCGCGACGAGCGCCGCTGGCACGGCGAAGATCTGGCGGCGCCCGGGTGAGCGCAGGATGCGTGGGAGCCGGCTGCGTTTCATTCTTGGCTCTGGCGGGTCCTCGCCCGCCAGGTCCGTACGATCGTAGAGGCCGGAGCGGCTGCCGGCGCTGGGTCCCCAGCCTCAACGGCCCGATCGCCGGCACCCGGCAGGGGGGTGTGAGCCGGGGGATATGATCTCGCACCGCCCCCGCCAGGGCGGACCCCACACGGCTCCCGCGTCCGCAAAAGGGCTGCAAACAGGGGCCCTCCTGAGAGGGGTTGCTGGTTCGAATCCAGCCGGGGCCGCTGATGTTCCTCGCCACTGCGCTGGTCTATCCGTGCGTGCTCGCGGTGCTCTGTGCAGGCGCGGGGTTGCTCGTGGATCGGATCAGCGGCGGCTTCCTGCCCGTGGCGCTGCTGCTGCCCGTGGGTGCGGCGGCGCTGATCGCCGTCTCACAGCTCACCACGTATGTCTCGCCGGCGGCGCCGGGGACCCCCTACGCGCTGGTCCTCGCCGCCGCGGCGGGATGGTGGTTGGGGTGGGGGAGAGTACGCGGACTGGCGCGCGCCCGGCGAGCGCGCCTGTGGCTGCTCGCGGTGCCCGCGCTCGCCTATCTGCTGGCGCTGGCGCCCGTGCTGCTCGCAGGCCGCACGACATTCTCCTCGTTCATGGCGCTCGCCGATTCGGCGGTGCACATGATGGGTGCGGACTACCTGCTGCACCACGGCCAGAGCTACGCGCACCTGGACCTGCGCAACTCCTACGGCCAGTTCATCAACGGCTACTACAACAACGGCTACCCGTCCGGCGCGGACACGCTGTTCGGCGGTAGCGCCTTCCTGCTCGGCCTTCCGTTGATCTGGGCCTTCCAGCCATTCAACGCCTTCATGCTCGCGACGGCCGTCGGCCCCGGTTGGCTGCTGGCGCGCAGGACCGGCCTCGGTCGGGCGCCCGCCGTCCTGGCGGCGCTGAGCGTGACGCTCCCCGCCCTCGTCTACGGATACGAGCTGATCGGCTCGATCAAGGAGCTCACGGCCGTGCCGATGATCCTGACGCTCGGCTCGCTCGTCGCCCTGCATCGCAGCTGGCTGGCGGGCGCCGCCCGCGGCGCGATCCCCTTCGCGCTCGTGGCCGCCGCGGGAATCTCCGCCCTCGGGGTCGGCTTTGGCCCGTGGGTGCTGGCAGCCGTCCTGGCCATGCTCGCGGTCGCGCTGGGCGAGCTGCGCGGCGGGGCCGATCGACGGCGGCTGCTGGGCCTCGCCGGCGCCGGCGTCGCCACAGGCCTGCTCGCCGCGCTGCCGACCTGGGTGAACGTCTCGGGATCGCTGCGCGTCGCGCGTGCGATCGCCTCGACGAGCAACCCGGGCAACCTCCACGCCCCGCTGCGCACGATCCAGGTCTTCGGCATCTGGCTGCGCGGCAGCTACAAGCTGGCTCCCGTAGGCGCGAGCTTGACCGCCACCCACGCCCTCGTCGTCGTCGCGCTGCTCGCCGCGGTGCTCGGCGCGATCCACATCATCCGCGCGCGCCGGTACGCGCTGGCGGGCTGGCTCGCGCTGATGCTCCTGACCTGGCTGCTCGTCGACGAGTACGTCACGACCTGGGCCGGCGCGAAGACGCTGATGCTCACCTCGCCGGCCGTCGTGCTGCTCGTCTGGGCAGGCGTGGCGGCGCTGGCGAGCCCGCGCAGGCGGACCTCGCGGCTCGCGGCCGCTGTGCTCGCGGTCGTCCTCCTCGGCGGCGTGATCGCCTCGGACGCGATGCAGTATCGCGGTTCAAACCTCGCGCCGACCGGGCGCTACGAAGAGATGGCATCGCTGAACTCGCGCTTCGCGGGGAGAGGGCCGACGGTCTTCACAGACTTCGACGAATACGCGCTTTACGAGCTGCGTGAACTCGACGTCGGCGGGCCGGACTTCGTGTACCCGCCGCCGGCGCTCGCCGGCGCCGCGGGCTCATATGGCGCCCCGGTCGACCTGAACCGGGTGCCTCCCACGGCCCTGCTCGGCTACCCGCTGATCCTCACGCGGCGGGATCCGATGCTCAGTCGCCCGCCGTCCGCCTACAGCCTCCGCTCGCAGGGCGCCTACTACCAGGTCTGGGCGCGTCGGCCCCGGGCTCCGGCCGCGGCCGCCCACGTGGTCCTTCGGGGACCACCCCCCGCCCAGTGCGCGAGCATCAGGCAGCTCGCGCAGGCCGCCGGGGCTTCGCCGGCGCGGCTGATCGCCTCCGAAGCGCCGCGGCGCGTCGCGATCCCGTTGCTGCGGAGCCCACACCCGGCCGGGTGGGGCCGACAGCGCCAGGGCCTCGTCATGACGATGCCTGGGCGGCTCGTCGCCGCGTTTGAGCTGCCCGCCGCCGGGAGATGGAACGTGTGGGTCCAGGGCCAGATCATGCCGGCCGTCGAGCTCCGGGTCGACGGGCGCAGGCTCGCGTCGATCGGGGGCCAGCTGAGCGGGAACTCGCTCGTCCCCGACACGGTCCCGCCGCTCGCCGTCGCCCTCTCCGCCGGAGCGCACCGGCTGTCGGTCACCCGCGGGCCCTCCACGCTGGCACCCGGCGACGGCGGCTCGGCCGTGCTCACGGCGATCTTTCTGACCCCGGCCGCATACGATCCCGGCGCGCTGCGGGCCGCTCCGGCCTCGGCTTGGCGTGCACTCTGCGGCCGCAGCTACGACTGGATCGAGCTCGTCCGCGGCTAGGACGCGGGCGCCTGGAGCAAGGTGACGAGCGCCGCGCTGCTCGCTGGAACCTTAAGCGTGATCGCGCCGCGGCGCCGCACGAGTGGCGTGGCGGGCGGCGTGGAGTGCCAGGAGCCGTCCCGCGCCACGGCCCTCCCGCCCAGCGTGACGCCGGTGCTCGCCGACGGCGTGGGGGCCCTCAGCGAGAGCACCCGCGCCCACCGGTAGCTCCGCCCGACACGCAGGTGCAACACCACGGCCGGCGCGCCCAGCGGTTCATCGTCGACGATCACCAGGCGTGGCCTTCCGCCGGCTGTCTTGAACGCCTGCACGACGACGTTGGGGCTGCCGATCGCGCGCGTGGTCGTCGGCAACGGGCGCGCGCCGACCAGCGACCTGGCGAGCAGCAGCGCATACCACTCCGGCTGTGGATGCAGCACCCCGGACGCCAGAAGCCGCGGCGTTGGGGCGCAAAGCGGCGAATAGCCGCGGCAGTTGACCGGGTTGCCCTGCAGGTTTATCCCCGACACGCCGGCCGCCATCGCCTCGGCGAGGTAGCCGGTCGCCCAGAGGGTCGACGCGAACGTGTTGCTGATGCCCGCCGTGCCGCCGCAGGAGACGCTGTTGACCTCATCCAGCCTGAACGGGATCCCTCGCGAGCGCGACACCGACATGAAACGACCGAGCGACTGGCCCTCGAGCTTGCGGGTTGCGATGCTCAGAAGGCGTTCTATCGACGGCGCCGGAGTCTGGTGGCAGCCGAGCGGATAGTGGTGGCCCGTCAGCACCGCGGGCCGCTGAGTGAGCGCCTCGCCAGCTCCCCAGGTGACGAAGATCTGCGATCCGGACACACCCGGTCCGTCGAAGCGGACCCCGGGCACGGCGCTGGCGATCGCGCGGCGATAGCTCGCCACCTCCGCGTCGTAGCCGGCGAACGTCCACGACGATGAGCGGAACTGGTGCTGCCCGTAGGCGTCAGGCTCGTTGCCGATCTCGATCGCCGCGAGGTGCGCCCCGAGCGCGGCCCGGGCGGCCGCGACCTCACGCGCCGCGGCGATCGGTTCGTAATGCGCCAGGCCGACCGTGAGCAGCACGTTCCAGCCGCTGCGAGACGCGATCCGGCCCAGCCGGCGCAGGTCGCGCGAGTCCAGCACCCGCGTAGCCCACGCGGGCCGCGGGGTAGCCGCATCGGTCCACGCGACCTGCGTATCCGCCGAGACGCCGCCGAAGCGGAGCACCCCGGGTCCGAGGGACCGCAGCAGGCTGACGACGTTTCCACGGTCGGCGAATGCGGAGAACTGGGGCAGGGCGGCCACCTCGAACGAGAGGCCGATGAACCGCTGTGGCACGCGCTTGCCAGGATGGCGGCCGTCGATCAGGACCGTCACCGGACCTCCCGTGGCCGTCGCCGATCGTCCGCCGTCGGCGTCGCCCGCGCCGCCGCTGAGGATCGCGGCCAGGCCCACGCCCAGTGCCGCCACGCCGAGCGCCGCGGCAAGTAGGCGCACCGGCCCTCGAAGTCCCCGCCGAGCGCGCCGATCGCTCAGCTCTGATGCCGCGCCGGAGATCATCGACCCTGCAGTAAACAGGGGTCGGCAATTCCCTGCGCCCGCCAATGCGCTCAGCCCCCCTACCTGTGAGGCGGGTGCGCATCACCTGCATGTCGTGGTCCGTCGTGCGCCTCGCGCGCTCTCCATCGGGGGGCGAACGTAACCTCTGGGCCCGTGAGCAGCGCGCAGGCGGCTCCCGCCATCGATCAGATCCTTCTTGGAGACAGCCTCGCGCTGCTGCCGCGCTTCGCTGCCTCCTCCTTCCGGCTGATCTACATCGACCCGCCGTTCAACACAGGCAGTACCCAGGTGCGCAGGACGCTGCAGGCGGTCCGCGACGACGACGGCCCGCACAGGGGCTTTCAGGGGCGCCGCTATCGGACCAGGCTGCTCGCAGAGTCCTCCTACCGAGACACATTTGACGACTACCTCGCGTTCCTCGCGCCGCGGCTGCAGGAGGCTCACCGGCTGCTTTCCCATGAGGGCACGCTCTACTTCCACATCGACTACCGTGAGTCCCATCACTGCAAGCTGCTGCTCGATGAGATCTTCGGGCGCGAGTGCTTCCTCAACGAGATCATCTGGGCCTACGACTATGGCGCCCGCACCAAGCGCCGCTGGCCGGCGAAGCACGACACGATCCTCGTCTACGTGAAGGATCCGGATGCCTACCTGTTCGACGCCGAGGAGGTCGACCGCGAGCCCTACATGGCCCCGGGTCTCGTCACGCCCGAGAAGGCCGCGCGGGGCAAGCTCCCCACCGACGTGTGGTGGCACACCATCGTTGCGACAAACGGGCGCGAGAAGACCGGCTACCCCACGCAGAAGCCGGAGGGCATCGTTCGACGCATGGTCCAGGCGTCCACGCGCCCCGGCGACTGGTGCCTTGACTTCTTCGCGGGCAGCGGCACACTCGGCGCCGTGGCCGCCGCGCTCGGCCGCCACTATGTGCTGATCGACTCCAACCCCGAGGCGGTCCAGGTCATGCGCACGCGTCTCGGCGCCAGGGACGCCGCCAGGACCCGCTCGGCCGCCCCGGCTCTGGAGTAGCGCCTCCCGGCGGTCTAGCGCGGCCGTCGCACTGCCGGCACCTGGAACATGTCACTCGCCCCACGCGGCGAGCGCGGACATGCGAGCCTTTGCCGGGTGTATCATCTCGAGCTTCGCCAATTCCCCCATAACCTCTGTCGCTTCAACCTCACCGAGCAGGACCTTCGCGTGCTGCTCGCCCCCTGGGTGCTCGAAAAACCGCTCGAGCTGGGCGAACGCAAGTGGAGCCCACACGAGGCCACCCTCACCGTCCTCGAGGGTCCCCGCCTAGAGCTTCAGCAGCTCTCCATGGGACGAGGCTGGCGCGCCGCCCAGCGCAAGAGCGAGGACGTCACCGCGCGCGTCATCGCCGCCGCGACCGAGGCCCCGGACAATGTGGCCGCAGGCGGGCCGGCGCCGGCCGGCCCCGACCAAGCGCACGCGTCACGCGGCCCATCAGCTGACGCATCGCTCGTCGCCGATCCGCTTGCGCTCGGCGTCCAGCTAGCTTCGCTTCTCGGCGGTGACGCGGCGCGGCTGCTCGCGGCTTGGCGGCAGACCTCCGCAGAGAATCCCGACCTCGCCCCGAGCGAGACACTCGCGCTCGCCGAAGCGACGTTGAGGTCCTCGACGCCGGGCGCTGGCGAAAGCCGCGACCGCTAAACTGCGCCTGTCTCGCACCCGTGGTGGGCGTAGCTCAGTTGGTAGAGCTCCTGGTTGTGGTCCAGGCGGTCGTGGGTTCGAGCCCCATCGCTCACCCCTCAAGGAAAGCCCCGCTAATGCGGGGTTTTTTGATGCGCTCACCCTCCTGCCCAGGAGGCGTCGGAGGTCACCGGAGCGGCGCTACTGCCCATTGCTGCCCAAACGTCCTGGCCCTCGGCCAGCCCGACCAGCTCCCGGAGCCCCTGCTTGGTGGTCGCGTCACGGCGCATGCCGTGGCGGTAGACGCGCAGGGTGAAGCCGGGATCGGTGTGGCCGAGCTGATCCATCGCCGCGCCCGGGTCGGTCCCGAGCGCCACGAGCAGCGAGGCGTAAGTGTGCCGGAGCTTGTGCGGCGTGATCGGTTCGGGCAGCGGCGTCTCGCCTGCCTTTTCCAGATGCGCGTTCGCCCGCTTCACGGCCGGGGCGAGCACCCGCTGGCGGATGTTCGAGGGGTTCTGCGCCTCGCCCGTCGTGGTCGGGAAGACGCGATCCTGCAGCGACGGGTTCCTCGCCGCCTTGAGGGCCGCCAGGGTGTCGTGCAGGACCGGCAGCACGTCGATCGTCCGCAGCCCCGCGTCGGTCTTCGAGGCTCGCACGGTGATCTTGCCGCCGCTCAGGTCCACGTCACGCCAACGCAGCTCGGTCAGCTCGCCGATGCGAAGCCCGGCGAACACGAGCACCGATAGCAGCGCCCTGCGCTCGATGTGCCTGCGCTCGGGAGGGGCCTCTCGGTCGAGTTCCCCTGCAGCATCGAGCAGGGCGTGAACGTGCTCCGCGCGGTCCAGCCAAACGGCGGGAGGCTTGGTCGCCTTCAAGCGGCGGCGCTTGCCCTTAGCTGGGTTCCGCTCAATCAGGCCGTACTCGGCGGCAACCTCTAGGACCTGCGAGAGGGTGATCAGCGTCTTGTTGATCGACCCCGCCGAGAGCGGCCGGGGAGGACGCTCGCGTACAAGCTCCCGGCGATGCTTCCGATCGTTCGCCTCATCGACGTGCTTGCGCCAGCCCTCTTGCGCCTTGGCGAGCTTGGCCGATTCCTTGACCTTCGCCGTGCGGTAGCGGTCAACCTCCGCGATCGTGATGCGCGAGAGGGGATGGTGCTGAAAGAACGGCAGCAGGTGATGCGAGAGCTGCCATTCATAGTCCTCGCGCGTCTTCGGCCGCCAGCTACCCTCGCCCGCCTCGAACCACTGCGAGCTGAACTCGCGGAACGTCGGATCGCTCTGCACATCGGGGATTGCCTCCGGCTCCGCCGGGCGCCGGATGCCCAGCCGAACTTCCGCCAGGACCTTATCCAGCTCGGCCTCGGCCTTCGCGCGATCCCATCCTTCATCGACGCTGCCGAGCCGCTTGTACTCGCGCTGTCCGTCCACTCTGAAGCGCAGCGCGAACGTCGGCGACTTGGGGCGCTTGTCGAGCACTACCTGACCCTTCGCTGGACGCGGCATCAGCGATCACCCCCGAACAGCGTCTCGACGCTCTGGCCCAGCTCGCGGCTGAGGGCCAGGGCGAGGTCGAGCGTCGGCGTGGTCATCCCGATCTCGACGCGGGCAACCGTGCTGCGGGCCGTCCCGATCCGGGTGGCGAGGGCTTGCTGCGAGAGGCCCGCTTTCCGACGGGCCTGCGCGACGCGGGCGCCACGCTTAGTCTTGGTAGCTGGCATGGGAGTCCAACCTCCTGTGTCCATGCCCCGGGGCGTCACACCGTCGCCGGGGCGCTTATGTTTGCCGCTTGACATCGTAGCAAGGATGCTACCGCGCGGCGCTTGGACGAGATCGCCCGGTCCTCTTGTTTCGAGCAGCGGTTCGTGACCGGGTACCCCCATGATTAGGCTGCAACCATGATCTTCGCTCTTGCCGATTACGTGCGTTATCGGCTCCGAAAAGGACGCTACAACCCCGCCGTCCTAGAAGAACAGGGCTGGGTTCTCGCGTCACGAGCCAACTTCCAGGGAGATGACCTGCCCGCGCCCGGTTTGGTCTGTGTGGTGCATACGCAAGACTCTTTCGTGAGCTGGGTGATCATGTACTTCTCTCAGCATGCGGCGAACCACGTCTTCATATTTGGGGAGGAAGGCAGCATCGTCGACACGATCCCCACAGCAGGCGTCATCGAGCGTCCGCTAAGTGACTACCTCGACGAGCGGTCGTATTTCCTCATTGTGCCGAAGGAAGTCCCTTCAGCCGAGAAGCGAACGGAGGCCCTCTCCTGGGCAAAGACCCAGATTGGTAACCGGTATGGTTGGCCCGAGGCGGTCGGGATAGGCGAACGTATTCTGTACGGGCGGCCACACCCCGGCCCCGCCGTGCACTGGAGGCTCTGGACGGATGCAATGATCGTGCTGGCGATCCTCAGCGTTCCCCGCCGATGGATCAGCTGGTGGCCTGATGTATTGGTTCGGCTTGGGCATCGTTACCTGCGAGAACTGATTCTCAATCTTCTCCGTCTCGACGTGGAACGGCCCTCGGATGCGCTCGTAATGGCATTCGAGCCGACGCTCGCTCGGAAGGGCCTCCGTATTTCGGGCGCCACGACGTGGTCCGATCTGCGGCACGCTGATTCAAGTCGCGAGCACGGCCGCAAGGCCTAGGACAAGCAGCGCAACCGAGGCTGTACCCGACGCGAGCCTCGCCCACGCCTCCTTTCGCCGCAATGCAAGTAGCTCGTCGGAAGTGTCGTTCGGGTCCGGTGGCAGTCCGATGTTGTTGAACGGAACCGCCACGCTGAGGCCTGTGATTGCGGCAAACACCGCGATGCCCGCGAGGACTACCAAGACGACGTAGAGCCACTCGTTCGCGTTGAGTGATGTCCGGAGTACCCCGGCGACGACCAGGATCAAGCTTGCCGTCGGCCCTGCCGTGGTGCAGCGGGCGTTCATGTCGCTTGCAGCGTTGCGGAAGCCGTCCAGCAGGCTCTTCAATGCCTCGTCGCCTTCACGCGCTCGGCGGTCGGCTACCCCTTCTGACGGGAGCTGCGGTGCATCGAACGCAATCGGATCCGTCACCTTCAAGATGATGTCAGGAAGACGGGACCGAAAGAGATCCCGGCCGCCCTGAACAGCATCCACGACACCCACGACGTAGGTATTCGGTCGCGCCGGGTTGTCTCCTGCTGTCCCAGTCGCGGCCCGCTGCATCGCGGCTCGACGGTCATGATGTGCGCATGGGCGAAGAAATCGAGCTGGCAGCGAAGTCGAGCGCCGAGGTCATCACAGCGTTGACGGAGGCGTCCGGTGCGCTCGGCCCGTCGCAGGAGTTCTGGGGAGCGCTCACGAACGGCATCCATTACCACTTCTATCCGAGGGTGGTCAAGCAGGCGATGGCCGCAGCGGAGAAGATCGAGCAATCGGGGCTGCCGCGCCGAGCGTATTCGGGGATTCAGGACCGGTTACTGAGAGCCATCCTTGAGGGTGGTTCGCTGGAGAACGACGAGGGCATGCAGGCCCGGTGGGCGAACCTGCTCGCCAACGCTCTCACGGAGAGTCCCGCAGAAGTCCACGTGGCCTTCCCTGGGATTCTCAGCGACTTGACGCCAGGCGAGGCGGCGTTCCTCGACGCGCTCCCGGCGCCCGCAGGAACGATAAAACTGAGAGACGACGAGGCCGACTTCTTGGCGCTCGCCAATCTGACCCGTCTTCAGTTGGTGGACTACAAACAAGGCTTTCCGCTAAACCGCGTGGAAGTGCTCTGTACCCCGATGGGCTGGGCCTTCCTCCAAGCTTGTCGCGCCCCTCAGCGGGGCGACTGAGCCGCCCGATCGCACCCGCTTCGAGGGTCGTTCTCGACATCAGGCAGAAATGGGCCGGTGAGCCCCACCGGCCAGAAAAGGGAGTAGGGTCGGCGGAGGGCCGTTATCGGCCGCTACTGCTCGATATCTCGCGCAGGTCTGACGGGGGCACGACCACCTGACCTCACGGGCACGTTTCGTCCAAGAGCGACAGAAACGCCGTTTACAGCAGGGCCTGTCCTGATGCGGGGGTCCTGGAGAGGTCGGTCATCAGCGAATCGAACACTTGCATCAGGGGAGACGGGATGACCACTGGTTGGGCGGCCCGAGCGTGATCACCCGTTGAAAACCCGCGTTGCGCTCACCGAATCGGCGCGCGGCCTGTCCGCATGGTGCGGCAGCAAGAAATCTCCAAAGGAACAGCAAGCCAGGTGTCGCGACCGACGTCGTTGACCGTGCACCGCCACCCAAGCAAAAGGAAGCCACACATGAGACTCAAGCACCATCGACTATGCAGGTCCTTCGCGCCTCGCCGCGCGGCGCGCGATACGCGCGACGTTCAATGCGCCGAGAGAGGCCCAGCCCGTCCATCCGCTGTGTGAAGGAGAAAGAAGATGAGAACCATTAGCACCTCGGTTTGCCTCGTCGCCGTGGTCGCATTGAGCGCGGTCCTAGCGGCGTCGGCGTCGGCGTTGCCTGAATTCGACGCGCTCAACTTCCCGGTGAAAGCGACGGCAAACGCGACCTTTCACGGTTTTGAAATCCCGGGCCTTGTAACCGTATGCAACAAAGCGTCATTCAACACCGGAGAAGAAAACGCCCCCCCTTTTACAAAAGACAGCCCCACCCTCGCAGTTCATCCCATCTACACCGAATGTACCGCCACGACCGTATCGAACACTGGTAAAGCAAAAGTGATCACGACTGGCTGCAGCTACGTGTTCACAGCCGTCGCGCCAACCAAAAATGAAGGCACAGCACGTATCACATGCCTGACAGGTAAAGAAATCAAAATCGAACCCGAATTCCTCAGCGGCTGCACGATCAGCCTACCCCAGCAGGTTGCGGTGGGGAAAGTTGAATATATAGATGAACAACCCGCAGGCAAGGTGACGGTCAACGCCGAACTAAGCAAACTCAAAGCGAAATTTCCATCTGCGTGTAACTTGGCTGGAACAGAAGCCGAAGCCGTCTATCGGGCAGGCGAAGTTGCTGAAGAAAAAGCAAAACTTGTAGAACCAGCCCGTCCCGCCACGGCCATCTTCGAAGGGGTCCCGGCCGACCCCATGGAAGTCGGACTCAACGAAGCGCATTGGTACCTCAACCACGTCCCACTCGCGAAACAGTCAGGAAAAGAAAACGGAAAAGAAAAAGAAGAAGGAACGCAGTTCCTTGGCTGGGGCCACCTTGTAATCAACACTGCGGCCTTTGGACCCATCGAATGTGAGAATGTGATGGGCGGCCACATCTACAACCCGGAAGGCGCATACAGCCCATTGGAAGGCGTGATCGCTGGCCGCGCCAAACCTGGTGCAGCGAAGATCGTCGCGTTCCAGGGGTACAGCTGCACGAACCTCGAATGCGAAACCGGGGAATACGAAACCAAACTCGCGCTCGAAGCGGAAGAATTGGGGGTCGAAGTCAAAGAAGAAGTACCCGAATCTCGCGGGTGGGAAGCTCAGCTCGAGACTGTGGGGGCAATTCCAATCAACAGGCTCAAAATTGGCAACAAAGAAGGCGATCCGCGGACCCGAATACAACTCCATGTTAGGTGCCCGAAAAAGGGTAGCCTCAAAGAACACACACCCGGCTCTATGAAAGGGGAACTGGCGCCAACATTCGAAAACGGCACCAGCATTGGCTCGGCCCCATCGAAACTCGCTTTCGATGCTGAATCGGGCACACTGGCCGCCGGCGGCATTGAAGGCAAACCCGCAGGTTCTCTCAAACTCATGGAGCTCGAAGGGCAGGGTCTCATCACGATCAGACACCCATAGCAGTCAACACAGTTCATCGAGCCGCATAGAGATATCGGCGTGGAGGCGCACCGCGACAGCTAGCCGAATAGGCAGCTTGCGTCGGAGCGGGGGCGGAGCGGGCAACGCTCCGCGCCCCGCGCTCTCCGTCAGGCCCTCGCGGGTGAGGTTCCGCTATTTCAAGCTCAACAGACCGATAGCAGTCAGAGTAGTGGCTCGTGCGGCGCAGCACGGGCCACCACTCTGTCCTGATCGCCGTGCGGCGGCGACGTGTTCAAGGATGGCGGCGGGGTCAGGGCCACGCAGTCAGCCTGGATCGGTCGAGCCCGCCAGTACCCCGAAGGAACCGGAAAAGAGCACTGGCGGGGCGTTCGACCACCCCGGGGAGACGGTAAACCGGGGTCTGTGCGCGCCTCAACCGTCTACAAGCAACCGGGAGCGCGAACAGCTCTGTGTACCGATCAAGCAGCGTGCAGCTCAGCCCAAGCTGCAGCGGCCGATGGGTTCTCGCGGAGCAAGTGCTGGGCTTGCATCTTGCGGTGAAGCTCGCGGGCCTGCTCGCGGCGCTCGGGGCTGGCGTTCTCGCTCTTGGCAAGATCACCCATCGCCTGCATGCTCTTGGCGAAGTTGCCTTCCACGTCGTCGCGGTCGGCGGTGTCAGCTCCGCCCGCGTGAGCGTCGTAGAGGGACTGCAGGCGATCCAGCACGTCGCTTACCCCCGGCTCGGTCGTGCGGCTTTCGAGCGCCTCGATCGCAAGTGAGAGGGCTCCGGTTACGACATCGGCGTTGGCGATTGCCATGATCAGGTCCTTTCAGGTGAAGGGTGTAAGCCAGTCGGTCGGCAAGCCTCGCTCGAGCAACGCCTGCGCGACGATCGGCAGCGGTGACGGCATCGTCTGGCGCCATGCATCGTCTCGGCCCGCTTCGGAAAGCGCTGCCGCCTGCTTGGCCGCTACGTCATGCACCGCCGCGATGCTGCGGGCCAGCTCGGCCGCCGCCTTGGTCAGCTTGGCCTCGGCCCGCTCACGGTCGCCTGCTAGCCCTGCAGCGCGATCGAGGGCATCCTGCACGCGCTCAGCCTCGGCGTGCTCGCGTGCCTGCCGCTGGCGCCGATCGTCCTCGCGGCGGGCCAGGTCGATGCGAACCAGCTCGCGCTCGCCAGCTTCTAGGTCGCGCTCGACCGTAGACAGGTCCTTCGTTGAAGCCTCGTCTCCGATCGCATCGAGCGATAGCTCTTGACGGCGCTCATTCAGGGCAACGAGCTTCGCCCGCAGCTCAGTTTCGGCCGTGTCGAATTGGCTCGGCGGCAGGACCTCGGCGACCTCCTGCTCGGGCTCGATGATCTCCGGCGCGGGGTTCTCGAAATCAGCGCGGGCGCGCTCGAGGATCGGTGCCATTTCCTGCGGGCTGCGCCCGTACATGTGGCAGACCTGACGTGTCGCTTCGTCGTGAGCGTCCCCGCGCTTGCGGCGGTCACGGTAGAGGTCGCTGGGACCAGGTGCGGCAACGGTGCTCATGCTGTCTCCTTTTGGTCGTCTCCCCATTCAGCGTAGAGCAGTTTGCAGGTGAAAGAACAGCGTCTTTCACCTCTTCACCCCAATGTTATGACCCGGTCATGCTGTCGCGGGAGACCCCACAACCAACACCTCGGCCTGCTGAGCCGAGTCCCTCGGCGACCCGACCGCGAGGGCTGGGCCGCCGAGGCACATGAGCTATTCCGCTGCGGCTGGACTGTCTACTTCCTGCTGTAGGTGAACTGATCGGCCGCGCTGGTTGGGCTGGTTCCGCCCGCGGTCGTCACCGTCACATCGACGGCTTTTCTGCCCGGCGGGGCGACGGCTACGATCGAGCTTTCTGAGATGACCACGAAGCTGGTCGCGGCGGTCGAGCCGAACGTGACCGACGTGGCCCCTTCGAGGTTGGTGCCGGTGAGCGTCACAACGGTCCCGCCCGCTCGGGAGCCGCTGTGCGGTTCAACATTCGTGACGCTCGGGGTTGACGGAGCGATTTCTATCGGGTCCGCTTCGTTCAGGGAATTGAACCCTTCGAGAAGGGCCGAGGCGGGGTGTCCTGGCGGAGCAAGTTTCGTGATCGAGCCCACCGCTTCGCCTTCCCGGTATGCGCCAATGCCTCTCAGCACGGCGAAGCCGCATTCCGAGGAAGCGTTCCAGCGGTCTATAACTTCGGCGTTGATCCTCAGCTTGCCGTTTTCGTTTCTGAATTCGATACTGGGGGTAGCCCCGGGAGCGATGGTGATCACGCAACCCGGGATCGCTTCCGGTTCGACTTCGATTCGTAAATGTGATCGGCAGGCGATATCAACTAAGCCTTCAAGTTGTCCGGGGGGGACCTCGTGGAAGCTGTAGATGCAGCCAGTGGTACGCACGTTTGCGTTAAAACCGGATGCGGTGCATTTTGTGTAGGTCGGGTGGGCTACCAGGATCGGGGAATCTCTTATCGGGTCGCTTGCCTTTTCTTCTCCGGTGTTGAGCGTTCCTTCCTTGCACACCACCACCACGCCACCCGCGAATTCGAAACCTTGCGGGTTGGTGAATTTTCCCAACACATGGGCCGGGTATTGTGCGGCTTTGAATTCGTAAGCGACCGACGCCGACACCGCCATCGCCGCGCTCATCGCGACGGCTAGCGCAAGCGCGAGTCCCATGACGCCGATCCGCTTCATAGTACGGGCGGCCTCTCCGCTCGCCCGAGTCGCCATGGACGCGGCACGACGAGCGCAAGGCTCGCGAGAACCTTTGACATAGGTACCTCTCCTCCTACGCTCCTCCGTGGCATGACTTGATCGAGACGTTGCGCTCGAATCGTACTCCGATGGGGCGCCGCGTGTGCCTCGGTCTGCGAGAGGTAGTTTTGCACGCCTCTGCCGCCGTAGAGCGAGGCTGGCGAGTGTTTCATCGGGTCCGTCGGGCCAATGGCTCATGCCCGCGCTCCCGCTTGGGGAAGACCGCGATCTAGAAGATGTTGATCACAATGCCGGGCTTCCCCCGGCTCGCCTTCGTCTGAGTCGCCGCTAGAGCCGCCGCCAACGGATCGACTGGCGGCCCGGCGGCTCGGACGACGGCGACCGCCGCTGCATGCGCGGCGCCGCAGCCACCTGGCGGAGGGACTCATGCTGCGCCCACGACGCGCCGCTCTTGACTGATCGCTTCCGTGGTGGCGGACGACCCAAAAGTTTCGTCCTGCGTTCTCGCGGGAGACAGGAGCGTCATCTCGCAGTTCCGAACCGGCAACCGCCGGGGAAGCGTTCGAGAACGCCATCCACCGGATGCAATCGGCGGGCAGCGATGCGTCAGAGACGGGACGATGCTGCACGGTCGTCTTGTGGTTGCAGGTTCAGCAAAGCACCACGAGGTCTAGCAGGGTTTGCCGACGGATTCCACTGGGCCAAGAACGACGGAACCCGCCAGGCGGCGGGCTCCGACGGCTTTGATGGACCTGCAAGACGAGACAGATCGTGGTGCTCAAGTTACCGCACCCCGAGGACGGCTACGATCGTTAGGGCAGTAGCCCTGATCCTGCTGCCTAAACCCTGCCGAATCGCGCCTAATCGCCGGACTCGCGCGGGACGCGGAAGGCGCCGATCGCCCAGCAAACCTGTGGGTTCTCGGCGCTTGGCGACGGTGCGATGTTCCACTTGTGGTCCAGGCGGTCGTGGGTTCGAGCCCCATCGCTCACCCCTCGTAAAGTGCCTGCAAATCGAGCTTTTGGTCTGCGATCAGCGCGGCCCAGTGCCTGGATCAGCGTCCTGGAAGAGGCTTGCGCGCGCGGAGTTCCGTTGAGCTCTACAGGTCGCGCAGCCGGGGGTCAGCCGTCTCGTAGCAGGGCAAGCCCGCCGAGCACGCCGACGTAGGCCGTTCCGTCAGGGCCGATGCTGATTGGTGCGTAGTTGCTGTTGTATCCGAGGCCGGTGCCGGCGAGGCGTTCGTAGACGGTCTTACCCGTGCGGAACGAGAGTGCCGTTAGGTACCACGCGTCGACGCCGTCTGACCGTGCTGGCTTCGTATACGCGTACACCAAGCCGTTCTGGAGCGAAAGCTTGGGCACCGCCGAGGGCGCGCGCTGCGGGGAGTACCAGACTGGTGAACAGCCTGTGCCTTCGTTGTTTATGTCGATGCGCTCGATTCCCGGCGTGGTGCTGGCGCCGTTGATGGTTGCCGCGGGGCCGGTGTAGCCGTAGTTATTCTCGACGACGACCGAGTGGCCGGTTCCTATCAACGAGTTGTCGGTGGAGCTCGCGCCCGCCGAGAACACCGGCACGGTGCAGACGAGCCGACTGCCTGACACGCCCTTCTCGCGGCGATAGACGACGACATCCATGGGGTCGGCGTTGTCGGTGATCGCGACGTATGTGGCCCCCATCAGGTTGGGCGTGGTTCCGGAGCCGTCCTCGGTTTGGCCTGGCTTGACGATGCCGATGTTCGCGTAGGTTTCGCGCCACGTGACCCGCGGCGAACCGTCGCGCGCCGCGTCGAAGCGATACAGGGCGCGATCGGTGACGATAAACACGCCGCCCGTCGCGTCGACCGCGAAGGAGTTGCCGATCTTCTCCGCAAGGTTCACGATCTTGACGGCGCCGCTCGCTGGATCGATCGTGCCGACCTGTCCGTGGGTCGTCGCGAACCAGATCCGGCCGCTCCAGTCGGGAAGGGCAGAGATGATTTGATCTTCGGAGGCGATGAAGGAGCTGAGATCGTAGGTTCGCTGCAGTGCGAAGGCCGGGCCGGTTGGGCCGCTCGTCTCCCCGACGACCCAGATCTGATTGTTGGTGGTCGGGATCACGGCGCGGTCGGACTGATCGAGGTAGAAATAGCCGCCGCCCGAGAAGCTGGTGAAGGGATTGCCAGCGCTGGCCTGTCGGGGCGGGAGCTCCATCACCGCGAGCTGTTCCAGCGTTTTCGGGTCGAGCATCACGAGGCGCACCCCTTCGAGGCCGATGCACACCGTCACGAGCCGGCCTAGCCTGTCGATCGTCGCTGATGCGCACTCTGCCGCCTGGAAGGTGGACAGCGTCTGCATCTGGTTTCCGAGCGGTGCCGGGAAGAGATAGGTGTTGGTCATGTAGGCGTCGTCGTGCAGGTTGCTCCTGCCGTTCGGCGCCATGAACGGGTTCTGCGGCACCGCAGGCGCTGACACCGCCAAGGGCTTGGCTGGCGAGCCGACGAACGCGGGCACCGCGGCAACGTCCGACGGGTTCTGAGGGATGGGGGTCGCGACAACACCTTCGGCCGCGGCGACGCCAGTCAGCAGGAAGGACATGATGACGCCAAGCGTCGCTGCAACGCCCGTCCCTGGCAGGTCTCTAAGGACGGCCCGACCCGTTGCGTTCCCCATGGACTCCATCGCTCCCCGATGCCCACTACCCGGTCTGCGCCTGGCTCAAGCACCTCGGTGACAGCCAAGTCCCGTGACCCCGCGCCGCGAGGCACGCCGTCGAGATAGCCGCTCCGGGCGCTGAAGCAGGACGTTGCAGTGGTGGAGTGAAGACCGTCCAGGACCCGGACATCTTCCGCGACCTGCTCTGTGCGGTCGTGACCGGCCAGCGCAACGACGAGGATTCGCGTCGGAAGGGTCTCGCGAGCGCGGCCGCTCGCCGCCGCGCTCTCGAACGGGGGAGCACACGGGCGCGAAGCCGGGCGGCTACGTGCGGGTGGTCGAGGTCGACGACGCTGGCCAGGTCAAGCTGCGGCTCGACATCGACCCGGCTCGTTCGGAATGGCGCTGCGGGAAGGGCACTGCAGCGATCGCATGAGCAGTCAACGACGCCTACGCCGTCGCGGGCCCGCCGCGACGGCGGCTTCCCAATCGCCGGCGATGAACGTGCTGTGAGGTACTTCCGGTGAAGAGTGTTTGACCGGATCGCGCGCCGCTGTATGCGACGCCCGCGGCGAATGGTTCAGAGGGCCCCCCACCAGGCCAGCGCCGCGGTGGCGGTGAGGACGACTGGTCCGGGATGGCGCAACAGCGACCGGGGAGATCTGGTGTCGGCAGCGCCCAGTCCCACCACGACGGCGGCGAAGGCGGTGATGGTGGCGGCGGACACCAGTCTCGCTCCCCTGGCCGTATCGCCTTCGAGGACGGAGCCGGCGAGAAGCAGCGTCAGCCCCACCGTGAAAAAGGCGACGGTAGTCACGTGCCAGGTGACGTGAATCATCGCCTTGGTCATCCGTGGGCCGCCGAAGGGGCTGGCGGACAGCATGTTCGGCGAGAGCTTCCTCACCACGAGGACCTGCCCTCCAACTCCGTGTATGACGGCGCCGAGCACGGCAAGGGATCCGGCGACGATCAACTGGGGGTTCACGTCGAGTCGCCCACGCTTTCGCCGGTTCGGGTAAGGGTGTTGGCGTGCAAGTCCTTGTTACGGGAAGACGCGCTCGACCGCGACGCCGGCTCGGGCAGGAGTCGGTCGACGAGCTTTAGGGCCGGGCGACCCTCGAACATGGGCTTGACGTCAGGCCGGTAGAGGATCAACGCGAGGCTGGGCGCGACCATGAAGTCGGCGACGTTCAGCTGTACGCCGCCGAGGACGTTGTTGGCGATCCAGCCGTCGATTCGGTCGAGCATCGCAGAGAGATCGCTCAGCAGCTCGGGGTCTTGCGCCGGGCTGGTCGCAAAGATTTCGCAGAGGATCCTTGGGGCGATCAGCCGCCGCGCGAGGGTGCTCCGGTAGAGCAGGTAGCCCATCCGGCCGTCTGCTGATGACCGGCTGAACGTCGCCGGATCGCGTAGGACCGCCGCGCCCAGAATGCGGCGAGCCGACATCTGAAGGGTGTCGTTCGCCCACCGCTCCACCTCCTCCACCGCCGCCCGTTGCTCGGGATCGGCGGGAAGGAGCAGCGGCTCGGGGTGCTGTTCGTCCAGAAACCGGGCGATCCCGTGGTTCGTAGAGATGCGATGACCGTCGGCGGTTAGCGCCGGCACGGTGCCGAGGCGATCGCCCAGGCGCAGGCCAAGCGTGCGCTTGCCGCCAGCGCTGCGCGTTTGCCCGCCCGCGTTGAATCCGTGCAGCCTCACCACCAACGGGTGCAGCAGCGTCAGGATGTCGACGCGCTGGTACGCCACGCCCTTGTGCTGGAGCATGAGCATCGCCGAGCGGCAGGCGTGCGAGCCAGGGATCACGTAAAGCTTGTACCGGTACATACTGACCTCTCAGTCGGTACAATACCCGGAATGGCGGAAACCAAAACGCGGGGAGCGAGCCGGCGCCGCAAGTCGGCCGGGGATGCCGTCGGGCGTGTCGATCAGCGCACTCGCGCCGCTCGCGCTGACGGCCGCGAGGCTCGCGAGGAGCTTCTCGCGGCGGCGCTCCGCGTCTTCGCCCGCCGCGGATATCGCGAGGCCGGCGTCGACGAGATCGCCGCAGAGGCTGGCTACTCGAAGGGCGCGCTCTACTGGCATTTCGCCGGCAAGGAGGAGCTCCTCACCGCGCTCCTGGAAGAGCGCATCGATGCCCCGCTACGCGACAGGGTCGCGCTACTTGCGTCGGCGCCGCCAGAGCGCGACATGTCGGTGGAGGCGACCCGCGAGTTCGCACGTCAGCTCGACCACGAGCGCGACTCCCTGCTGCTCGAGCGCGAGTACTGGAGTCTGGCCATCCGCGATCCGGCGCTCCGCGCCCGCTATGCCGAGCGTCAGACGGAGCTTCGCGATTCGCTTGCCACCGCGTTGGAAGCTCGGGCGCGCCACCTCGGCACACCGCACCTCACGATGCCGGCGGAGGACGTTGCGCGCATCGTGATGGGCATAATCGGTGGACTCGCCGTGGACGAGCTAGTCGAGCCAGGATCGGTTCGCCCGGAGCTCCTCGGCGAGGCTCTTGCCCTTCTCTACGCTGGTGTAGTGGCACGCGCGCAGGTCCCGGAGGGTGCCTGACCCACAGCGCGTCGACTCTCGACGAACGCGGTCAACCGAAGACGAGCAGCGTGCGGGCATTACATCATTGCTTGTCGCGGTTCTCGCTAGACGAGAGCGATTCGCGCTTGGGCTGCCGTTGCCAGCCGGCCACAGACGCGGCCGCAGATCTCGGTGCGCGTCGCTCGCGCCCCCTTCTGAGCGGGTTTCTGGCGAGAGCGCAAAGAGCTCTCAATCTCCGATTGATCGATCCAGCGACGGGTAAGTCTTCCTGTTCATGGGAACGACCGAAAGGACGAGAGCGATGGGGCATGCGTTCGTTGACTCGATGATGGAGCGCAACCGCGCGGGCGAGCTGCGCTCTCCTGTGTCGGAGACACTGGATATGCAGCTGGTGGAGTTCGGACGGGGCGAGGCGGTCTATGAAATGGCCGCGCGCGCTGAGCTGGGCAATCCGTTGGGCGTGATTCAGGGCGGTGTGACCACTGCGCTTGCAGATGCTGCAATGGCCGCCGCGACGACGACGACCCTCAGCGACGAGGAGATCCAACGCGAAGCGATCACCACGATCGACATCTTCGCCCGTCTCATCAGACCGGTAGACGCCGCCAAGGTCGAACGCCTCCGTGCCGAGGCCAAAGTGGTGCGCGCGGGCGGGCGACTGGTCTGGGCGGAGGCCGACGTGCTGGCTGACGGCGAACCAGCTGGCAGGTTCGCGGCGACCGGGATTCGGGTCGCTTTCGATCCACAGGCGTACATCAGCGAGCGTGAAGGCGGCGGTGGCCGAACGCGGTGAGAAGTAGATGGGGCGCCCCCCAGCGCCGCCAAAGTCGAATCGGGCCAAGCCTTTCTAGAGGATCTCGATCCCCAGGGCACCGCTACGTCACGGAGTTCGTCAACGGCGAGGTCTAGCCGGGGACCTGCTCGATCTGAACACGCGAGCGCTGTGCACCGTCGCGATGCGCGTCGGCCTGGGATCAGCAGCGAGAACTTGCAGTCTTGGTGCGTTCGTGGTGGACCACTTTTAGACCGGCGCAGATGGACCAGTATTCAGGCGGCGCCTACATCTCGAACTGTTTGGGCGGCGAGCGGCACTCTCGCGGGGAGTGCTGCTCTCCCCCAGTGAGGACGGAGATGGACGACCAGTGGCGGCGCTTCGTGTGGTCGCCGCGCACTGAGATACTCCTCCCAGCATGTCCGCTGAGAATGTGGAAGCCGTGAGCCAGATGTTCGAGACGTTCTGTCGGGCGACCTGGGAGTCAGGGGAGTGGCTGTCTGGGTATGACCGCGGGGTTGTCTATCACCCGCGCGAGGATGAGCTCGATACTCGGGAGTGCGTTGGGCGCGAGGCGTGGGCCCGGATCGTGGCCGGGTTCATGGACGCCTTCTCGGAGATCACGTTCGACGTCGACGACACGCACGATGGCGGTGACTGGGCGATCGTCTCCACGGTGCTACACGGCCGTGGTGGTGCCAGCGGGGTCGACGTCAACGATCGTTATGTCTTCGCCTACAGGATGCGAGACGGTCTCGTCGTCGAGGGCTGGGAGTACCACACGATGGACGCGGCGCTCGCTGCTGTGCGCGAGCGCCTTTCGTCACCGGCCGACACGACGGGGTAGGGACCAGGCTGTGACCTGGCGGCCCTCGTGTTGGGCGTAGGGTTATTGTCGCGTTGTCATCGGCTGAAGGGGTTGTTGTGAACAAGGTTGAGATGGAGCGCGAGATCCGCGAGAACCTCGGGGCGTGGAACCGCCCCGACGCGGCTGGCACCGTCGCCATGTGCGCCGGCGATTGCGTCCTCTTGGCCGCGTAGACGACGCACGGGATGTCGCCGCCGGGTTCCAGTCCGGCGAACCTACCGCCCAAGGTTCGCTTTCCCCCCGGGTGATGGCGCAGTCAGCGGCGCTCTTACGCGGCGACCTGAAGCGGGCGACGTGGCCTGCGCTTCGCCAATTGCGTCGACCGAGGGGAGGAACCCGTGCCCGAACGCCTTACCTACGCGAACGTGCAGCCACCCCTGCGCTCGTGTTTTCGATGACCGGCGGAGCGCTGGCCGCCCGCCATTATCTGGTTACGTCCACAACGCGACCGGGCGGTATCCGTGTGCCCGCGGCAGGTTGAGCGCCCTCATCCAGGCAGCGAAAGATGATCGGCCGTATGCTTCGCCCATGCGTAGCCGCGTGCTTGTGGCGGTGATCGTGGGGTTGGGCGCTGCGCTCGGCGCGGCGTCCTCATCGGCGCGCGCTGCGGCCTCGTTCCTGCACTCGGGGCCCGTGGGAGGCCCGTCGGCGCTGCCACAGATCCTTGACTCGAGCGGACGCGAGGTGCTGCTCAAGGGCGTCAACGTCGACGGGCTCGTCGACTACTACCAGCCCGGCTTGACGGTGCCCTATCCGACCAGCCCGCGCGCTTACTCCTCCGGGGCGTGCTCAGCTGACGACTCGGCGGTCGAGGGGGTCGACGTCTGTAGCTACGACTTCTCGCAGCTCATGCCGCTCGGTTATGACGCGATCCGCCTGAACATCTCCTGGAGCCTGCTTGAACCAACGCCAGGCACGGTCGATTCCGTCTATCTGAACCGCATCGCCCAGGTGGTGGGGTGGGCGAAGAGCGCAGGCATCTTCGTCGTCATCGACGTGCACCAGGACGCGTGGAGCAAGTACATCTACACCGCTCCGGGTGAAACGTGTGCGCTGCCGTTGCAGGCGATCCGCGGCTTTGACGGCGCGCCGGCGTGGGCGAGCCAACACGTCATGCCGGTGTGCGCGCTCAACGGGGTTCGCGAGCTCGACCTCGCCGTGCAGGAAGACTTCCAGAAGCTCTACGACGACGCGCGAGCGCCGGACGGTGTCGGCTTGCAGGAGCACTACGCGCATGCGGTGCTCGCGCTCGCCGAGCGGTTTCATGAAGACCCGACGGTTGCGGGATACGAGATCATTAACGAGCCCTCGCCCGGCTTCAACGCGATCCCAGGCGAGGTCGACGCGACCGAGCTGTTCCCCTTTTACGCGAAGGTCATCGACCACGTCGTCAGCAGCGTGCCGGGCTTTCGACAGCTGTTCTTCATCGAGCCGAACGTTGAGCGCGACGTCACCGACCACAGCGCGATCGTCACGCCCTGGTCGGCATACAGCTCCTATCCGAACGTCGTGTACGCGCCACACGTCTACACCGGCACGTTCACGCTCGACCAGCAGGTCGCATCGACTCGCTTCTTCCCCTCCGAAGGCGGCTATCAGAGTGCGATATCTGACGCGAAGGCGCTCGGTCTGCCCTTGTGGATCGGCGAGTTCGGCAATAACCCCGAAAACGACGCCACGCTGCTCCGGACAAGCTATGAACTGCAGGACCGCTATGGCCTCGGTGGCACACTGTGGCTGTGGAAGGAGAACGCCAACGACGTGAACCGTGCGGTCTTCTGGGGCGTCTACGGTCCGCCGTTCCCGCCGGGCATGCCGCAGCCGCTGCGGATCCTCTACACCTCGCGGGCTTACCCGCTGTACACCGCCGGCGCTGAGCAGAGCTTCACCTACGATCCGAGCTCGGCGAGCTTCTCGCTGAACGCCGAATCACCGCCTGTGCCGGTCGGGGTGCGCAACCTGGCGAGCGTGATCTTCGTGCCGAAGGCGGTGAGCGCCAGCATCGTCGCGAACGGTGCGCGACTGCAGATCGTGCTGCGGGCCGACGGCAGCAGGATCGTCTACGCCTATCCACTCGGCGGCACCTATACCGTCTCGACATCCACCGGCTGAGCCCGCTCCCGGCATTGACGAATGGGAGATAAGCTCGCCGACGCTCACGCCCGCTCGCGCAACCTCGGCCGTTCAAGCAACAGGATGCTGGCTCAGCTGATGGTCGGCGTCCTGGCTCGCGCGGATTGCGCGGTGCCCGGCAAACTCGCGCATCTGGGCCGCCGGGCACCGCATCGGGGCTGGAGAGACGGATCTAAGCGCGCTTCACCGTGCATGGCGTCCCGCCATCGCGCAGTTTGCAGGATTCTGCGACAGCTGCGTCAACGAACGTTTTAGTCAGCTCGCCGGACCCGCCATGACGGTTTGGACGTGCAGCATGGCTTCGCCGGGGGCAGACGCAGCTGCCCAATTGCCCTAGCCGCAAATCCCCCGACTCGAGCGCCTCGCGCCTGGGCCGCACACTGGGTGGGAGTACGGTGGTTCTCTCGCCATGGCACACGATGAACTCGACTCCCTGCTTGCCGAGCAGGTCGCCTACTACCGCGCCATCCCGTCCCGCCGCCCAAAGGCCCGTCGGCGTCTGCGTGATCGATCTCACGGTGCGCCCACTGAGACGAGCTGAAATCGCCACGCTCCCAGTCCGCGTAGATCGAGTGCACGAGGTCCACGTTCGCTTAGGCCAGCGGCGGCGGGGTGACTTTTCCACCGGCGTCGACACTGCCCGTCCGTCGCGGGCCGCTCTCTCGGGCGTCGAGAGCATCACAGGACCGCTGGATGCTAAGCGCCTATGGCCCCGGTGAGGCGGGCACTTCGACGCCCGTGGATCCGCCAGTTGACGCGTGAGGTCGGCGACCAGGCCGCAAGACGCGTTCGATACCGCGACATCGCGCGGCGCGCGCGACGAGCTGGCCGAACGTCCATGTCATGCACAATCGTGATCGACCGGCAGCGGAACGGGGTAGTCACGACTCCGAGGGGCCCCGCTGAACGAACGGCGCCCGTCAGATGGTTCGGAACAAGGGAAAGGAGCAGCGAAATGTTTGCGAGCGTTAGGCGCTACCGGCTGATTCGGGGGTCGATGGAGGACCTCGCGCGGCTGGTCGATACGGGCTTCGCCGAGCAGATCGATGCGCAGCCGGGGTTCGTTTCCTACGAGTTCGCGGACTGCGGCGAGGGCGAGATCGCGACGATCAGCCTCTTCCGCGAGGCATTCGAGGCCGAGATGTCGCGCGATGTCGCCCAACATTGGACCGATGAGAACCTCGCTGACTTCGAGTTCATGCGCACCGAGGCGTTGCACGGCGAGATCCTCGTCAGCCGCGCCGCACCGGAGGTGCTCGCGTCGGCCCACGCCGCGGGCGAGCGAAAGTTTGCGAGCCTTCGGCGCTACGCTCTGCGCAGCGGCTCGGTCGAGGAGTTGATGCACCTAGTCGATGAAGGGTTCGCCGACCAAATCCAGGAGCTGGATGGGTTCGAGGCCTACCACGCGCTCGACTGCGGCAGGGGTGAGATTCTCTCGATCACCCTGCTGCGCGACCAGTCCGTGGCCGAGGAGTCCGACGAGCGGGCACTCGACTTCGTCCGCGAGAGACTGGGTGGGTTCGACATCGAGCGCACGGAGATGCTCGCCGGCGAGGTCCTCGTCAGCCGAGCGATGGCGGAGCTGCTCGAGCCAGCGCACGCCTAGACCCGCCGAAGCCAGCGGCGGGCGCGTCTGGGCGCTCAGTTCGGAATGCGTGGCCCTTCGCCCACCGATAGTCGCGCGCCAAACAGGCCAGGAAACCCTCTGCTGGCGGTAAATCGCTCAGAAAAGTGCGGATCTCTGCCGGGTGGAGGCCCCGTTTGCGTCGCCGCGGTTGAACGTTCGCGTATGCGGGAACTATTCAGGCGGTAACAAAAGAGAGGAGTGATCGTTATGCGCATGGCTCGTTCGACGGGCGCGGTCAGCGGTCTGCTGATCATGTCGCTTGGGGTGTGGGGCGCGTTGATCCCGCTCGTAGGCCCCTACTTCGACTACTCGTTTGGAACCAACACAACCTGGCACTTCACGACCGATCGTCTGTGGCTGAGCATCCTCCCGGGCGTCGTGGCGCTCTTCGCGGGCGCGTTGCTGTTCTTGGCTGCAACGCGAGCGGCCGGCATCCTCGCCGGCTGGCTGGCGCTGTTCGCCGGCGGCTGGTTCGTCATCGGACCCGCTGTGAGCCTCACGTGGGAGTCGGGGCCGGGCCCGATCGGGGCCCCTCTGTACGGCCGTACGCACCAGATGGCCGAGCTGGTGGGCTCCTTCTACGGCCTGGGTGCGCTGATCATTGCGTTGGCCGCATTTTCGATCGGCCGCTTTGCATCGCGCCCGCGGCTCGCCGAGGAAGCGGCGATCGCCACAGCCGCTCGGACGGAACCAGTGCCGGAAGCGCCACCGCCGGCGGCGGCTGGCGACGGGCAGGGGCGACCGCGCTTCCCGCTCCCCCGCAGAGGTACTCGTCGCGGGCGCGCGACGAGCCCGGTAGGACACTAGGCGGACACCGCCGCCCACGGTCGGATCGAGTAGCGCGTAGTCGCCCATCGAACGCACCATCGCCTCGGCTAGTGAAGTGCTCGACGAAGCCGCTAGGTCAGGGCGAGTCCGGCTGCGTCGGCTGTGGTGCGAGGCCGAGGTCGGCGAGCGCCTTCGCGCGGTCCCAGTACACGATCAGCCTGGACACCTTGCGGTCGCGGACGTGGAACACGGCCGCTCCCTCGGACCCGATCCCGTCGAGCTCCAGTCCGCTCGTTTTGCCTCGGCCGGGCGATGGACCAGGACGAGAACGCGCTGATCGTCGAGCTCTCTGTACGCGTCCGCGACGCTGTTCAACTGCTCAAACGCGTTCGTCATCTCGACCCAGCCTTCGGTCATTCCCGCTACTCCGGTCCAGCGGCCGGGAGACGGGCCTTCAGCGATCACGAACTCGATGTCGGGGTGGGCCCACTCCGTTGAGCCGTACTCGCCACGCTCGTTGGCCGCGAGGATCGACCGCACGACCTCCACGCTGGCCGAGGCCGTCACGCAGAGCCGCCTTGCGGCGCCAGGCCGACGTCCGCGAGCGCCCGGTTGCGGTCCCAGTAGCGGACGAACCGCGTGATCTTCCCGTCGCGGACGTGGACGATCCAAGCTCCCTCGGAGCGCATCTGGGCGAGGTCCAGTCCGCTCGCCTTCCCGCGTCCGCTATAGCGGACGAGCACCAGGACACGTTCGCTGTCGAGTTCGCGGTAGTCCTCGGGCTGTATGCGAGCGTCCTCCAAGCTGTCGATCGCGTCGCGCGTTGCCTCTGACAGCCCAACCATTCCGCTCCAGGTCCCGGTGGCGGGGCCGTCGGCCGCCACGAACTCGACGTCGGGATGCGCCCAGTCCGCCGAGCTGTAGTCCCCGCGCTCCCAAGCGGCGAAGATCGAGCGCACGAGATCCAGGTTCGCCGACGACATTGGCGAAGCGTGGCACAACCGCCGCTCCACGCCCCGCCAGCCCTGGGCGAAGCGACTAATTTTGTGAATTGGCCGGAGCTGCGGATCCCGCATGTCTAGCGCCGGGCGCGGCCCCGAGCGCGGCCGCATCCTGGCCTCGCGATACTCGCGAGATGTCGCGAGACAAAGTGGGCGTCGCCAGGCGAGCGACCGATGCCTTCAACCGCCGTGATTTCGATGGCGCGTTCGCTGAGCTCGGGACCCCCGAGTTCGAGTGGCACCCGGGAATGGTCGAGTGTGGTCGCGGCGCTTCACGAGCCCGGACAAGACGAGATCGCCGGAGAGACTCCCGTCGCGGTCGCTGGCGGCACTGCTGGCGTCTGCCGTGGACTCTCGGCTCAGCTCTCACGAGGCGATCGCCATGAGTGCGCACGACTCTCCGGAGCCCCCTACGGGATTCTGATCTTGAAGGTCCCCACCGGGATCTTGGCAGTGTCTTCTTCCGCCTGTATGAGTGGTCCGGTGGCGTAGTCGAGGATCACGCTGCCGGTCGTGATCCCGGCCGCTAGCCGAGGGCCGAAGCGGTTTTGATCGAGGGTCTTGGTGAGAGTCTGCCCGGCGGCGATGTTGCGGCCCTGCGGGATCAGACCGCTGTAACCGGCGCTTGCGCCTTGGTCGATCGGCCCCGCTGCGTACGCATCTGGGGCCATCCCCGGTTCATGCCAGTGCAGTTGATACTGACCGCGCAGGGTCGAGATCGCTACCCGCGAGGTGAAGCGGACGCGGATCGCCCGCTGGCCTTCGGCGTTACGAATGAGAGTCGCGTGGATCGGTGTCGCCAGCTGCGCGTGTGTCGGCACCCCGGCCTGAATCCAGCCGAATGGCTCTGCCAGCGGCGGAGCGCAGGCCCGCGGACCGTAGATCCATCGTTCCGCGGTCACCAGATGGCAGCTGGCCTCGCCGCGGTAGTGAATCGCGGTGATCGGGCTGTAGACGGGGATCTCGTCGGATACGTAAAGCCCCGCACGTTCGCGACTCCCGGCAGTGCCGGAATAGCGGTGGGTCGTTCCCGGCGTGACGATGAGATAGGCGCCGTCGGCTCCGAGGGTCGCGACCGTGTGGCTCGTGCCGCTCGCCGAATACGTGAGGCTGGTGGCATCCGGGCCGAGCGTCCCGTAGTAGAGGTTGCGCTCGTCCGCGAGCGGGCAGGTGCTGAATGCTGCATGGTGGGACGGCGCGTATGTGCCGGGAGGTTCGCAGTGCACCCCGGGCGCCGCGCTCGCGACCTGGCTCTTTATCGTGACGCTGTCGAAGATGCGACCGTGGCCGTCGACAAATGAGCAGTTGAGCCGTTCGATGTTGGTGCTCAGCGGGAGTTCGTGCGCGCGGCCGTCGTTGCCAAACGCGCCGTCCTGGCCGAGCGCCACGAGCCTGCCGTCGAGCAAACGACCGACCTGCAGGCAGCCGACGCCGCGCGTGGTGCTCAGCACCCGCATTCCCCAGGGAAGCCCGCCGTGCGGATCCGGCACAGAGAGCGGCAGCAAGCGGACGGTCCCCGGCGCGATCCTGCCGAGTCCCGCGCGCGGGTTGGCGAACACCGGCACCGATGCGGCGGGCGCTCCGAAAGAGATGAGTCCGCTCGCGAATGCCACCGCGGCGCCGACTAGCACGAGCAGCAGCATCACCAACACCACTCGCCAGCGCAGGGCACGCAGCCCAGGCCAGCGGCGGCGTGCCCTCGCGTGTGCATCGCCTGGCTCGGCCATCTGGCCCGCCATGGTCTCGTGTTGACGTCGCGCGGCATCAACGAGCGCGCTACGTAGTTCGGGCATTGCGAGATCGGTCATGTGCTCTCCTTGAGTCGCGCCCGGAGCGCTCTGAGTCCGCGGCTGACGCGTTGACGGACGAGGCTCTGCGAGCATGAGAGGCTTGCGGCGAGCTCGGCGTATTCGAGCTCGTGCAGCACCCGCCCATTGACGGCGAGCCGCTGGTCCTCCGGCAGCGACTCAAGCAACTGCAGCGCATCGCCTGGGGCACGGCTGGCGAGCTCCTCGACCCGCTCGAGCGCCTCGTCGGTAAGCGTCTGCGGCGCCACCTGCATGCGCCGGCGGGATCGATCTTCTACCCGCCCGCGCTCCCACGTGTCGGCGAGCTCGTGACGGGCGATCCCGAACAGCCATCCTCGGGCGCTCCCGGACTGCGGTCGAAACGTGGCAGCCGATTCGAGCGCGGCGGCGAAGACCTCTGCCGTGAGGTCCGCGGCAATGTCCGCCCGGCGGGTCGCTCGCCAGAAGAACCCGAGGAGCTGCGCCTCAAACCGTTCGTAGAAGACCCCGAACGCCTCGGGATCGCTCGCGGTTAGCACCAGCAGTTCGGCGTCGTCGGCATGGGTGTAGTCGGGGCGCCCCATCAGGAGGGATTCTCGTGAAGCGAGATTCTGTGACAACCGCCGATCCCGTAGGCCCGTGATCTCTGAGGAGTGAACGCGCCGGCCGCGCGTGAGCGCACGTCTGCAGTGCAGCAGCCCGTCTGCGCCGCGTAAAGCCCTGCCGGGCGCTGCCGCACTTATCCTGATCCCGTGGATCGGGCACGCGAGATCGAGCTTGTCTTCGCACCTCAGGAGGAGGGTGGCTACCGGGTGTACGCGCCTCATCTTCCGGGCCTGCACACCCAGGGCGACACGCTCGATGAGGCCACCGCCAACGCCGGAGTCGCGCTCGCGCTATACGTCGAGGGCTTGGTGAGTACGGCGCTTTGCTCGATGCCGGTGTGATCCGCCGCAGGTTCCCGTCTAAGCGCTCAGGAGCGCTTAGAGCCGTGATCGTGTGATGGTCTCTGCCGTCGCCATGCTGTTCTCGAGTTTGCTGCTTGGCCTCGCGCCCTCGGGTCTCGTGAACTCAACCGCGAGCAGCCACGTTGTGCAGCGCCAGCCGCCACCCAGGTCATGCAGCGTGATTGGCTTTGGTCTGTACTCGCGACCGGACACGCACTGCACGCCGGGTGCCGTCAACCCCGCGGTCACTCAGACCAGCATCGGCTCGACGATCTGCCGGTCGGGCTGGACCTCCACGGTGCGCCCGCCAGAGTCGATCACGGAGCCCGAGAAGTTCGCGAGCATGGCCGCCTACGGCTTGCGAGGCTCAGCGTCGGCGTATGAGTACGACCACGAGGTGCCGCTGGAGCTCGGCGGCGCCGTGAACGATTCACGCAACCTCTGGCCCGAGCCCGACTACACGCACTCTGCCGGTTTCTACCGGAACCCGAAGGATCACCTTGAGAACGTTCTCCACCGAATGGTCTGCGATCAGCAGATGACGCTCGCGCGGGCGCAGAGGCTGATCGCAACGAACTGGGTCACCGCGTATCAACGCTACGGCTAGGACCTGCGGCGCGGCGGGGCCGCGGCGAACTAAGTGGAGCGGCCTGCCTATCGCGTCTTCGTTTTGGCGCGAACTTGTTCTTCCCAGAAGCGGACGGTCTCGCGCTCGTGTCTGATACCGAGTTCGAGGGCAAGCCACGGGCCTCGGCGGCCATCTCCGCTGTCTGCTTCGCTCAGCACTTCGTATTCGGTGAGCTTTTGGCGGTGCGTCTCTAGCTGCGCGTCCGCGAGCGCGCCCGCGTCGGCTCCTAAGAACAGCTTGAGCAGGGCTGGGTCGCGCAGCACGTAGGGCTCGGGGGTGAGGACCGAAAGCCAGGTCTCCAGGGCTGCCTGTCCGCGGTCTGTGATGCGATAAAGCTTGCGGCGCCTCCCGGTCGTCTCCCGCTTCTCGGTCAAGTACCCGGCGCGGGCAAGTCGAGCGGGCTCGTCGTATAGCTGGGAGTGGGGAAGCGTCCAGAACTGCCCGACCGAGGCCGAGACCGTCTGCTTGAGGTCATACGGCGTCGCCTCTCCGAACATCGACAGCAGTCCGAGCACGATGTGCGACGTCGGCGTGAGTTGAATCTCGTCAGGCACCCTAACCTGCAACAGTCTGTTGCGGATGGTAGGTTTCGGACCGTCTGTTCTGGGTACTCATAGCTCGAGGCGAGCTTAGATGACCACCCCCGCAAGCGAGTCGCTCCGCAACCGATCGGTCGGGTTGCCGCAGATCGATCCGTTCCGCCCTCGACGATGGCGCCGCCGCCTCGCCGGCAGCGACGCTGAAGGCGAGCGCCTCGGCTCCCTGTGTGCTGGCACCCGCTCGACCGCTGGACAGCAGGCGGCGGGCTTCCGTTCGGACCGGAGATGATGGTCCTGCTCCCAACGGTCGAAGCGTTCCCTGACGCCGAGAACGCATCGGTGACCTCCTGCGAGATCGAGGTCGGCACTTGCCGGCGCAAGGGTAGCCGGAGGGCATCTTGCCCCACCCAGCCGCAGAAATACCCAATGTGGGGCTATCTGACGACAGAGGACACTGAAGTTCCTCAGCGGCGAAACGAGCACCCTTACCAGCGCCGTCGCCTGTCCCACAGGCTCAACTGCGCGGACCCGCCGCCGACGCTCGCGCTTGCATGCAGGTGGCTGGCGCTGTGCTTACTCAGCGGCGGCGCTGCGTGGCTCGCCTGTGCGCTGACGATTGCCATGCCCCGTCCAACCGCCGCCTCACCTCCGCGGATCGTCCGCCATCGCTCCGAGGGGCTGCCACTCGCCGCCCAGGGCATGGTGTCGGCGGCGCTGGGAGGCGACAGCCGGGCGTATCGCGTGTCCGGGTTGCGGGCGATCAACCCCGCGCAGCGCCTGCGCGTGCGGTTCTCGGGCCAGGGTGTCGAGATCGCGTCCGCCGGGGCGCGCGTAACTCTGCGTCTAGTGGCATACGGGCGTGGCACGGCGCTGAGGAAGCCGGGGCCCCCGAGCCTGAGCGTGCACGAGAACCGCGTCAACTACGCCTACGGCCCGTTCGCCGAGTGGTTCGCGAACGGTCCGCGAGGACTCGAGCAGGGCTTCGACGTTGCGGCACCCGCACGCGGCGTGCGGGGGTCGTTGACGTTCGCGCTGACGCTCTCCGGCAGCATCCATACGCGCCTTCGTCGCGGCGCGCTGCTGCTCAAAGGCGGTGGAGCGTCGCTTCGCTACGGGGGCCTGATCGCTATCGACGCATATGGACACGTCTTGCGCTCCTGGCTGTCGCTCGCCGGAGACCGGTTGCTGCTTCGCGTCGATGACCGCGGCGCGCGCTACCCGCTGCGGATCGACCCGTTCGTCCAGCAGAGCGAACTGTCGGACAAGCCGGGAGGCAGCGGCGAAGAATTCGGCGAAGCGGTCGCTGTCTCAGGTCGAACTCTCGTCGTCGGCACGATCCAACACATGGCCAACACGGCGGGATCAACCGACGTCGAACCGGGCGCGGCTTACGTCTTCACTGCGCCCGCTTCCGGCTGGGCGCACGCGCGCCAGGCTGCCATCTTGCAAGCCCCGAGAGGCCAGCACGAAGAAGAGTTCGGACGGTCGGTAGCGATATCGGGCAACACGATCGTCGTCGGCGCTCCGTTCCGCGAAGTCGGCCGGCGCACCAATCAAGGCGCCGTGTACGTGTTCGTCAAGCCCGCCTCTGGCTGGAGGAGCGCCACCCCAACGGGCAGGCTGACTGCAGCCGGAGGCGCGGTGGACGAATTCTTCGGTGAATCGGTCGCCATCTCGGGCAACACCGTGGTGGTCGGGGCGCCCGGCCGCAAGGTAGGCAAGCACGCCGCTCAGGGCGCGGTCGACGTCTTCGCAGTGCCGCGCTCACTCGCCGGTGCTGCGAGACAGCTAGCCGTGCTCACCGCACCCCGCGGTCAGGCAAACGACGCCCTCGGCGCCTCCGTCGCCATTTCCGGCCCAACGATCGTCGCGGGGGCAGATCTGCGCCAAGTCGGTACGACCGCGGAACAGGGCGCTGCGTACATCTTCGAGAAGCACACCACGAGTTGGAGGAACGCCCGCGAGACTGCTGAGCTGACCGACCCACGCGGCGAAGCGCGTGAATTGTTCGGTCGAACCGTGGCGATCTGGCAAAACACCGTCGTCGTCGGCGCCCCCGGCCGTCGCGGCAAGAACGCCGCAGCGTATGTGTTCGTGAAGCCCGCCTCCGGCTGGGCCGGCTCGCTCACTCAGACCGCCGAGCTGACCGCCTCAGATGCGGGCAAGGACGACCAGTTCGGCGCCGGGCTCGCGATCAACGGCGGGCTGATCGTGACCGGCGCACCGGGTCACACAACCGGCAAGAACGCTGAACAGGGCGCCGGATACGCGTTCGTGAAGCCCGCCACAGGCTGGACAACCGCCACCGAGACCGGCGAGCTGGTTGCAACGGGTGGCGCCGAAGGAGACCACCTCGGCCGGTCCGTCGCGCTCTCGGGAGACACGATCCTCCTCGCCGCGCCCGACCGAGCAGTGAAAAGACAACCCGGACAGGGCGCCGTCTACACATTCCGGGGCAATTCGTGATCGGAGGAGTCAGCAGGTAGCGCGACGGGGGGAAGGCCACAGCACCCGCGCGGAGACGTCCACGCGGTCGTCTCCCAGGCCCGCGAGCAACGCACAGTAAGTGCGGCGTCACGGTGCCAGTTGTCCAAGTTCCCGTGCAGGAGGGTTCGGGTGCCGCCGTGGCCAAGTACCCCGGCGCTAACTGCAAGAGCGTTATGCCGGATTCGGCACTCCCGCCCCCTACAGATCTAGAGCGCCGTGAGCCCGAGATCGGTGGACGCGCGTTCTCGGTCAAGGTAGATCACGAGCCTCGTCACCTTCACGTCTCGGATATGGAACAGATTCGCTCCTGCCGTCCGCATCTGTCCGATCTCGAGCCCACTCATCTTGCCGCGCCCACTACCGGCGCGGAGGAGGACCAGGATGGTGCCATCGTCAAGCTCGCGATACTCCTCTGCCTGGGCGCGGAAATTCTTCCATCCGCTTAGCGCCCTGCGGAAGCCTTCTACCATCCCGGCCAAGCCAGTCCAGCTTCCCGGCTCTGGCCCATCGGCGATGACGAAGTCGATATCAGGGTTTGCCCAGTCGTTCCGACTAAAGTCGCCACGCTCCCAATCTGCGTAGATCGAGCGCACGAGGTCCAAGTTCGCCGACGACATTGGCGAAGCGTGGCACAAGGGCCGCTCGATGGGTTGCAAACCCTGGGCGTACCCACCACTTTTTGTCAATTTCCCCGCGCCCCAACTGCCGCGCCAGCGCCCTCGCCATGTGGCGGATGTTCACCTAGATGAGTCGGCGGCCTCCGGAGCGAGGCCAAGGTCGGCGAACGCGTGGTCGCGATCCCAGTAGGGGACGATCCTTGCCACCTTCCCGTCGTGTATGTGGAACAGGCTCGCCCCCTTCGCCTGCATCTGCCCGAGCTCCAGCCCGCTCGTCGCGCCGCGCCCACTCAAGAGGTCCCAGCATGAGGACCCGCTCACCGTCGAGCTCGCAGTGCTCCACATTTTCGACCCGAAAGCCATCCCAGGCGCTCAGGAACTCGCGCCAGCCCTCTGCAAGCCCGGCCAGCCCCTCCGGCTGAATGGTGCAGGGCCGTCGACCAACGCGTATTCGATCTCGGGGTGCGCCCACTCAGCCGAGCTCCAGTCGCCGCGTTCCCATGCGGCGTAGATCGAGCGCACGAGGTCCAGGTTCGCCGAGGCCATCAGTCCTGAGGGCTATGGCCAAGAGCGCTCGCCTCATCGCCGAACGCACGCGATTCGAGGACCCTCTCGTCCCGCAGCGTGAAGACGTCCCACACGTCGGAACTCACCCCAGCGCCGCTACCCGCGCCGACCGCGCGCCATCGCAGATGCGCCAGTACACGATTCTCGTCGAGGTCACGTAGCTCCACCAGCTCGAACCTCAAATCGGACCACGCCTCGTCTGCCTTCTCGCTGTAGAACCTCAGGATCCCTTTGTGGCCCCCGTAGACGGTGCCTTCAAGCGCTCCCCCGCCCAGCAACCAGGGATACAAGCGAGCATCCTCGTGCCATAGGTCGGCCACGGCGTCCTGGCGGATGCGCGGGTTGCCGCGCTTGGCAAACGTCTCGTAGACCCTGCGCACGATCTCCACGTTCTCGCGCGACACGGCCTACCCCCGCTCCTCGGCAAGCTGCTCGAGGGGCGGGCATCCCCAGCGCGCCTGGATCGAGCGCACTAGGTACGGGTTCCGCGAGCCCATCGCGCAAGTATCTCGCGTCGCAGCTGGCCCAGTTCGACGCCTTGCCAGCGCTGGGCGTAGCACGGGTCTTCCGCGCCCTTCGGGGACGCGCCACTCACTCAGGTCATCGTTGGCGATGCGGCGACGTTACGCGGCCTCGGGGTCATCTGGTTCGGTCCAGGCCGTGGCACGCAGCCGCTCTTGCAGGGCAGCAAGATCGATGCCCAGGTCGGACAGGACCGAGCGGATTGTCTCGTCGCAGATCAGAGGCTCGAGCAGGTCACCGGGCGCAATCGTGGTCCGGCCCTCATCGAGAGCACGGGCCGCGGCGGACATCCAGACCCGGCGAGCGCGGGGCGTGAGCCCGACTTGAATCGGCTCGTCCACTCTCAGCTCCACTCGCGCTTGGCGTCGGATGCGCCGCTCGGCCGCTGTTTGTGGCTGGATGCGAAGCACCTCGTTTCGGATCTTCTTGGCGTCAGCGTCGAAGTCATCCATGATGCGCGTCGCGACACCTGCGTCCTCGCGGGCCAGTCCCAGTAGTAGGTGCTCTGTGTAGATCGATTCGTCGCCGGGGCTTTTCGCCTCACGCAACGCGAGCTCGAGAACCCGCTTCGCCGCGGGCGTGAATGGAATCTGGCGCGGCCCTACCGCCTGTCCCTCGCCAACGAGTCGCACGACCTCCCGGCGCGCCCGCTCAAGCGTGATGCCGAAGCTCTTAAGAACGCGTGCGGCGACGCTGTGCTCCTCGCGGATGAGACCGAGCAGCAGGTGCTCCGTTCCGATGTAGTCGTGCTTGAGTGTGCACGACTCCTCCTGGGCAAGAACGATTACCTGGCGCGCACCTTCGGTGAACCGCTCGAACATCGTTCCAGCATCGCAGTTGCGCGAGTAGGTCGCGCTGACTGCGGACAACCGGCGCGCTTGCGAACGGAAAGGCCCACCAGCCTCGCTGGCCACCACCGGCACCGCAAAGCGGCTCTGGTCACACGAAGGCGGCTCGTCGGCTGCGAGGATGGCGATTGTGCGCAGAACGACGGGGCACCGGAGATGACGCTCGGAGTGGTCCATGAGGCGCCGCGCCGCGCGGTACTTCGAGCTCGCTGAACCACTCTGAACCCGGCGCCGACTCGCCTGTGTGGGGTCAGGAACGAGCTGGTGTCCTCTGAACGGTGCAGTCTCAGCCGAGCGCGGGAGATGAGCGACGCGGCGAGGTGGGTGCGGGGTGAAGCTGACGCCGGGGGGCGCAGCGTCAGACTTTGCGTGCCGTGACGGCTGTTCCGTACGCGCAGATCTCGGTCCAGGTCGAGCCGAGCTCGGAGGTGTCGAAGCGGAACGCGATGATCGCGTTGCCACCTTTCGCTTCAGCCTCCTGCACCAGCCTGTCGGTGGCGTGCTGGCGGCCTTCCGCGAGCATCTTCGTCATCCCCTTGAGCTCGCCGCCGATCAGCGACTTGAACACGGCGCCGAGCTGGGAGCCCAGGTTACGCGAGCGGACGGTGAGCCCGAACGCCTCGCCGAAGACCTCCTCGATCTCGTAACCCGGCAGGTCGTTCATCGTCGAGATGACCATCGGCGACAACGCTACCAGTCCCACAGCAATGCGATCAAGCGCTCGTTGCCTGCTCGGGCCGCCGTCCTCGGCGACAGTCGGAGGTAAGAGGTATGCGTGCCCTGCCCCGGTGGTGAACCTTATTTACCAGCTCAGGCCGATGGATATCCCCCAAGGAAAGCTGACCGCGACGGAAAACGAAGCTGCTGCGAGAGCCTGGGCGACAGTTCGAAGGATCGTCGAGAGTGTGTTGGCGATGTTGCGCAGTCGGCCGGCCGCGTTCTTACCCCATCCGGCGAGATCGCGGGGCCAGGGGCTCGCTGGCGCGTGGAATCGCGCCATCGCGTATGAGGCGAGCGCCGCCCAGCTTTCGACCGCGGCGAGATCGTCGTCAGCATTCTCGCCAGCCCCGCGCTCAATGTCCGCTCGGAGTGCCTGTTCAACCTCGCCGAGCAGCGCCTCCAACGCCGCTTCGTTACCTACCTCCGCGGCGACGACCGTCACTCTGGCACGAAACTCATCATCAGGACCATTCATCGCGCTGTCCTCCCGATCGGCATCTTCGTTGTTGCTCGGGACCATACAAGGCTCAAACTGCACCCATCCGAGATCACGTTGGCCCCGCTGGTGGTGGCCGGAAGAGCAACAGTCGCGATGTCACAGACGGCGAATGGGTGTGCGGTACCGCAGACGAAGAGAAGACGACAGCGGTCACTGTCGTGTGCGCATGAGCCCTCGCAAGCGTACAGTCCTACCGGCTGGAATCGCGACGGTGTGCGCGGTACGTGCCTTGCTCGCTGCTACTAGACGGCGGCTCAGCAAGGACGGCACGCACCCGGCTACGACAAAGAGTTATCTAGCCGCGCGCCGGACGCTTGAGGCGAATAGCAACACTCTCGCGGAGAGTGTTCCTTTTCAACCTCCGCAGCAGCGAGGTAGGGAGTCCATGGAGCGGGGTTCCTCGCTGGTGGCGCAGTTACCGGAACCCGCCGGCCTCTAGCACGCTGTCCGGCACCGTACTGGTGATCTCGGCCTGGGGATGGTGACCGGTCGCGAGTGTCGCGACCACACTCTGCGTCGCGTACGAGACCACCGCGACGCTATTGGCGCCGGGGTCGGCGCGCGATGACACAAAGCAGTAACGCCCATCCGGGCTGTTGACCGCCCATCCCGGGTCCTGGCCGACCGGGATCGTCTTCGACAGCGTGAAGCTCGGCAGCGAGACGAGCTCGACGTCGTCGTCGATCGTGCCGGCGAGGCAGAGCAAGCTGCCGTCGGGCGAGATCGCTACGCCGTGCTGTGCGGCGAGGTTGGGGTATTCGTGTGGCTGAGTCGTCAGCCCACGGCCGGCGAACGGCAGGTCGAGCGTTCGCAGCGTCCTGCAGTGCCACGGGTCGTATTCGACGATGCCGTTGTAGTACGACAGTTGGACATACATCCTGCTGCCGTCCGGAGTTAGAACGAACGGTCGGATGCCGGCCCCCAGCTCGCATGGCACGCCTATCGGCAGCATCGTGGCAGCGTCGATGGGCTCGAGCCAATGGCGCCCGTCGGTCGGCGGCGTCGTGCTCGTTGCCGTATCGGTGATCTGCACGCCAAGGCTACCGCTCCACACGGTCTTGCCGTCAGGCGAGAAGCCAAGCGTGTGTGGCCAGTCGCCGGCTGGGATCTCGGCCACGATCTGATGCGTCGCGGTATCGATCACCTCGACGGTGTTAGCCGTCAGCGCCGAAACGAACAGCCGCGTGCCGTCGGGCGACAACTCGGCGTGATCGGCACGCAGACTGTGGGTCTGGACCCGCCACAGCAGCTTGCCGCCCTGGCTGAGGTCGAACGCGGCGACGTCACCAAGGTAGCCGCGCGACACATACAGCGTGTTGCCGTCGGGCGAGAGGGCGAGGTCCTGCACGTAGTTGATCCCCACCTTGCTAATAAGCGGTTCGTACAACGCCGCCTGGAGCGGGTCCTGCGGCGTGTTGCCGTCAGGGATCGCGCTGAAGCCACCGATCCGAGTCAGCGTCTGCGCATCGAACAGATCGATCGTTCCGTCGTTACTGTTGCCGACGAACAAGACATCCCGGGCCGGCGTTTGCGCCTCGGCGGACGCAGGCAGCGCGACGCCGGCGAGTCCGCACAGCAACGCAACGAGAATCGCTCTCATCTCACGCCCACAGTCTCACTGAACGGTACGGGAGCCAGGGAACCGTGGGGTACGGGGAGGACTCCCGTGCTGTCGGGCCGACCGCTGATCGGCCAGACAGGGGTGCCCCAGGAGGGCGTAATCGAGCCGGCTTGCGTGGTTCTGCACGTTAAATCTCCGGTCGATCCGCGGTCGCTCTCCAAGCTCTGCTTTGTGGTGCGGAACTCCGGTCGCCCGGCGTACACACCACTTAACCTTGCGCCGCGAGGGCTACCCTTCGTGCAGCCTGCCTAAACATGGTCAAACCTGCCCACAACGAGACCGTTTCCGCTGCTTCGGAGTCAAAGCGAGCACCTGGACGCCAAATGTTGAGGTGTCTGCTCCCGACGACCTGTGGTGGCTCGCCGCTTCGTCACGCACGCCGTACCCGGAGATCGTCTACTTCAAGTGGGCGCACTGGGGCGCTCGAGCTCGTCCGAGTCAGGCGTGTGGGCTAAGGCTTAGCGGACGCCCGCACGTCGCGCATTTCGACAGCGACGCTGCGCGGTGTCACCTGGCGGGCTCGAAGGGCTAGCGAGCCGCTCAGGACGCCAAGGACTCACCGGCGAGGGCCGTGATCAGCCGATCGACGAATGGGATCTGAGCCGGCTTCACCCGGCGGCGAGCCTCAGCAGGCGCGAACCACGCCACGCGGTCGAGCTCAGGGAAGCATTCGCGCCGGCCGCTCCGTTGCGGCCATTCCAGCTCGAACACGTTCGACCGCGCCGTGGCGGGATCAAGATCGCCCTCGATCGCCCATGCAGAGACGACCTTGCCCCCCTTCTGGACGATCGTGCCCAGCGGGATCGGCGCCGATCCGTCCGGTTGACGGGAAGGCGCCGGATGGCCGACCTCCTCGTCGAACTCACGTCGCGCAACCGCCAGTAGATCCTCATCGGCGTGATCCGGCTCGCCCTTCGGGATCGACCAGTAGCCCTCGTCCCTGCGCGCGAAGAACGGGCCGCCTGGGTGACCGAGCAGGACCTCCGGTTCGCTGGCCGTCATCGCACGGCGAAAGAGGAGGATCCCAGCGCTCTGCCTCACAGCCATCGACGCATCGTAGGGCAGCACCGCGACCATTCGGGTTCGTTACTCACTGCTCCGATCCTCGTGGCATGGCCGAGCCCGCGCTGGCTACCCAAGGGTTAGGGTTGAGACACCTTGCGGCGGCCGTTCCACCGCTTCAGTGAGATCATGGGATTACAGCCCGACTAGGGCGGTCAGCGATCGAATCACGGCCCAGCGAACCGGCCCGGTCACTTGATCGGCCGGACGCGCGAACGTCTGCTTGAGGTCGGTACGGCATTAGCGGGCACCGCGATCTCGACCTCAGGGATCCGGATCGCGTTATCCGATGGGGCCTCCCGTAGCTCGCCCGCGCCTTGGTCGAGACGATCGGCTTGTGCAGGCGACCCGCTGCCGCGTCCGGGAGTAGGGTGCGCTGCACAAGGGGGCGTGGCCTGGACTTATGGGAGCTGTCTTCCCGACGGAATCGGGTCTGCCACCGCCATCAACCCGGAGCAAGGAGGATAGTACGATGGCAAGACGAGCACTTCTGGCAGCGATGACCGTGTTCACGCTGGGCGTGGCCGGGTTCGAGGCGGCGGCGCCAGCCTCCGCTGGCACCCTTTCTTTAGGTAACGGTGCAACGCTTCAATGCACCGAAACCGCTAACCACACGTCCACATGGATACTGACCATTCCGCACTTTTACACGCAGACCTACACCATCAAAAACTTTGCCTGCCTGGTTTGAGGAGCGCGTACGCCCGCGCGCGGTCAGGTGACTTAACGCCTTCGCGGCGGTCGCCGGGCTAGTCGCACCGAAAGTGGGACACGACTGGCGCGCCAGTCTCGCGCCAGTCGTGTCGTGGCCCCAGCCGGTTTAGGTGGATTCCACCAGGGTCCATTTCGATTCAAGCATGCGGAATGTGGCTCTGCGATACGGGCGGCCGCGGGATCAGCTGTTCTGATCGGCACTTGCCCGGTAGCGTCGTGGAGTGTCGTAGCGGTCTTTCTGCTATCGCGCCAAACGTTCCCTATCGAGCGCTGCTACCCGGCTTTTTGCCGGTTGGTTTCCAGCCGTGCCTGACACCCTCCAGCAGTCGACGCTGGCGCTCGGCGTGCTCCTTGGTGGCGTGTCGCGAGTAGATCTTTCCGGTCTCGCGATCTACTACCTGGTATGCGCCGTTTGTCTTCCTTACGCTGTAAGGCAAGCTCGTCATCTCCTCGAGTCGGCTAGCGTCTGTTCGTAAGAATTAGACCACGTCAGGTGCTCGCGCCGTTGGGATTGGCGGACGACGTGAAGTCTCGATCACCTGCTAAGCGAAGACGGGGCTCCTGTATCGCCGAGACATCGCGACCCGACAGATCGCTCGCCAGCGCGTTACCTGTTCGTCACGGTGCTCGACTGCCACGCGATCGTCGACGTGATCGTCTCGCGCCTCTGCCCCTCCGCGGCCGACTGAGCAGGGCGCGGGTCGAGATGCTCCTCTCCAGCGAGAAAGAAAACGGCGGGGAGGTGGACGCCCGCAAGATTAGTGGGCCCTCCCCGCCGTTGCCTCCTCCTACGCCGTTAGCTATACCCGCAGGACGAATAGACCAAACACGCTCGAATTTGCGGGGGTACTCCACGCAGTGGCCCTTCTCGGCCAGCGGCCACGCGGCCAGCAGGATCGCTCGCCCGTCTGCTTGGCGACACTGAACAGGCGCGCACACTCGAACTCGGGGAACGCGTCCAACGGCTCTGCGGTCCGCCGCCGGATGCGTGCTCCACCAACTGAGCTGCGGCGGCCCTTGCGTCCGGACGCCTTGAGTGCTCGCGTGAGCCGGTCATCGTAGCGGCGCGGCGGGGCGCGGCCCGGTGCCGGCCGGCCCTCCGTAGATGTAGCCGCTCGCAGCGCGCGCCGCTTCCCAGTGTTCGTGAACCTGCAGCCTTGGACTCCAAGGAGTGGCGCGCCAGTTGGAATCCTCGAGCAGGACTCGAGAGCCTGAGATCGCGGCTACGTAGCCGACGTGACCCGCCGATCCAGGAGGATTGGGCGCGTAGACGGCGATCGCGCCGATCGCGGGCCGCGAGCCCTCGGGGACTAGGCCCCTGGCCGCAGCCAGCCACTCCCAGGCGACGCCGTGGACGACGTCCACGAGGTCGGGCCGGCGCCCGCCGGCATACCAGGTGCACTCTCCGATGGGGAACGGGTCGTTGG
>DATMQG010000057.1:0-2413 GCA_035566835.1 Solirubrobacteraceae bacterium
GGGGCAGGCCACATGTGGCCTGCCCGGACCCGTCGCATGCGACGGGTCCTCGGAGGGGCGCATGCGCCCCTCCGCCCCTCGCGCATGCGCGAGGGGGCTAGGAAGAGATGGAGACGGGGTTGCTCAGCCGGCCGCCGCGAAGCGCTCTGCGACCTTGTCCCAGTTGACGACGTTCCACCACGCGTCGATGTAGTCGGGGCGGCGATTCTGGTACTTCAGGTAGTAGGCGTGCTCCCACACGTCGACGCCGAGCAGCGGGATCTGGCCGCCGGAGATCGGGTTGTCCTGGTTGGCGCTGCCGACGATTGCGAGGCTCGATCCGTCGAGCACGAGCCACGACCAACCGGAGCCGAACTGGTTGACGCCGGTTTCCTTGACCTTTGCCTGGAGGTCGGAGAAGGAGCCGAACGCCGAGTCGATCGCGCCCGCGAGCTCGCCGCCGGGCTGCCCGCCGCCGTCGCCGCTCATGTTCTCCCAGAACATGGTGTGGTTGTAATGCCCGCCGCCGTTGTTTTTGACCGCCGTGCGCTTGACGTCGGGTACCTGGCCCAGGTCGCGGAGAACGTCCTCGATCGGCGCGTCGGTGAGAGCTGTGCCCTCCAGCGCCGCGTTGACTTTGTCCACATACGCCTGGTGGTGCTTGTCGTGGTGGATTTCCATCGTCAGCTTGTCTATGTGCGGCTCAAGCGCGTCATAGGCATAGGGAAGCGGAGGGACGGAGTAGGCCATCTGGGCTCCTTCGGTGGATTGACGGGTTCCTCTGCGTATTCATAGCGCGCCACCACGGGCGCCGCCGCTCGCGGGCGCGCACCGCGGCAGCCGCCGACCGCGGCGGCCAGCATAGGATGTCGGCCTCCCATGACCCGCCTGTCCGAGTACCTGCTCCCCACCGAGAAGGAGGCGCCGGCCGACGCCGAGGCGATCTCGCACAAGCTGATGGTGCGCGCCGGGCTGATCCGGCAGATGGGCGCAGGCATATGGACGTGGCTGCCGGCAGGCTGGCGGGTGCACGAGCGGGTCGTCGAGATCGTCCGCGCGGAGATCGAGGCGATTGGCGGCCAGGAGATGCTGATGCCCGTGCTGCAGCCGGCCGAGCCGTGGCGCCGGACGGGACGCCTCGAGATCGAGGAGCTGTTCAAGCTCAATGACCGCAAGGGCTCAGAGCTCGTGCTGGCGATGACCCACGAGGAGGCCGTCACCTTTCATGCGGCGCAGATCATCAACTCCTACAGGGACCTGCCGCTGATCCTCTTCCACGTCCAGGTCAAGGAGCGCGACGAGCCGCGTCCGCGCGCCGGCGTGCTGCGCACGCGGGAGTTCGTGATGAAGGACTCCTACAGCTTCGACCGCGACCCCGCGGGACTCGAGCAGAGCTACGCGCTGCACGTCGGCGCCTACGACCGCATCATGGAGCGCACGGGGCTGCGCTACTACCGCGTCGAGTCCGATGTCGGCATGATGGGCGGGCTCGGGGCCCACGAGTACATGGCGCCATGTGCGGCCGGCGAGGACGAGATAGCGCTCGGGGGAGGCTATGCGGCCAACGTCGAGGTCGCGCTCAGGAGCCCCGAGGTGGAACGGGTGGGGGAGGGGCTGCGCCGTGACGGCGAGCTGCTGACGGTCGAGCCGGCGATCGAGATCGGCAACATCTTCAAGCTCGGCACCCGCTACTCCGAGCCGCTTGGCGCCAACTATCTCGACGAGCATGGCGCCGAGCGCCCGATCTGGATGGGCTCCTACGGGCTCGGGCCCGCTCGCGTGGTCGCCGCGGCCGTCGAGCAGTTCGCAGACGACCACGGCATCTCCTGGCCCCGGGCGCTCGCTCCATTCGCCGTTCATCTGGTGGCTCTCGGCCGCCCCGGCACCCCCGAGCGCGACGCGGCCGACCGGATCTATGAGGATCTGAGGGCGGGAGGGGTCGACGTGCTCTACGACGACCGCGAGCGTGCGGCCGGCGAGAAGTTCGCCGACGCCGAGCTGCTCGGCTGCCCGTTGCGGCTGACCGTGGGGCGGCGAACGCTCGAGTCGGGCGAGGTCGAGGTCCAGGTCCGGCGCGGACGCGCCGAGGCCCCGAGCCTGCCGCTGACGGGCGAGGGTGCAGATCTCGTCCGGCGCGTGGACGAGCTGTGGCAAAGCGTGCCCTGAGGCTGCTGGGCCTCGACCGCTCCGGGGCGCCGCCACCGGAGACCCGGGCCGGAAGCCCGCTGCGGCCGTGGACGATCCCAAACGCGATCGGCTTCACGCGCCTGGCGCTGATCCCCGTGTTTCTCATCGTCACGTTCTCGAGCGCCGAGGGCACCGGCGCCCTCCCGGCGACGCTGTTCGCCGTGATCGGCTGGGGAGACTACGCCGACGGCATCGCCGCGCGACTGACCGGCCAGTACAGCCGCCTGGGGGCGCTGATGGATCCGAT
>DATMQG010000058.1:0-4837 GCA_035566835.1 Solirubrobacteraceae bacterium
CCGACCTTGTCCACCTCGTCGAGCAGGATCACGGGGTTCATCGTCCCGGCGTCACGCAGCGCCCTTACCAGGCGCCCGGGGAGCGCTCCGATGTAGGTGCGCCTGTGCCCGCGGATCTCGGCCTCGTCACGCACACCGCCCAGCGACATGCGCACGAACTCACGGCCGGTGGCACGCGCGATCGACTCGCCGATCGACGTCTTCCCGGTCCCGGGAGGCCCGATCAGCGTCAGGATCGCCCCGGACTTGGGGTCGACCTCGATGCCGCGGTCCTGGCGCAGCTTACGCACGGCCAGGTACTCCGTGACGCGATCCTTGACGTCCTCGAGACCAGCGTGGTCTGAGTCCAGCACCGCACGTGCCGCGACGGGGTCGAGGTGCTCGTCGGAGCGCTTGCTCCAAGGCACCGCGATCAGCCAGTCCAGGTACGTGCGGATCATGCTCGACTCGCCTGTCTGCTCGCCCATCCGCTCCAGGCGCCCGAGCTCCTTCAAAGCCTGCTCGTTGACGGCCTCGGGCATCTGCGCCTCCTCGATCTTGGTGCGGTACTCCTCCACGACCGACGCGTCGTCCTCGTCCAGCTCCTTGCGAATGGACTCCATCTGCTTGCGCAGGAAGTACTCGCGCTGCTGCTTCTCGGCGCCCTCCTGTACGTCCTCGCGGATGCGCTTGCGCACCTGCAGCTCGGCCAGGCTCTCGCGCTGCAGCCGCACGGCCAGCTCGAGGCGGTCGGTCACGTCGATCGTGCGCAACAGCTCAACCTTCTGCTCGTAGGTGATCGTGGGGGAGTAGCCGGCGGAGTCCGCCAGGGATCCCGGCTCGGCTATCGCGCGCAGGAAGGCCGAGATCCGGCCGTCGTCGCCGCGCAGCTCGAGGATCTCCTCCACCGTCGCGCGATACTCCCGCTCGAGTTCACGCGTGCGCCCATCCACAGGCACCTCGTCGGGGCGCTCGTCGACCTCGACGCGCAGCTCGCCGCCGGGCCCAGTCTGGGCGGCGCCGATCAGGGCGCGGTGCTCGCCCGAGATGGCGACCGCGCGGCCGCCACCGGGCAGACGGATCTGCTCGGACACCTCCGCTACCGTGCCAACCTCGAGGAACTCGTTGTCGTGCCGGGGGACGAGCACGACTCGCTTGTCATCGCCGACGTCCACGGTGAGGGTGATGCCCATGTTCGGGAACACGACGGTGTCGTCGAGCGGGATTAGCCGCAGGCGCTGCCTAGGCTCTGACGGCTGAATTGTGGGCTGGTCTTGTGCTGATGGCATTGGTAACTGCTCCATATGAGGTTACGAAAGTATAGGTAGTATAGCGCGGGGTAGTTGTTGGCGCAAGTACTTCTGCCTCACCCCGCAAACGGCGCTGTAGAGGCAAACTTAGGCCGAGGAGACCGGTGGACCATCGAAGTCCACCTCAACGTTCTCCTCCTTCACGCGCTCCTCCGCCTCGGCCGAATAGGTCAGCGCGCGCCTGTCGGCGTCGAGCAACGGCTCGCCGAAGAGGCTCCGCGGCCACAGGCGCCGCGCGCGCACGACGTTGACCTCGGCCCCGACAAGCGTCATCTGGGCGCCCAGGTACAGCCATGCCAGCAGGCCCAAGACCAGCGCGAAGACCCCGTAAAGCGGGGTGGTGCGCTTCAGCAGGTGTTCGATGTAGTAGCCGCCGAGGAGCTGCAATGCTTGCCAGAAGACGGCGGCGGTGATCGCGCCGGGCAATAGTTCGCCCCAGTTTATGTCGGCTGCCGTCAGGACCTTGAACGCGAGCAGGAACGTCGCGAGGTTGAAAGCGAGCGCGACCAAAGTGCCCGCGAGGACCGCAAGAGTCCCGTGGCTGGACGCACCGACATAGCCAGCGGCGACCGTCGATACGATGACCATCGTCCCAAGGATCGCGAGCATCCCCAGCCCGCGAAGGCGCGCGAAGATGAAGTTGGGGCGGTGCTTGAAGGGGACGTGCCAGATCCGATTGAAGGCAGTCTGCGACGCGCTCGTTATGCCCATGCCGGCGAGCAGCGAGCCGACGATGCCGATCGCGAGCGCGGTCGGGCTGCCGTGGAGCGAGTGGAGTTTGAGCTGGTCGCGGATCAGGGGGATCTGGCCGAGCGCGCCGTTGAGTATGCGTTCGCGTTCGGCCGGGTCGTTCTGGAGGATGAACCCGAGGACTGTCACGAACACGAGCAGCAGCGGGAACAGCGAGACGAAGGCGTAGTAGGCGATCAGCGCGGCGAGCTGCCCCGCCTGGTCGTCGGCGCGCTTCTTGATCACCGCGACGACAAAGCTGAGCCGCTTGTGGCGTTGCTGGAAGCGGTCGAACGCGTGCAGCCGATCCCAGAAGCTCATCGGGAGGGGGGCCTGAGGACGCTCGCGATCGACACTCACACGTGTCTACCCGATCTGAGTCAGAAAGGCGAGCGCCGGCCGGCCGCGGCCGCGGCCGCTGGCCCTGGACGCCGGCGTCGCGTCCAGATCCGGCGGAGGACGTTGCATTGGTGACGCGGGCCAGGCGCGAGCTGCTTCTGCGCGTGCACCGACACCGGCTGCGGCGCGAGGATCTGGAGGACTGCTACAGCCAGGCAACGCTCGAGCTCGTGGCCGATGCGCGCAGAGGCGCCAGCTACGCAAACCGGAGGGATCTCGAGACGGCGATCGAGCGCCGATTCGTCTCCCGCATCCGCGATCGTCGTCGTGCGCTCGCAGGCCGCAGCCCGATGCAGGCCGCGCTCGAGCGCTCGCTGTCGCTGGACGCGACCGGCGAGGAGGCGATCGACGTCGTCGACGCGCGGGCCGAGCTCGAGAAGCTCGTGATCCTGCGCCTCGAGCTGTGCCAAGTGCAGGCCTTGATGAGAGAGCTCTCGCCCGATCAACGCCTGGTCCTGATCTCACAGGTCGCCCTGCAAATGCCACGCGCAGAGTTCTGCCGTCGCTACGGCTGGTCGCCGGACAAGTACCGGAAGGTCGCACAGCGGGCGAGGACCCGTCTGAGCCGCCTGATGTCGAGCGAGGAGCCAGCTGTCCCGACGGCGCGCGTCCGGTCGGAAGAGATGAAAGGGACGAACCTATGAAACCACCGCATCCCCCCACTCATAGGCACGTCCCCTTCGGGCGCGGGCAGTCGGTTGAACGGACGACCGCCCGGCGACGCCCATCCGCGCGCCAGCGACCGGAGCCGGGTGGCTCCCCTGCCCGGCCTCCGGTCGCCCGCGTGCACGATCGGGGATGCTCCTGATGGCGCTGCTGCGCCGAGCGCCGCGCGAGGTCTACCGCGTGTTCAGCGAGTCGGACTTCCTTGCCGGCGGCGGCGAGGACGAGCAGTGGCAGCCAGTCGCGACGGAGGCGGGCGCCCGGCGCCGACCGCGGCGGATAGTCGTCGCCGCGATGCTCGCGGGAGCGCTCGCAGCCGTCGCCGTGGTGCTCGTGCTTCACCGTCCGCCAGCGCAGGCGCCGGGACGTTCGACCGCGCCGACCGCGCCGGGAGAGACTCGCCGCGCTCACCCCAGCTCGGCGAACGGAGCTGCGCGCGTTTCCGAGGACCCGCGGGCAATGCGCCGCGCGGTAGGGCCGGCGCGGGCTCGAACCCGCATCCCCACGTCTTCTGCAGGACGGTCGTCTGCTGCCGGCATTTCAGCGCCGCCCGTGAGCGCTGTCGCGGTCGCCGGAAGCTCGACCCAGCTCGAGCGCGCCGAGTTCGGCTTCGAGCGTTGAGCGGCAGATGACGCAAGCGCGCTCGACGGTGACGATCTCAACGCGCCCGCTGTGGGTCATCCGCCTGACCCGAGAACTGCCTCGTTATCTCATCTCCGCGGTGGCGGTGGGGGGGCTTGCGGCGAGCGCCCGCTTCGCGATCGCTCCGCCGCGGCCCGCCGCCGCCGCTGCGCACGAGGTCGCCGGGCCGGACCGGGCGGCCGAAGGGTTCGCGGCGCTGTTCGCCCGCCGCTACCTGACCTGGAACGCGGCAGACCCGCTCGCCAGCGAGCGCGCGCTGCAGGGCTTCGACGGGCCGGGGCTGGAACCGGACGCGGGTCTTCAGCTGCCGGTCAGCGGGAAGCAGCACGTCGAATGGGTCGAAGTCGTCCAGCAGCGTGAAGCGTCTGTGGGCGCGCACGTCTACACGGTCGCCGCCCAGACGGACACCGGCGGGCTGATGTACCTAACCGTGGACGTCGCGCGCGCGGCCGACGGTCGCCTGGCACTGACCGGCTATCCGTCGCTCGTCGGAGCGCCGGCGTCCGGTCCGGCGCTGGAACCCAGGCGCCTTCGGGAAGTCGCTGACCCCGGATTGGCGACGGTCGTGCAGCGGGCGCTGCGCAACTACCTTGCCGCCTCGGCGGGCGAGCTCGCTGCCGATCTTACGAGCGGCGCGCGCGTGTCACTCCCCGGCGTGCAGCTGACGCTCCTCTCGGTGCAGCGCCTCGACTGGTCCGCCGACGCCAGGTCGGTGAACGCCGTCGTGCAGGCACGCGACCCGCGCGGCCTGCAATACACGTTCGCGTACGAACTCGACGTCCTCCAGGTTGCCGGCCGCTGGGAGATCTCCGCCATCGAGGTGAACCCCGGTGCGTGACCCTGCCGCGCGACGGATGCGCGCTTGGATCCTCGTCCTGCTGCTGAGCGCGTGCGTAGGGTCCCTGGGCGCAACGCGTGCCGACGCGGCCGTCGTCTCGGGCACGCCTGCGGGCGTACCGCGAGCGGCGGAACAGCAGTCGGGTGGCAGCAGTCTCGAAGCAGCGGCGGCGAAGGCCGGCAACACCGGCCGGGCGGTCGCCATGAGCCTGATCGGTCTCGCGTTCGCCGTGGCCGGCACCGTGCTCGCGTTTCGGCATGACTTCAAGGAGGCGGCC
>DATMQG010000059.1:0-90319 GCA_035566835.1 Solirubrobacteraceae bacterium
CGGTCGGACTCCATGAAGTCGACGCCGGTCGCGTCCAGGATCGCCTCGCCCATCGTGATCCGCCGCCACGGCTTCGCCAGGTCGATCGTCTCGCCACCCCTCTTGATCTCCGTCCTCCCCAGCGCGCGCTGGGCGACGAACGCGAACATCTCTTCGGTCGCCCTCGCCACATCGTTGTAGTCGGCGTAGGCCATCATGAACTCGATGATCGTGAACTCGGGGCTGTGCTTGGGCGAGATGCCCTCGTTGCGGAACACCTTCCCCATGTCGTAGACGTTCTCCATGCCGCCCACGATCAGGCGGTTGAGGAACAGCTCGACCGAGATGCGCAGGTAGAGGTCGCGGTTGAGCGCGTTGTGATGGGTCGTGAAGGGGCGCGAGCCGGCGCCCCCGGCCAGTGACTGCAGCGCAGGCGTTTCGACCTCCACGAAGTTCTTCTGATCGAGCCACTCGCGGATCGCGGCGATGATCCTCGCACGCGTGATGAACAGCTCCCGAGTCTCCTCGTTGGCGAGCAGGTCGAGCTCGCGATACCGATAGCGGGTGCCGGTGTCGCCCAGTCCGTGGCGCTTGTCCGGCGGTGGGCGCAGCGTCTTCGTGAGCAGCGTGGCGTCGAGGACCGCGAGCGCGAGCTGCCCCCGTTGCGTGACGTACACGGAACCCTCGATCCCGACGATGTCCCCGATGTCGAGATTCAGGATCCGATCGTAGGCGTCCTGGCCGAGCGAGTTGACCCGGACGACCGCCTGGATGGTGCCGGACAGGTCACGCACGTCGAGGAACGCGGTCTTGCCGTGCACACGGCGGGAGATCAGGCGCCCGGCTATCTGGTAGTGCAGCTCCGGGTGCTCCCCCTGCTCGAGCGTCGCCGCGTCGTGGGCCGAGAGGACGCCCGCGATGAGCGTGCGACTGTCCCACAGGCTGACCGGCGGGTACGGATCGATCCCTTCGGCCCGGAGCCTTTCCATCTTCGCGCGACGTTCGTCGAATTCGACGACGCCCTCGCGCGTATCGCCGGTCGGGGACCGGTCGTCCTGCTCCTCCTCCTGTTGATCCTGTACTGGCATTTTGAAGACGATCCTCTCAGGTGACTGCTCCTTGTCAAGCGAGGAGCCGTCGAGTCGCTGCACGCAGGCGTGTCGACTCAGGCGGCATCCGCCTGCGGCTCTGGGACGGGCATGTCGGCTGACGCTTGGGCCCGAAGCTCAGGCCATTGGCAGCGACATGCCCACGGGTTTCGGGCTCGCTGCTTCATCTGTCACGGGCAGCTCGTCGATGCTGGGCAGCAGCGCCAGCTCCAGTGGAGCCATCGCGATCAGCCCCCGCGCGACCTGGCGGATTGCCTGTGAGGCCGGGTCGTCTGGATCCTCGACCACCAGCGGCACGCCGCTATCGGCGTGTTCGCGCAGCGGCATCGTGAGGGGCACCCTGGCCAGGAGGGGAACGTCGAGCTCGTCCGCCAGCTCTTTGCCGCCGCCCTCGCCGAAGATCGTGAAGCGCTCGCCCGAGGGCGTCGTGAAGCTGGACATGTTCTCGATCACGCCGCCGATCTCGAGCGACACCTTATGCGCCATCTGCGCCGCGCGGCGCGCGACCTTCTGCGCGGCCGGCTGCGGTGTGGTAACGATCAAGAACTGCGCTTGGGGGAGCAGCTGGGCGAGCGTCATCGAGACGTCGCCGGTGCCCGGCGGCAGATCGATCAGCAGATAATCCAGCGGCCCCCAGTCGACGTCCTTCAGAAATTGGCTGAGCGCCTTGTGAAGCATTGGCCCCCGCCAGACCACCGCTGCGTCCTCCTCGACGAAGAAGCCGATCGACATCACCTTTACGCCGTGTGCGATGAGCGGGATGATCTTTCGCTCGGCTGACACAGGCGGGCGGGTGGAGCCGAGTCCGTACATACGCGGGATCGAGTAGCCCCATACGTCCGCGTCGAGTACGCCGACGCTCTTTCCCTCGCCCGTCAGCGCGGCCGCGAGGTTGGCTGTGAGCGTGGACTTGCCGACGCCGCCCTTGCCCGAGCCGATGCACAGCACGTTTGACACCTGCGCGAGCGAGCCGTCGGGAAGGCTGCCGGCACCGAGCTTCTGCTGCAGCGCCGCCTTCTGCGCGTCGCTCAGGACGTCGAAGTAGACGTTGACGTGGCTCACCCCGTCGAGCGCCGCGACAGCCTGGACGACGGCCGTCTGGAAGTGCCCCTTGATCGGGCATCCGGGCGTCGTCAGCGAGACGGTCACGTCCACCACGCCGTTGCCGCTGACGTCGATCGAGCGGACCATGTCGAGCTCGACGATCGAGCGGTGGAGCTCGGGGTCGATCACGGCCTCGAGCGCACTGAGGATCTCGTCCCTATTGGTCACCGGCCCATTGTGGCAAACATGCGACGAGCCGCAGGGAATCGTGCGTGATCGGGTCCGCGAACCCGGCCAAAAAAGACCCGCGGGCGGTGGGGGCCGCCCGCGGGTCGAGGGAGGAGAGGGTGCTACTACTGCCGGCGGGATATGAGGCCGACAGACTCTCCCGACCACCGCCTTCGGGCGGCGTCCCCGGCCTCTCCGGTCCGGGTCGGGGGAAGCTCGTGGCTTAGACCAGGCTCAGGATGCGCTCCTGGACTCGGTTGGCCAGCTCGGGCACTCGGTTGGCGATGTCTGGGACCTGCTTGGCCACCGTCTCGCGTCGAGAGTCGAGGTCGTTCACCGATTTCTCGATCACGCGACGACGTTGACGCAGTTCACGCTCGACGCGCACCCGCGCTTTGCGCACCTCGCGCTCGAGGCGGTTGCGGGCAGTTGCCCCGCGGCGCTCGAAGCGGCGCAGCTGGGCCTGCGTCTTGGAGCTTGACGAGTACGTTGAGATCGTGTCGCTCACCGTCGAGACAACTTTGTCACGGGCGACGAGTGCGGCGCCGACGGGGATCAGCAACGCGCGCTCAGCGTAGTCGCCGAACACGTCGGCGGTCTCACGGCTAGCGGTCTGCGTCTGGCGTACGGCCGACTCGGCCTGGTGGGCGGCACGCGTGCGAGCGGCCTTCGCGCGAGTCGCTTTGCTCACTTTTTTCGCGGAAGCCGTTTTGCGTGATGCTTTCGCGCGGGGTTTCGCGCTGCTTGAAGAAGTTTTGGGGGCTGCAGGCATGTAGGACGATCTCCTCTTCTTTCCCCGCTGCAGGGAGAACGGGGACTCGGTCTATGGTCTCGCCCCTTTTGAGGCGAACACCTGTTTGTAACCCATCTGGAAGAGATTGTTACACCGACATCGTAGCATCCCGTGAAATCCCTGTAGTCAAGGCACCCCGGCAAGCGGAGTTTGTAACAGGAGGAACATGCGTTCGATGTGCTCCGCGCTCTTTGCGGACTATTTGCCGGCCTGCGTGGGCTCGCGCGTACGCGCGAGCCACTGCTCCGGCGCCCGCAGCTCGGCGGTGCTCGGCAGCGCGTCAGGACCACTCCAGGCGCGGGCCAGCGCCTGCGGTCCGCCCTCGCGGACGACGGCGTCACAGAAGCGCCTGCCGACCTCATACTGGCGAAGCTTCAGCTCCAGGCCGAGCAGGCGCTCGAGCACTCGCCAGGGCAGCCCGCGGGACTCCCGTCGACGCGTCATCGCAGCCCGCAGCCGCGGCAGCGAGGGCAGCACCTCGGCCCCGACCGCGTCCATCGTGTGCTCGGCATGTCCCTCGATCAGGGACATCGCCGCCTGCATGCGCTCCACCAACTGCCAGCGCTGCTCGCCCAGCGTCAGGCGCAGGAGCTCACCGCGGCGGGCCCGATCGAGCAGTTGGCGCAGCTCGCCTGGGCTGGGCAGCCGGGAGGGCCGCCGCGGAGCAGCGCCCGCGCCGTTCGCGCGATCGGACGCGTCGCCGTTCGATGGGCCACCGACTGCCATCTGCAGGCCGTCGATCAGCTCGCCCAGCATCCCGCCGAGATGCTCACGCAGCCACGGCGCGCCGGAGAACTGGACGGCGTGCGTGATCTCGTGGATCGTGACCCACAGCACCAGCTCGTCGCGGTCCACGCCGAGGTTCCGCGCGGCCTGCGCGAGGTTGGGCGCCAGCAGCAGCAGGCGCGGCGGCACCGCGGGGTCGAGCAGCGCGAGGTCGTATTGGCCGAGCACCCGCTGCGAGAGCATGCCGGTCAGCGCCCCCACCTGAGCGCCGAGCAGGAATCCCGAGGCGGCCCGCAACGGACCCGACAGCACGCCGCTCTCCTCGGCCAGCCGGTCGGTGAGGCGCCCCAGCAGCGGACGCATCCCCTTCAGGTTGGCCGCAATCCAGGCCGAGCGGTCGACGAACTCCAGCGGCGGCAGCTGGCCCGGCAGCTCGAGGCCGCTGTACTCGCTGACGCGTCTCGCGAAGTCATAGGCGAGCGGCTCGACCGCGGCTGGGCGCAGGCCGCCGGAGGGAGGTGCCCCGGCGATCAGCTCGCCTATTCGCTGCGCCGCGCGCCAGTCGATCGCGTCCATCTGAAGAGCGTAGCCCGGCGCGAGCTGCTATCCGGGGATGAGGCCGGCCGCGACGCCTCGGCGCCCGAGCGCACCTGTTCTGCCGGTCGCTCGTATCCTAGGGTCGTGTCCGTTTCGAGAAGCGCCTCCGCGCCAGCCGGCGGCCCGCCAGGCGAGGAGCGCGGGACGGGCGGATTTCTCGAGCGCCCCGAGGTGCGCGACGTGCTCGCTTGGACGCGGCTGCTGGTGGATCCGCGAGACGCGGCCGCCGTTGTGCGAGCGCTGGCGCGACCGCCGATCGAGCTCCGCCAGGTCGAGCTTGCCCGCGTGATTCAGGTGGCGCGCCGTCGCAAGCTGGACCTCGTCGCCGGTCTCGCCGCGGCCAACGAGTCGCCCCAGGTTCCGCCAGAGGCGCGCGAACGAATCCAGCGCTTCGTCGAGCTGCATCGCAGCGCGGCCGCGGGGCTCGAGCAGCTGGCGCCCGAGGCGTTCATCGTCGAGCTGATCGAGCAGTTGAGCCTGCGGGGGCGAGCGCTGCTGACACCCGAGGATGCCGCCGGGCAAAGGGCGAGCCTCGAGCAGCTGCGCGAACTGGCCTGCGAGTTCGTCCGTCGCCAGCCGACATCGACGCCGCGCGAGCTCGCGCGCCATCTGGCCGGCCTGGTACCGCATTCCCGGCAGGAGAACCGCGCCGTCCAGCGCCTTCAGCTCGCGGCGACGGGCGCTGAGGGCGCCAAAGATGAGCCCGGCGAGCCGGCTTCGCCCGACGCGGGGACCGGCCAGTTGGAGGTGACGCTTCAGCTGTTGCGAGAAGAGGTGCTCGACAGCGTGGGCCGCATCGGTGGGCGCATCGGCGAGCTGCGGCTCGACACCGATCTCGACATCTGCCACGGCGTCGTCCGCTACCTCGAGCTGCTGAAGCTCGCGGCCTTGATCCAGCGGCCGACCGGCCAGAGCATGGAGGAGGCGCTCTCCGACGTCAACGCACGTCTGCTCGCAGCCGCCACGCCGCTGCAACGGGAGATCTTCCAGACCTCGATGCTCGATGACACCCTGATCACCGCTTCGGAGGACGCACCGACCGAGCAGGGCGACCGCGCGCGAGCACAAGCGATCGCGCCGCGTGGGGAGCCATCGCTCGAGCCGTTCCTTCCGCGCAAGGGCGTCGGCCTGGCGCTGTCGGCGTCCGATATCGAGACCTACCGCGGCTGCCCTCTCAGGTACAAGTTCGCGCGCGTCCTGCGCATTCCCACCGAGCAGACGCTCCACCAGCGCTTCGGGATCGCGGTGCACCAGGTCCTCGAGCGCTACCACTCCGAAGGCGGTACGACGCTCGAGCAGATGCTCGAGCTGCTCGAGGCCGGCTGGCGCCGCGCCGGCTTCGGCGACAGCGAGCGGGAGCGCTGGCTCTGGGACAAGGCACGCGAGTCGCTCACCCGCTACCACGCGCGACTCGGCGGCCAGGACTCCGAGCCGGTGTGGTTCGAGCGCGCGTTCGCCTTCAGGCTCGGACCGCACCACCTGCGCGGGCGCGTCGACCGCGTCGACCGGCTTGCTGCCAGCGACGGCGAGGAGGAGTTCGAGCTGATCGACTACAAGACCTCGCGCGCGAAGACGGCCGCGGAGCTGAAGGACGACATCCAGCTGTCGCTGTACGCGCTCGCTGCCCGGGAAGCGTGGCATCTGCCCTCCTCGCGCCAGGCCTACTACTACGTGCTCGATGACCGCAAGGTCCCCGTTCCCCACCTCGAGGGTAATGCGGACTCGGTGAAGGACGTCGTGCTCGAGGTCGGCCAGGGGATACTCGCCCAGGAGTTCGAGCCGACCCCTTCGCAGGCCGCGTGCTCGATCTGCGACTACCGCATCGTCTGTCCGGCCGCCGAGAGCTGAGCCCCGCCGGGTCGCCTACCCGCCCTCGGGCCCCCGTTGGCGCAGGAAGCGCTGGAATTCGCGCGCGAGGATGTCGCCGGAGGGCACCTCCTCGGGCGAGCGCTCCTCGCTCTCGGCCCTCTGTTCGAGGCCTTCGACGAATGCCAGGATGTCGGGGTCGCTCTGTACGGCGCGGTCCACCTGGCGCTCGTAGTCGGCCGCCGCCGACTCGAGCTCCGATACGTCAACCGAGACGCCGATCAGGCCTTCGACCCTGCGCACCAGGGCGAGCGCCGCCTTCGGGTTGGCGGCGGCGGCGACATAGTGCGGCACGCCGGCCCACAGGCTTGCCGACGGCATCCCCGCTTCACCGCAGGCGCTGTGCAGGATGCCGACGATCCCCGTCGGCCCCTCATACGTCGAGGCTTGCATGCCCAGGCGCTCGACCAGCGCTGGATCCGAGGCGTGTCCCGTGATCGCCACCGGTCGCGTATGGGGCACGTCGCCGAGGAGCGCGCCGAGGGAGACCACGACCTGCACGCCGAGGGCCTCGGCGAGGTCGATCAGGTTCGCGCTGAAGGAGCGCCACCGCATCGATGGCTCGACCCCCTGGACGAGCACGAGGTCCCGGGGCGCCCTCGGAGCCGGCGCTTCGAAGACCTCGACGCTGGGCCACACGATCTCCCGCTTGCCGCCGTCCGCGAAGCGGACGCAGGGGCGGTTCGCCTGGAAATCGTAGAATTCCTCCGAGTCGATGCGCGCGAAGCGCCGAGCGTTCAGCGCCGAGGCGAGGAACGAGACGGCGCTCGAGGCGGCATCTCCCGCGTCGTTCCAACCCTGGAACGCGCACACCATCGCCGGGGCCCTGAGGCCGTCCGGGCGTCGGTCCCAGATCAACGGCTGCATCCGAACCACCGTACATCATGCGCGGATGGCCTCCGTCACGGACTCGTCAACCCAGGCGGTGCATTCCGTCGCCACCCTGCGCCCCTCCGACGAGGTGGACGGCGTGTTCGCGTGCACGCGCAAGGAGCGTCAGATCTCCCGCGCCGGCACTCCCTACCTGACGGTCGAGCTGCGGGACAGCACCGGGACGATCCTCGCACGCGCGTTCCGCGACGCGGACGTGCTCGCCGGCCGCTTCGAGCGGGGCGAGCTCGTGCGCGTGCGCGGTCGCGTCGAGCGCTTCCGCGACCAGCTGCAAATCGACGTAAGCGCGATCGGCCGGGCGGAGGGTGTCGAGGCCGATCCGGCTCGCTTCCTGCCGGTGGCCTACCGCGATCTGGATGAGCTCGAAGGCTTCCTCGAGCACCTCGCGCGCGAGGTCTACGACGCCGGGCTGCAGACATTGCTCGAGCGATTGCTGGGAGACCGCCAGCTGCGGGCGGAGATCCGCCGGGCGCCCTGCTCAGCCCCCACCAGCGCGGGCGGGGCCCGCCCCAGCGGCGGGTCCGGACGGGCGGCGTCGAGACACCACGCCTATCTCGGTGGCCTGCTCGAGCACACGGTCGCAGTCGCCACGCTCACACTCGAGCTGTGCGTGCTGCACCCGCGTCTTGATCGCGACCTGCTGCTCACCGCGGCGATCGTCCACGACCTCGGCAAGACGCGCGAGTTCACATACGGCGCCGAGATCGGGCGCAGCCGCGAGGGCAGGCTGCTGGGGCACATCGAGCTCGGGCTGCGGCTGATCGCGCCGCGCCTCCCGGCAAGCCTGCAGGAGGAGCGCAGGCTGGCGCTCGAGCACTGCGTGATCCTCCATCACGGCCCCGATACGGCCTCCGGCGAGCGCTTCGCCTCGGCCGAGGCCCTCGCTCTCTACCGCCTGAACGCCCTCGACGCCCATCTCAAGGGCGCGTTCGAGGTGGGCTTCCCGGGCCTCGACGCCTGACGCCCGCGACAGACACCGGTCAAGGGCTGTTTACGCCCTGCCGATAAGGGCGTGATGGGCGAAAGCGCTACCACAGAAGCACCTGCATCGGACGCAAGTTCCCTTCCGCCCCGGGGGGTCACCGACCGCGGGGCCGCGACCGAGGGTGGCGTCAATGGACTGTATCCGCCTCGCCGCTCGGGGCGATCCGCGAGGATGATCGGAGAGGTGGCCGTGGATCTCGGCTTCGCCGACCGGCTGGCGGTCGAGGACGCCGTGGCAGCGGCGAGCGCGCAGGGACGGCCAACGGGTCTCATGCTCGTCGAGCGCGGGGTCCTGCGCCACGACCAGCTGGCGCGTGTCGTGGCCGAGCGGTTCGGACTCGACTACGTCGATTTGTCGGTCTACGACCTCGACATGGGCGCGGTCAGCCTCATCAGCGCCGAGACCGCCAAGCGCTATCAGGCGGTTCCAGTCGGCTTCGGCGAGGACGGCTCGCTGCTGCTCGCGATGGCAAATCCGACGAACGTGCTGACGATCGACGACATCGCGATGATGACCGGCCGGCGGGTCCGCGCCGCGGCGGCGTCGGTCGAGGACCTGAACCTCCTGCTGACTCGCCTCACGCAGATGGACGAGTCGATCCAAGACCTCGTCGAGGAGGACGCCGAGGACGAGGCCGACGGCCTGCAGCTCGACCAGGCAGACAGCGACGCCCCGATCATCAAGCTCGTGCACTCGATCGTTGCGCAGGCTGTCCAGCTGGGCGCCTCGGACATCCACGTGAACCCTGAGGAGGGGGACACGCGCGTGCTCTACCGCGTCGACGGCGTGCTCTCACCCGCGGCGACCGTCAAGCGCAGGATGGCCGTGGGCGTCGTCTCACGGATCAAGATCATGGCCGACCTGGACATCTCCGAGAAACGCGTACCGCAGGACGGCCGCTTCGGGTTGACCGTCGAGGGGCGCCGCGTGGATATCCGGGTCGCCACCCTCCCGCTCGTCAACGGCGAGGGAGTCGTGCTGAGGATCCTCGACAAGGGAGCGAAGGTCGAAGGACTCGAGTCGCTTGGCATGCAGCCAGACGAGCTCGAGCGCTTCACGCGCGCCGTCAAGAGACCGAACGGGACCGTGCTCGTGACGGGGCCGACGGGCTCGGGCAAGTCCACGACCCTCTACGCGGCCCTCCACGTGATCAACGACGGCGACAAGAGCATCATCACGATCGAGGACCCCGTCGAGCAGCGAATCGCCGGCATCAAGCAGATGCAGATCGCTCCCAAGGCCGGCGTCACCTTCGACGGAGCGCTGCGCTCGATGCTGCGAGCAGACCCCGACGTGATCATGGTCGGCGAGGTTCGCGACCGGGAGACCGCCCACCTCGCGATCGAGGCCGCTCTGACCGGCCACCTCGTGCTCTCCACGCTGCACACACGCGACGCGCCCAGCGCACTCGGACGGCTGATAGACATGGGGATCGAGCCCTTCCTCGTGGCCTCCGCGGTCGACTGCATAGTCGCCCAACGGCTCGTGCGTGTGCTCTGCACGCACTGTAAGCGTGCGCAGGAGGTCCCCGCGTCGGTGCTCGCCGAGCACGGACTTGCCGGGGCCGAACCATATGAGCCTGTGGGCTGCTCGCGCTGCGGCGGCTCGGGCTATCGCGGCCGGGTGGGCGTGTATGAGGTGATGACAGTCACCGAGCGCATCCGTGCCCTGATCCTCGCGCGCGCGTCGGTCGACGAGATGGTCGACGTCGCCGTCGAACAAGGCATGGGCAGGTTGCGAGACGACGGCCTCGAGAAGGTTCGCCAGGGGCTGACCTCGATCGCCGAGGTCGAGCGCGTGACGAACAGCATGCTGTAGAGGCGCTGATGTCGGAGGCCCGCCCGCCCGCGCTCGACGGACAAGGCGAGACGGCCTGAACCTTCGTCCAGCTTGATCGGCTGGCGCCGGGCGCTGGACTAGCGTGTCGCGGGTGAGACGTCCAAGGCGCTCGCGTTCCCGTCTCGCGCTGGCCCTCACCGCGGTCGCATCGATCGTGTTCGCGCTGCCCGCCGCATCGACCTCCTTCCCCTCTTCGCGCGCGGGCGCCGCCCGGGCCCGAGCGGCGCTATCGCCGCGGGAATACGGGTGCCCGATCTTCCCCGCGAACAATCCTCTGAACCGGGACGTTTCAGGCGCGCCGGTCGACCCGAACTCGGCCAACTACATCGCGAGCATCGGCTTGAGCGGCCATTTGCATCCGGACTTCGGGACGAATCCGAGCTACGGCATTCCGTACACCGTCGTCGGATCCCAGCAGCCGAAGGTGCCGATTACATTCACGGAATTCGGCGAAGAATCGGAGCCCGGCCCGTATCCGATACCGGCGAACGCGCCGGTCGAGGGAGCAGGAGAAGCAGGGGATCGCCACGTGCTCGTGCTGCAACGCGGCGCCTGCAAGCTCTATGAGCTGTACTCGGCGGCTCGGAGAGGAGCCGGTTGGGACGCCGGTTCGGGCGCGGTTTTCAACCTGCGCAGCAATGCTCTTCGCCCCGAAGGCTGGACCTCTGCCGACGCCGCCGGGCTGCCAATCATGCCGCTGCTTGTCCGCTTCCCTGAGGTGAGGGCCGGGCGCATCGACCACGCTCTGCGCGTGACGGTCGCGAGCACGCAGCGGGGCTACATCCATCCCGCAACCCACTTCGCCTCCGCCAGCTCGGACCCGAAGCTGCCGCCGATGGGGTTGCGCCTGCGCCTGAAGGCAAGCTTCAGCCTGGCGGGCTTCTACGGCGAGTCGTTGATCGTGCTGCGCGCCTTGAAGCGCTATGGGCTGATCGTGGCCGACAACGGCTCCGCCTGGTACATCACCGGAGCGCCGGACCGGCGCTGGCACGACGAAGATCTCGAACAGATCAAGCGGGTACCAGGATCGGCGTTCGAGGCGGTCCAGAGCGGAGCGATCAAACGCGCCGGCTGATGCCGGTGCGCTGATGTGGTGGCCGTGGCGTCCGCCTATGCGTGACCCGTGGGCTCGACCGGCGACTGCGCCGGTGGAGCCTGAGGCGCGGCGGGCGGAGCCTGCGCCGCGGCAGGCGGAGCAGGCGTCGCCTCCGGCTGCTGAACGGCCTGGGTCAGCGTGGGCTGCTTGGACTCGCCGGTGATCGAGTCCTTGAACTCGCGCATGCCGCTTCCAAGCGAGCGGCCGATCTCGGGCAGTCGCCTGGCGCCGAACACGAGCAACAGAATCACGACCAGGAAGGCTATGTGCAGTGGATTGTCAAGTCCCATCGAACTCCCAGTCTACGCCATCCGCGCCTGGGCCCTCACGCCTTCTCGCGGCGGTGCGAATTGGCAGCAGCCGACGCGGGGGCGGCGCCGTCGCCGGAGGCCAGCGCCCTGCGCACGAACTGCCCGGCGATAATCAACAACAGGCCGGCGAACGCATCGCGCAGCACGGTGCCAGAGAGCGCGTTCGCCAAGACGACCCCGCCGGCGGCCCCCGCAAGCGAGAGCAGCCCGAGCAGCAGCGCGTCGCCGCGCCGGACGTTGCCGTATCGATCCTGCACATACGTACCCACGATCGCCACCGGGATGATCGCCAGCAGCGAGGTCGCCTCGGCCTGGTGCTGGTCGAGGCCGAGGAAGATCACCAATCCCGGCACGAACAGCACGCCGCCGCCGACCCCCAACAGGCCGGCGATGATGCCGCCGGCGAGCCCGATCGCGACCGCGCCGGTCATCGCAGGATCAGCTCTACGGCGCTCAGGACCAGCACGCCGGCGAACAGCAGCGAAACGGTCCGCGCCGGAATCCGCTGCGCCAGCCACGTGCCGATCAGCACGCCCCCGACGGCGGGCACGCCGATCAGCAGCGCGTCGAGCACGTGGACGTTGCCGTAGAGACCCTGCGTGAGCGCGGCGAAGCCGGCGATGAAGATGATCGCTGCAAGCGAGGTTGCGGTCGCCGCATGCTCCCCGTAGCCGAGCCAGAGGACCAGCAGGGGCACGATTACACTCCCGCCTCCGACCCCGAACAGCCCGCTGAAGAGACCCGCGAGGGTGCCGATCGCCGCCAGTCGCAACGAGCGGTGAAGCGATGCTTCAGGCACCACCTGCACGAGGGGACGGGTTGGTCACGATGCGCGCCATACTAGACATCGTGTCCCCCGCTGCAACGCTCGTGGAGGCGCTCGAGCCGATCCGCTCAGACCCCGCGCACGCCGCTGTGCTGCTCGATATCGACGGCACGCTCGCTCCGATCGTCCGCCACGCCGCCGACGCCCACGTGCCCGAGGCGACGCGCTCACTGTTGATTGAGATATCGAAGCGATATCGCATCGTCGGCTGCGTCAGCGGCCGTCGCGCGACGACGGCCCGCCAGATCGTTGCCATCGGCACGATCGCGTATGTCGGTAACCATGGCGGCGAACTCCTGCGCCCACGGGCGACCACTCCCGAGGTGGACCCGGAGCTGGCCGCGTGGACCGCGCGCGTGCGGGAGTTCGCAGACCGGGCCTACAGCAGCCAACTCCAGAAGATTCGCGTGCGCAGCGAGGACAAGGATTCGATCGCTGCCTTCCACTGGCGCGGAGCTCCCGACGAGGAGGCGGCGGCTGCGGCCGTGCGGGACGTGGCCGAGCTCGCTCAGCGGGAAGGCTTCGTCGTCCATTGGGGCAGGAAGGTCCTCGAGGTGCGTCCTCCGGTCGCGCTCGACAAGGGCCTGGGCGTCGCGGCGCTGCTTCGTGGTGCTCCCGTGACGGCGGCGATGTATGCAGGCGACGACACGACCGACCTCGACGCATTCCGCGGCCTGCGCGAGCTCGTGCAGTCAGGCGAGCTCGAGAGCGCTGTCTGCGTGGCGGTCAGCTCCGATGAAGCGCCTCCGGAGCTGGCGCGGGAGGCCGACCTGACCGTCGATGGCACAGGAGCCGTGCGGGGGCTGCTCGAGGCGTTGCTGTAGGCGCTGCGCATCGTGCGTTTCGTCGACTTTCTCAGGACCACCGTTCTACTGACCGCCGCCGCGGCGACAGCGCTCGCGACGGTCACGGTGCTCGCGGCCGGAACGCGGGGGAGCGATGCGCTCGTCCCGATTGCCGTGGGCTGGTGGATCATCGCGACGCTGATCGGCCTGCGTCTCGGCAAACAAGCCCAGACGAACCCTCCGATCGCCCGCCTGCTCGCACGCGCAAAGGCGAGCACGACCCTGCCGGAGCACCATCCGAGCGCGATCCTGCTGAACAGGCTCTGGGCGCTGCTCCTGTTCACGCTGCTCTCCGGGGGACTCGCGTTCCTAGCTCCCCAGATACCCGGGATCGCGGCCGGCTTCGCGATTATCTTCGCGCTCGCCTGGCGCCGCCAGGACGCCGCCGTCGCGGCGATCGAGGAGCGAGACGGAGCCTCCTTCTGGGTGCGTCGCACCTCGCCCGTGCGACCGATCGCGCTCGTGCGCACCCCCGGCTTCAAGGCGCTGCGGCCGGAGCGCGTCAATGGCGCCGTCACCTGAGATGGCAAGGGCGCTTGCCGTCGACGTGATGATCGTCTCGCTCGGCTCCACCGCGGGACTGCGACGGGCCGACGAGGAGCTGAAGGAGTCACTCGTGAGAGGGGGCGCCAGCGTTGCGGTCGCAGAGGCGCCGCCGCCGCGCCAGCTCCGCACGATGATGCTCACCGATCTCGCATGGTCGCGAGCGGCACGCACCGCAGCCCGGCAAATGCTCACTCGGCTCGATGACCATCCCCCGAGGGCGGTCGTGTACTCGAGCACGACGGCGGCGCTGCTCTGGCCGCGGCCGGGCGCGATCCGCTTCGACTCGCCTTCGACGGGCAACCGTCCCGGGCGCAATGGGCTCTGGCAGCGTCCGCTCGAGCGCCGCCGCCTGCGCGAGGCGCCGTTGCTGCTTCCCTGGAGCGAGGGCGCCCTGGGCGAGCTGCCGGCGGACGGGTGGGCGCACGGGCGTGCGCTCGTGCTGCCCGTCCCCGTCGCGCCCTCGGGTCCGTCGGAGTCGGTAAGGGACCTCGCTGCGATCACCTACGCGGCCAACCCCGCCAAGAAGGGTCTCGACCGGGTGCTGTCGGCGTGGAGGCGGGTCCGTGCCGAACGTCCGCCGGACACGGCCGGGGAGCTGGTCGTGGCGGGAGCCTCCTCGCAAGAGCTCGCCGATGCGGGACACGACATCGCCGCGGAGGAAGGTGTGCGGGTTCTCGGAGCGCTGTCCCCGCATGAGTACCGGGCAATGCTGCGCCGCGCGCGCCTATTCGTGTGCGCGCCGCGCCGCGAGGACTACGGGCTAGCGCAGCTCGAGGCTCTCGCGGATGGCTGCCTGCTCGTCACCACGCCCGCTCCGGGGCCCTACGCCGCGCTGCCGATCGCCCGCGCGCTGGACCCCCGCCTCGTCGATCAGGACCTGGCGGCCGCGTTGCGCACGGCGCTCGACGATCCCCCAGCGGGATATGCGGTGCGTGCACGCGAAGCGCTCGCTCCGTTCGGCCGCGGAGCCGTCGATCGGCTGGTTGCCGAGCGGCTACTTCCGCTGCTGCTTGCGTAGCTTCGTGAACTCGCTCCATGGCCGCGTGTTGGCGACCTGCTCCTTCGTCAGCCAGGCGCGCCGCGCCGTGGCGACGCCCCAGCGCATGTTCGCGAGCGTCGCAATCCGGTGCGCGTCGGAGTCGATCAGGATCGTCGCCCCTGCCGTGGCCGCCGCTCGCGCCTGCACATCGGACAGGTCTCTGCGATCCGGGTTCGCATTGATCTCGAGCATCGTCCCCGTTCGCGCCGCCGCCGCATATACGGCGTAGAGGTCGATCGCGTACGGCTCGCGGCGCTGGATCAGCCGGCCCGTCGGGTGACCGATCGCGTCCACGAGCGGGTGCTCGATCGCGGTGATCATGCGCTCGGTCATCGCCTGCTCGCTCATGCGAAAGGACGTGTGCATGCTGGCGATGATCCAATCGAGCTGCCTCAGCAGCTCGTCGTCGTAGTCCAGCGAGCCGTCGGGAAGGATGTTCACCTCGCTGCCCGCCAGCAACTCGATCCCCTCGATCGACTCGTTGGCCTGGTGCACGAGCTCGATCTGACGCCCGAGCTCGCCGGGCGATACGTCGTTGCCGAAGCCGTGCGAAGCGGAGTGGTCGGTGATCGCGAGGTACTCGTAGCCGCGGTCGCGCGCGGCGCGGGCCATCTCGCCGATCGTGTTATGGCCGTCCGATGCAATGGTGTGGCTATGAAGGTCGCCGCGGATGTCCTCGAGCGTGATCAGCTCGGGGAGCGTCCCCGTTGCGGCGGCGTCGAGCTCGCCGCGGTTCTCGCGCAGCTCGGGCTCGATGTAGGCGAGCCCCACCAGCTCATAGGCCTCCTCCTCGGTCGCACAGGTGCGGGTCTTTCCCGTGGCGTCGTCGAGGATCCCGTACTCGGAGACGTGCAGACCACGCCGCACGGCCGCCTCGCGCAACGCGGCGTTGTGCTCGCCGGAGCCGGTGAAGTGCTGCAGCAGGTTTCCGAGCTGCGCCGGCTTGGCGATCCTCAGGTCGACCGGCACTCCCGAGTGGGTACGCCCCCTTGCCCCTGCCGTTCCGGCCGAGCCGACGCTCTCGATCTCCTCGAGCTCGGCAAGGCTCTTCGCCAGAGCCGCGGGGCGTGTCGTCACGGCGACCAGGTCGAGGTCCTTGACGCTATCCGCCCGTCTGCGGACCGAACCCGCGAGCTGGACGCGGGTCCCCTTCGGTCCGCGGCGTTCCAAGCCCTCGACGAGCGCTTCGCCCAGCTCGAGCGCCCGCGGCAGCAGCATGCGCGGCGCGGGTCGTGCCGGTCCCTCGGGCGTCTCATCGAGCGCCGCCAGCACCCGCTCCTCGAGCTTCGGGCCGAGTCCCCGCACGGTGCGTAGTCGCTCCTGCTCGGCGGCCTCGCGCAGCGCCCGTGGCGAGTCGACGCCAAGCTCGGTGTAGAGCAAACGCGCGCGCTTGGGCCCGAGCCCGGGGAGCCTCGTGATGGCGATCAGTCCGGCGGGGAACTTTGCGCGCAGCTTCTCCGCCGCGGGAATGCTGCCGTCCTCGACCAGCGCGCGGATCTTCTCCTGCAGCGTCGCACCGATGCCGGGCAGCTCGGCGGCGCGGCCCTCGCGCGCCAGCTCCGCTACTGAGACGGGGGCGTCGCGGACGCTCTTTGCCGCGCCACGGTAGGCGAGAACGCGATGGACGATCGCCCCGTCGAGCTCGTAGAGATCGCCGAGTTCCTCTAGCGCATCGGCGATCGTCGTGTTCGACAGCTCGGTTCGGGGCACCGCACCAGGGTAGGGCCAGAAGCGCATTCGCCGCCCGGATCTCCGGCCGGCGGAGATCGCCGGCACGCTCTAGGGTACGCCGACCCATGTCCGGCGAGCCGTGGCTGATACTGCCGACCTACAACGAGGCTGAGAACATCAACGCGATCGTCTTCGCGTCGGCCGAGGTGCTCGCCGGGGCCGCGCCCGAGGGCTTTCGCGTGCTGGTCGTCGACGACGGCTCGCCGGACGGCACGGGATCGATCGCCGATGGGATGGCCGTCGAGCACGACTGGCTCGCGGTGCTGCATCGCACGGAGAAGAACGGCATCGGACCGGCATACCTCGCCGGCTTCCGCTACGCCCTCGACCGCGGCGCGGGCTATCTGATGGAGATGGACTCCGACTTCTCGCACGATCCCGCCGACCTCGCACGCCTGTTGACGGCGGCGAGGGACGGGGCCGACCTGGCGCTTGGCTCGCGCTACGTGCCTGGCGGGGGTGTCAGCGACTGGGGCCTCTTGCGGCGCTTTGTCAGCGAGGGGGGCTCCACGTACGCGCGGTGGGTACTTGGCCTGCAGGTGCGAGACCTGACGGGTGGCTTCAAGTGCTTTCGGCGCGAGGTGCTCGAGGCGATCCACTTCGACAGCGTCCGCTCGCGGGGCTACGCCTTCCAGGTCGAGCTCACCTATCGCGCCGTGCGCGCGGGCTTCCGCGTCGTTGAGGTTCCGATTGTCTTCCGCGACCGCCAGCACGGCCAGAGCAAGATGTCCTGGCGGATCGCCGCCGAGGCCATGTGGCTCGTACCCCGCCTGCGCTTCAGGCAGAGCGACTAGTTACGCAGGGCGATGCGGCGAGGCGTGGCGCAGGGCTCTGCGCGCGGTGGCACGTGAACTTACCGCCCGAGCGCGCTAGTGTTTGCGATGACATAAGGGGTATCTCCTTGTGTCCACGCCCCCCGGACGCGCGCCGCGTCGCGGGGGGCAATTGATTTGTTACTCACACCTTTAGCACCAATACAGGCCCACAGGGATTACGGTGAAAAGTCTTTGCGCTCCCGCCGGCTAGGTCAGAAACTGGCGGGCTGTTCGCCTTTTCACCTTTTCGAGTCGAGCCCAACGGACGGTTGACGTCCTCGTCCGGGCTAGCCCGAGGAGCTGTTCTTCGGCAAGGTGTGCACCGATCACTCCGGTCCATTATGGTCACTACGGTTCTCCCGTGGCTCCGGTCACTTCGGTCAGTACGGTTTCTCCAGTGGCTCCGGCCAATCCTGTCACTCCGCTCACCACGGTTTGTCCGGTGGCTCCGACCATTCCGGTCTCTTCGGTCAGTACGGTTTCTCCGGTGGCTCCGGCCAATCCTGTCACTCCGGTCACTACGATTTGTCCCGTGGCTCCGGTCACTCCGATAAGTCTGTTGGCTTCGCCGGATTGATTGTCGGATTCTGTCGAGATGATGAGGGCCACGACGAACGCCGCGGTGAGAATCAGCGCAACGATTATCATCGCTGCCGTCCGAATGCCGGAATTGGAGTTGTTCGCCATCCGTAGCTGGAGCCTAGCCGGGAAGCAGGTCCCTGCGCAAGTGAGACAAGTCGTCGCATGGACGGTAGTAGCGAAACGCCAGAAGCTCCTATGCTGCCTTGCTGTTACTACAACGCGCTCGACCTTGCCGGACACGATGGTGAGCCCGGGCACACCGACGGCGGTGAGCTCGTGATGACCCTCCAGGGATATCCCGCCGAGGCTGGTGCTCGGGCCCGTGTGCTGGCAGCGTGGGATGCCGTTCCGATCGGTTTGGGAGCAATTCTGGAGCAGGTCGCCTGACGGGCCTGGTGAATGTTGACGTTGCACCCTTATTGCGTCTGCACTTCAGCTAGGCGAGGCGCGGGCCGATGCTCGTCACGTGGACGTCTCCGCCTATGCCTTCGCCCACGGAGTGCGCCATACCCGCGCGACGCTGCGTGCCTGGCAGCAGAGCCCGGGAGCCGTCATGGGCCGTTGGCTCGCGGGTTCGGCGGTCGCCGCCGCCGGCCTGCTCGTGGCGGTCCTGGTCATCGCCTCACTCGAGGGTGGCTACGAGCAGGTCATCACGCTGCGGCCCCCGTTTGCGGTCGGCGACCTCGGCAACGTGCTCTCGGTGCTGCGCAACAACATGCTCGTGCTCGCCCTCCACGCGATGGCCTGCGTGGCCGGGTTCATCGCGGGCAGCTCGCTTCCCCTGCAGGCCGCCCACCGGCAGGGAGTCTCGCGCTGGGTGCACGAGCACGGAGGCCGCATCGCCATCGCGTTCGTGGTCGGGGCGACGACCTTCTCCCTGAGCGCGCAGGCATACCTGCTCGGGCACACCCTCGCGGGCGTGGCGCACTTCCTGCGCGTCTCGCCCGGCCTGCTGCTGGTGGCGGTGCTTCCGCACGCGATCCCGGAGCTGGTCGCCCTGTTCCTTCCCTTGGCAGCGTGGATCATCGCGAGCAGAAGGGGAGAGTGGGAGCAGCTCCTTGCGGCGACCTTCGTGACCGTTGCGCTGGCCGTGCCCGTGCTCGTCACGGCAGCCTTCATCGAGGTCTACGTGTCCCCGCATGTGTTCGTCGCGCTGACCCACATCCACCCGCCGATCATTCGCAGCTCCGAAGGCTGGATCGTCAGCGTGCACTGATCGGCGCCGCCGCCAGGAGATCGTCGGTCTACCCTGCTCGGGTGGACCTCGGCGAGCATCGCCAGGGCCATCTACCCACCGCCCGGCCGCAAACCAGACTGACGCCGGGGGACCGCCCTTCATTTTGTATAGTGAACGAAAAGCGACCAAGGAGAAGCAATGGCAGGCACACCGACCCAAGTCACCGACATCAACTTCGACGCCGAGGTCATCGAAGCTGAGGGCGCCGTGCTCGTCGACTTCTGGGCGCCCTGGTGCGGACCATGCCGTGTCGTGGCCCCGGTCCTCGAGGAGATCGCCGCCGAGCGCGACGACCTGCGCATCGTCAAGCTCGATATTGACGAGAACCCGCAAACCGCAGCTCGCTTCCAGGTTCTGTCGATCCCGACGATGATCCTGTTCAAGGGCGGCGAGCCGGTCAAGACCGTGATCGGCGCCTACCCCAAGAGGAAGCTCGAGCAGGAGTTGGAGCCCTCGCTTGGGGTCGCGCCTGACGCGGTCGCGCCTGAGGCCGTCGCGCCTGAGGTAGTCGCGCCTGAGGCGGTCGCGCCTGAGGCAGATGCCCCTGAGGCAGCGCACGAGCCAGCTGCCTGAGGACGCACTATTTAGAGTTGGGCTCGCCTTAGCGTGATGTTCAACGGCAGGTCGTCGAGTTCGGTCTGCTCTGTGTATTCGTTCGCGGCGGCCCGTACGGCGTGGGCGCCCAGCCCAAACACAACGGCGAGAGTCTCGCCGGCGATGTAGTCCCGGTGTTCGGCGGCGGCGTCGAGGAGCGAGGCATCGCCGTCGAGTGCGAGCTCGATGCGGTCCTCCACCTGCAGCCCCGCGGTCTTGCGGGCGTTCTGGATCGCGTGGACCATCTCGCGGGCACGACCCTCGCGACGGAGGTCGTCGTCGATCGCGAGATCGAGCGCCACGGCGTGTGCGCCCTCCCGCTCGACGCTGTAGCCGTCAGGGGGGCGCATCGTGAGGATCACGTCCTCGGCTGTGAGCGTGTGCTCGCGACCGGCTACGGCAATGCCGAGCGCGCCCCCGTTCCGCACTGTCGCGACGACGCGCTCGGGGTCGAGTGCGGAGACCGCCTGCGCCGCGAGCGGCATCTCCTTTCCGAACACGGGTCCCAGCGTGCGGTAGTTGGGCTTCACCTCGTAGCCGCCGAGCTCCTCCGCCGCTGCGACGAAGCGCACGTCCCTCACGTTCAGCTCCTCGCGCACGATGTCGGCAAGCCGTTCGATTCCCTCCCGCTCGCGCCCGTCCGCGACCACGACCGCCTCACCGAGGGGCTGGCGCACCTTGATCTTGGCGTGACCGCGCGCGCCGAGTCCTAGGCGGACCGTCTCACGCGCGAGCTCCATCGCCCGCTCGAGCTCCTCGTCCCGCGGCGCCAGCTCCGCGCCATGCGGGAACTCACACAGGTGCACGCTCGCGAGCGTCCCGTCGAGGTTGTCATAGATCTCGTCGGCGATAAACGGGCAGAAGGGCGCCAGCAGCTTCACCACCGTCAGAAGGCAGTTGCGCAGCGTTTCGAAGGCAGACGGATCGCCGTCCCAGAAGCGGCGTCGCGAGCGGCGCACGTACCAGTTCGAGAGCTCGTCCATCAACTCCGCGATCGCCCGCCCGGCGCTCGTCGCGTCGTAGGCGTCGAGACGCTCGGCGACGAGTTCCGCCGTGGCGGCGGTCCGTGACAGCGCCCAGCGGTCGAGATCGGTCGCATCCGATGCCGGCGACGGACCGCCGGCTGCCCGGCCCAGCTGCTGTGCCGAGGCGTTCGCGTAGAGGACGTAGAAGTAGTAGGTCGACCACAGCTGCTTGAGGAATAGCCGCACGCCCTCCCCGATCGCCTCTGCCGAGAAGCGATAGCCGTCCCACGGCTGTTTGGAGGTGAAGAAGTACCAGCGCAGGGCATCCGCTCCGTACGCGTCGAGGACCGGCCACGGCTCGACTGTGTTGCCCTTGGACTTCGACATCTTCTGGCCTTCCTCGTCGAGGATCAGCCCCAGGCAGACGACGTTCCTGTAGGGCGCCTGCCAGGACAGAAGCGTCGCGATTGCCAGCAACGAGTAGAACCAGCCGCGTGTCTGGTCCTGTGCCTCGCAGATGAAGTCCGCCGGGTAGCGCTGCTCGAAGGTGTCGCGGTTCTCGAACGGGAAGTGGTGCTGGGCGAAAGGCATCGCGCCGGAGTCGAACCAAACGTCGATCACCTCGGGAACGCGCCTGGCCGTGGCACCGCACGGCTCCGCGCCCTCCGAGTCGGAGTGCGGACACGGGAACGTCAGGCCGTCGACGAACGGACGGTGGTGGTCCTCCAAGCTCTGCCCAGAGCGCCCCGCGAGCTCCTCGAAGGAGCCGACCACGTGCACGTGTCCATGCTCGCAGCGCCAGACCGGCAACGGCGTGCCCCAATAGCGCTCGCGGGAGAGCGCCCAATCGACGTTGTTCTTGAGCCAGTCGCCAAAGCGACCGTGCTTGACGTGCGGCGGGTACCAGTTCACGGTCTCGTTCGCCGCCAACAGCTCGTCGCGCAGCCGCGAGGTTGCGATGTACCACGACGGTTTGGCGTAATAGAGCAACGGCGTGCCGCAGCGCCAGCAGTGAGGGTAGGAGTGCTCGTAGGACTCCACCTTCAGCAGCAGCCCGCCCGCGCGCAGGTCTGAGATCAGCTCGCCGGTGAGCACGGGGTCCTTGACGAAGCGTCCCTCGAACGAGCGGCCCTCGCGGCTGAGCACGCGAGCGTCGAACGTGCCGTTTGGCCGCACCGGGTTGTAAAGGGTCTCCGCCTTAGTGGGGTCGAACGGTACGCTTGGCGCCGCGGCCGCCACGCGGTAATCGTCTTCGCCGAAGGCGGGCGCGAGGTGGACGATGCCGGTGCCGTCCTCCGTGGTAACGAAGCCGTCCGCAAGGATCGGGAGCGCCTCCTCCTCGCGGTCCGCGGCCCGGAAGATCGGCCCCAGGTAGGAGCCATACCTCTCCACCAGCTCGGAGCCGGTGAAGCGCTCGAGGACTTCGGCCTGGTCCCCGAGCACCGGCTCGACGCGATCATCGGCGAGCACGTAGACCTCGTCCCCGACCCGCACCCTGGCGTACATGGCGCCGGGTGACACCGCGACGGCGACGTTGCCGGGGAGCGTCCAGGGCGTCGTCGTCCACACGAGCAGCCGATCCTCGCCGCCCGACACCTGCAGCTTCAGGTAGACGCTGGGGTCCACGACGTCCTCGTAGCCCAGCGCGACCTCGTGCGAGGAGAGCGTCGTCTCGCAGCGCGGGCAATAGGGCACGACCTTCTGGCCCTCGTACAGCAGCCCACGCTCCGCGATCTGCGCGAGTCCCCACCAGACGGACTCGATGTAGCTCTCATCGAGCGTCCGATAGGCGTGGTCAAGGTCGAGCCAGAAGCCGATCCGTTCAGTGAGGCGGTTCCACTCCTCGACGTACGCAAAGACCGATTCCCGACACGCCGCGTTGAACTGCTCGATCCCGATCCTCTCCTCGATCTCGGCCTTCGAGGAGATTCCGAGTTGCTGTTCGACCGCGATCTCAACCGGCAGCCCATGGCAGTCCCAACCGCCCTTGCGCTCCACCCGGTACCCGCGCATCGTCTGAAAGCGCGGGTAGATGTCCTTGAACACTCGTGAGAGCACGTGGTGGGTTCCGGGGGGCCCGTTGGCGGTCGGCGGACCCTCGTAGAAGACCCATTGCTCGGCGCCCTCGCGCGATCGCAGCGACTCTGCGAACACGTCCCGCTCGCGCCAGCGCTCCAGCACATCGAGCTCGAGCACGGGGAGCTCCTGGCGAGGATCGACCTCGCGGCGGGGGATCAGCGGCGGATGTGGACGGTCGCTCACGGGGCGGCCCATTGTAGGTGCGCGCCGTCGGTGTGCCGGTGGCGCGGGAGCACGTCGCCGGTGTGCCGATCACGCCCGCGTAAAGGGCGAGCCGGCGCGAGGCGGCGGCTATCGTTGTTGGACGGTGAGCGGATCCCGTGATCACCCACGCGCGAGGCCGAGCGCGTTCGCCGCACGACGCGCTGGCGGATCCCTGGCCGCCGCGCTCATGATGCTGGGGCTCGCCGCCTGCGGTGCGTCTGCGCAGGGCACGCGCCCGCCGTCGAGCAGCTCGCCAGCGGCTGCTAGCGCCCGCGCGAGCGCGTCCTCGGCCGCCGCCAGCGCACCGGCGCCGGCCTGCGGCGCGGCCGCCGCGCAGACGCGCGCCGAAGCGGCCGGCGTCGTCGCCGGCAGGATCTACGCGCGCGAGGTCTCGAGTCCCGAGGTGCGCAGGGACCAGCAGCAGGTCGAAGGCTACGGGCCGCTGCTCAGTGCCCTCGCCGCCGGGAACCGCGCCGCCGTCGGCGAAGCCGTCACGAGCCTCGTCTTCTCGCACACGCATGTCGTCCGCCTGCGGGTCAGCCAGGGTGGCTCGCTGCTCGCCGACGTCGGCGGGCCATTGATCCTTGCCCCGGTGGGCGGCAGCTTGCGCTTCCATGGTCGGACGGTCGGTCGCTACCTCCTCTCCGTTCAAGACGACTCCGGCTACGCCAAGCTCGAGACCCGCTACGTCGGCTACCCGCTGATCATGCGGCAGGGCTCGCGTCGCCTCCCGGTTGAAGGCACGTTCTCACCCGGGACCACGGCAATTCCGGATCGCGGGGCCGTCCGCTGGCGCGGCGCGAGCTACGAGGCCGTCTCGTTCGCGGCGCACGCCTACCCCAGCGGGCCGCTCACGGTCACCATGCTCGTGCCGCCGCCCGCGTCCTCGAGCGTCAGCTGCACCACGATCCACCTCGATGAGCTGAACCGCATCTCCCAGCGGATATGGCACCGCTTCATGCAGGTCGGTGGGCCGGTCTCCGGCTTCGTCTCGACCACGGGTAGCCTCGTGGGCGCGCTCACCTATGTTCGCGCGGGCTCCCACCAACTCGCCGGAAGCACCCGCCCCGGGCCACCGAGGCTGCCGACCGTAGGAGCGGTCTCCTACCGAGGGGCGGGCTACCGGGTGCTCTCCTTCGCAGCCTCCGCTGCTGGAACTCAGGTGCGGGTCTACGAGCTCGTTCGCGCCTGACCGGGTCGCTGGCCGCGCCGGGATAGCACTTACGGCTACATACGATGGTGCGATGAGGCTCCGCCTGTACCACCATCCCGACGGCGCTCGCGTGGCCTACAGGGAGCTCGGTGCCGGCCCGCCGCTGGCGCTCTTGCACTCCGCGCTGCTCTCGCACATGGAGTGGGAACCGGCAGTCGAGCAGCTCGCCGACCGCTTCCGCGTGGTCCTGCCCGACCTGCCCCTGCACGGCGACTCCGAGAACAATCCGCGCCACCCGTACACGCTCGACTGGTTCGCCGAGGTGCTGGGCGGCTTCGTCGCGGAGGTGCTCGGCCCGAGGCCGCGGCTCGCCGGCCACGACGCCGGCGCGGAGATCCTCATGCACGGGGTCCTCACCGGGAGCATCCGGCCCGGGCGCCTGGTGCTGATGCCCAACCGCATGCACGCCGCTCCCGCCCATCCCAGGATGCGCAGCGGCTGGCGGCTGGCGGCCCGTGCCGCGGCCGTCCCCGGGCTCGACCGTCTGCTCTCCACCGGGACGCGCGCGGTGTTCACGCCGCAACGGGGCATGCGCCTCTCCGCACGCGGCAACCCGGCTGCGGCGAACCTCGTGAGGCACGCCTTCGCCGACGTGCCGGGAAACTCGAGCCTGGCCCGCTCGTGGGCCAAGTGCGCGCGCGCGTGGCCGCGCGGTGCGCAGGAGCATCTGCTCGATCTCTATCCGCGGCTGGAGATGCCGGTGCTGCTCTTGTGGGCGGACCGCGATCCACTGTATCCGCTGGCGATCGCCGAAGAGACCCTTCGCGCGTTGCCCCGCGGGCAGCTACGCGTCCTTCAGAGCACGGGCTTCCTGATGGCCTACGACGACCCGGTCGGACTCGCGCGCGAGCTCGCGGCGTTCTGCGGATAGGGTTCCGCTCGCCGATACGACCAAGGAGAGTCAATGCCGGAGCAGCAGCTGTGGGGCATGGAGACCACGAAGGCCGTCGAGAACTTCCCCATCTCAGGTGAGACCGTGCCGGTGTCGGTGATCCACTGGCTGGCGCGCATCAAGGGTGCCGCCGCTGCCGTGAACGGGGAGCTGGGCCTGCTCTCCAAGCGCAACGCCTCCCGCATCGAGCGAGCGGCCGCGGAGGTCGCCGCGGGTAGGCACGACGCCCAGTTTCCGATCGACGTCTTCCAGACCGGCTCGGGCACCTCGACGAATATGAACGCCAACGAGGTCATCGCGCGACTGGCCGGCGAGCCGATCCACGCCAACGACCACGTGAACATGGGGCAGTCCTCGAACGACGTATTTCCCAGCGCCGTACACCTGGCTGCGCTCGACGTGGCCCAGAACGAGCTGCTGCCCGCGCTCAGGCAGCTCGAACGCTCCTTCACGAGGAAGGCGAGGAGCTTCCGCAACGTCGTCAAGGCAGGCCGCACCCACCTGATGGACGCGGTGCCGGTAACCCTCGGGCAGGAGTTCGCCGGCTACGCCGCCCAGATGGCCCTCGCGAGCGAGCGCGTGCAGTCGGCGCTCGTCCACGTCGGCCAGATTCCACTCGGCGGCACCGCGACCGGCACCGGCCTCAACACCCACCCGAGGTTCGCGGAGCGGGTGCGCGCACGGCTGCGCCGGGAATCTTCCCTCAAGCAGATCGCCGCGCCGCTCGATCGCTTCGAGGCGCAGGCCAATCGCGACGCGCTCGTCGAGCTCTCCGGGGCTCTGAAGGTGCTGGCCGTGTCGCTGACGAAGATTGCGGGCGATCTCGCGCTGATGGGCTCGGGGCCGCGGGCCGGGCTCGCCGAGATCCTCCTGCCAGAGCTGCAGAAGGGCTCCTCGATCATGCCCGGGAAGGTCAACCCCGTGATACCCGAGGTCGTCCTGCAGGTCGCGGCGCAGGTGATCGGCAACGACACTGCCATCACCGTGGGTGGCATGCAGGGGCAGTTCGAGCTGAACGTCCGCATCCCGCTGATCGCCCGCAACCTGCTCCAGTCTCTGCAGCTGCTCGCCTCGACGGCACGCGTGTTCGCCGAGAAGTGCGTAGACGGGATCGAGGTCAACCGGGCGGGTACGGACGCGTCCGCCGGCGCGACGCTGGCGGTCGCGACAGCTCTCAACGGCGCGATCGGATACGACAAGGCCACCGAGATCGTGCAACGGGCGATGGCTACGGGGCGCCCCCTGCGTGAGGTGGCATTGGAGGAGGGCGTCAGCGCCAGGCTCTACGACGAGACGATCGACCTGCGCAAGGTCGCGAGGGGAAATCAGGCGTAGATCGGCTGGTCACGGACGAGTTCCTTGGCCCGGCTCACCGAGAAGCGGCGACGGCCTGCTCGCCAGCGGCGTGCAGCATCCTCTCCAGCACCAGCACGGCGCCGGCCTTGGAGAGCGGTTCGTTGAGGTTGCCGCACTTCGGCGACTGCACGCACGAGGGGCAGCCGCTCGCGCACGGGCACTCGGCGATCAGGCGGCGGGCGTCCTCGCAGAGCTCCTCAAATCGGGAGAAGGCGGTGCGCGCGATGCCGATCCCGCCGGGATGCCCGTCGTAGAGGAAGATCGTGGGCGCGCCGGTCTGCGGGTGGAAGTTCGTCGACAGGCCGCCGATATCCCAGCGGTCGCACATCGCGATCAACGGCAGAACGGCGATCTGCGCGTGCTCGGTCGCGTGCAGTGCGCCGAGGAGCGCCTCGAGCGGAAGCCACTCGCCGAGCTCGCCGCCCTCGAGCTCGAACCAGAGCGCCTGCGTGGAGAAGCTCGTGGGCGGGAGCTCCAGCCCGATGAGGTCCACCTGGGCGTGGTCCGAGAGGCGACGGCGCTGGAAGGCGAGAACGGTGTCGGTCACGCTGACCTCGCCGAACGACAGGGTCACGCCGAGCGTCTCGCGACGGTCGAGCAGGCGCACGATCTCGGTGTCGGTCTGGCGCTTGGGCTGCGTGTACCAGTCGCCGTCGAACGGCGCGACGAGCGCGCGCCTGCGGTCGAGATCGAGTTCGCGCACCTCATAGGAGCGGCCGAGATGCAGATAGACGGCCCCCTCGTGCACGGTGGAGTGCGCTCGGGCGGCCTCGGTCGCGCCGAGCAGCTCCCCTGAGGATACGTCGACGATCGCGAAGCTCTCGGGTGAAGCGGACCGGAGCGAGACCTCCCCAGCGGGATAGGAACCGGGGCGGCGGGGGACGTAGGTGCTCGACGTCGACCCCCCGCGGACCGAGTCGGGCCGGATTGGATCGACGCCGCGGCGGCGGGCCTGAGCCGGTCTGCGGCGCAGCTCGCCGGCACTCAGCAGAACCTCGGCGTGGGCCTCCCAGCGTGGCCCGAAGAACTCGGCGTCCTCGCTGCCGAGCGCACCCTCGTGCGCGGCGCAGAGCAGGTGCTGGCGGAAGATCAGCTGGCTCTCGTGGTCGAGGATCGCCGCCTCCACGGGCCGTTCGAGGAAGTCTTCGGGATGGCGGCAGAAGAACTGGTCTAGTGCATCCTCGCCGGCGACGTACATCGCGAGGCCCCGGCCGCGGCGCCCGGCGCGACCCCACATCTGGCGCAGGGAGGCGACCGTCCCCGGGAACGTGACGACCACGGCGGCGTCGAGCTCGCCGATGTCGATGCCGAGCTCCAGGGCGTCGGTCGTGATCACCGCGCGCAGCTCGCCCCGCATCAGGCGGCCCTCGAGCTCCCGGCGCTGCTGCGGCGTGTAGCCGGCGCGGTACGGGGCGATTCGCTCCGCGAGGTCCGGGTGCGTGTCCTGCAGGTCCTGCTTCACCAGCCTGCTCAGCACCTCGACGCCCTTGCGCGACTTCATGAAGCAAATCGCCCGCGCTCCGTCGCGCACGAGCTGCGCGAGCAGATCGGCAGCCTCGGAGAGCGCGGAGCGGCGCGCCCCGATCGCCTCATCCGTCAGGGGCGGGTTCCAGATGGAGATCCGCCTGTGCGGAGCCGGCGAGCCGTCCTCCTCGATCATGCGAACATCCTCCAGCCCCGTCAGGCGTTCGGCTAGCTCGACCGGATTGGCGATCGTGGCCGACGTCAGCAGGAAGCGCGGCTCGGTGCCGTACGCTGCGGCGATTCGCCGCAGCCGGCGCAATACGTTGGCGACGTGCGAGCCGAACACCCCGCGGTAGACGTGAGCCTCGTCGATGACGACCACTGCCAGGTTCGCGAACAGGTCCGCCCACGCGGCGTGGTTGGGAAGGATGCCTACGTGCAGCATGTCCGGGTTGGTGAGCACGACGTTCGCGTTTCTGCGGATCTGAGCGCGCGTCTCACGAGGCGTGTCGCCGTCGTAGATCGCAGGACGCACGCGCTTGGTCAGCGCGAACGCCGCGAGGGCGCGCGCCTGGTCCTGGGCAAGGGCCTTCGTCGGATACAGGTACAGGGCGCGAGCGCGCGCATCACGACACAGGACGTCGAGCGTCGGCAGGTTGAAGCACATCGACTTGCCCGAGGCGGTCCCGGTTGTGATGATCGTCGGTCCGCTCCAGGCCGAGTGGACGGCCTCCGCCTGATGGGAGTACAGGCCGTCGATCTGCAGCCGGCCGAGCGCGCGCAGCACGTCCGGGTGCAGCTCGCGCGGAGCCTCAACGAGCTTGGCTCGCCCGGGTCCTTCCGCTGCCTCGCGCACGAGCCGCCCGTCCTCGCGCCCCGCGTCCAGCAGGGCGCTCCACGGCTCGATTCTTCGATCTAGCGCCACGGGCTTGAGATAGTAGAGGCGATGTCCTCCCCGATCGCCGCGCGCTGGGCGAAAGCGCGCTCCTTCCACCATTCGCTCTATCCACCCGAGCGGATCGCGGCCGAACGCGGCTGCAGCGTGTCTGTCTGCGTGCCGGCCCGGGAGTGCGCGCAGACGGTGGGGCCGATCGTCGGCGTGCTCGCGGAGCTGCGCCGAACCGGCGTGATCGACGAGATCGTCGTCGTCGACGCAGCGTCCGCCGACGGCACCGCAGCCGTGGCCCGGCGCGCCGGCGCGATCGTGTGGCAGGAGGCCGAGCTGATGCCAGCCTACGGGCCGGTGCTCGGCAAGGGGGATGCCATGTGGCGGGCGCTGTCGCTGCTGCGCGGCGAGCTGGTGTGCTTCCTCGACGGGGACAGCGAGGGCTTCTCCGCGCACTTCGTCACCGGTCTGCTGGGACCGCTGGTGTGCGAGCCGGGGATCTCGTTCGTGAAGGGCTTCTATCGCCGGCCATTCGTGCAGGCGGGCCTCGAGGACGCCGACGGCGGCGGTCGCGTCAACCGCCTCGCGGCCCGCCCCGCGCTCCAGGTCTTCTACCCAGAGCTCGCCGAGGTGCGCCAGCCGCTCGCAGGCGAGGTGGCGGCGCGACGGAAGCTGCTCGAGAGCCTGCCGTTCGCGACTGGCTACGGGGTGGAGATCGCGATGCTGATCGACGTCTGGCGCGAGCACGGCCTCGAGGCGATCGCGCAGGTCGATCTCGACGAGCATCACAACCGCCACCAGCCACTGTCCGCCCTGACGTCGATGGCCGCGACCGTGCTCGCTACGCTCGCCGGCCGCCTCGAACACGAAGGGCGCCTTCGGGGCGCCGAAGGCGCGCCGCGCGAGCGTCCCCCGCTGGTGAGCGTGACGGTCGCGTGAGCGTACGCTGCGCGTACGTCGATCTGGACGGCACGCTTCTAGGCCGCGGTGCCTCGCTCCTGCACGACGGCGAGGGCTCGGTGTCGATCGAGGGCGTGCGCGCCGTGCAGGCGTGCCTGCGCGCAGGCGTCGAGGTGGTGCTGATGTCAGGTCGCCGGCGCGCACAGGTGGCCGAGCCGGCGCGGCTGCTGGGCCAGAGCTCGTATATCTGGGAGGCCGGCGCATGTGTCGTCCTGGAGGGGGAGGAGCACTGGCTCACGGGCGATCTGCTGCCGGGCGAGCTCACGATCGCGCAGCAGATCGAGCTCTCGGGCGCTCCCTCGATGCTGCTGGATCGCTACGAGGGCCGGCTCGAGTATCACGAGCCGTGGCACCTCGAACGCGAAGTCTCACACCTGTTTCGTGGCCTCGTCGACGCGCTCGAGGTCGACCGCCTCCTGGCGCAGGAGGGCCACGAGGGCCTGCGGCTCGTCGACAACGGCGTCGTCAATCGTCGCTCGGCCGCGCTCGCCGAGCTGCCGTTCGTGCGCTGCTATCACCTCGTTCCCGCCGGCGCGTCGAAGGCCGGCGGCGTCGCCTTCCATCGTCGGGCGCGCGGCTACGCCCGGGAGGAGACCTTCGCCGTCGGCGACTCCCGCGAGGATCTCGCTTGCGCGGAGCACGTGGATGTCTTCTGGCTCGTCGCCAACGCCGTCGCACGCGACCCGTCGATGGGCGAGGCGATTGCCGCCCACCCGAATGCGCGCGTCACCGAGGCTGCCCACGGCGCCGGCGTCTACGAGGCGGTCCTCAGCACGCTGATGGACCCACGCGGGTGAGGCCGGCAAGATAGCGGGCTACCGACAGGGCCGGGGGTCGGCGAGTGTGTCGGTAGCCCGCTCGGTCTCAGCCTATGAGCACGAGCCGGAGCGATCAATACTGCAAATGGGTGATCTGGCGCGCGTGGGAGCGGTGACCGGGGCCGTCATCCCAGCCCCGAGGCAGGCTGCGACGCCGTCTATGTCCTTCCGATGAGGCGGCGCCACAGACGCCGCCAGAACCCGGGCGGCGGGCGGCCACGCCAGCGAGCCGGGGGCGGGACGGTCGCGCGCACGAGCGCGACCCAGTCGTCCAGTGGCAGCTCGCCGGAGATCAGTCGCGCCAGGGCACTCGTGACCGGAGCGCCGACCCCGGCGTTCTCAAGGGCGCGGGCGAGCAGGGGAACGGACTCGAGCGACTCGACAGCCTGCCCGATTCGCGCGGGGATCTCCGCGGCCGGAACGCCCCCCGCCAGCAGCTCGCCGGCCCGCCGGTTGCGGCTCTCCCTCGCGAGCGCCGTCGCCACCAGATCGCCGGTCCCGGCGAGCCCGATCATCGACTCCGGCCGCGCGCCCAAGCGCTCGGCATGTCGCCAGACCTCGGCGAAGATGTGTCCGGAGGCCGCGCCGGCGGCGTTCGAGCCCTGCGCCTCGGTCGCGCCGGCGGCGAGCGCAGCGGCGTTCTTCGCGGCGCCGGCCAGCTCGACGCCGAGCGGGTCGTTGGACCGCTCGCAGACGACGCCTGCCCGGATGAAGACATCGGCCAGCGAGCGCGTGAGCTCCTCGTCGGTCGAGGCGGCCACGAGGGCGGCGCCGGCGTGCACCATCTCCTGCGCGTGAGCGGGTCCGCCGACGCAGGCGACCCTCTCACTGCCGAACCTTTCGCTCAGCACGGTCGTGGGTGGTAGCCCGTCGGGCGGGACGAGGCCCTTCGCCACCGACACGATCGCGGTACGCCTCTCGAGCCCCGCGGCGCCGAGCGCCGCGATCACCTCGCCAAGGCCGTGGGAGGGGACGGCCAGGAACACGTAGTCGGCGCGCGCCACACCGGCCGACACCGGCTCGATCCGCAGCTGCGCCGGCAGCTTCACGCCGGGCAGGTACCCCACGTTCTCCCGGCCGTCCTCCAACACGGCGGTCTGCTCGGACGTACGCGCCTGCAGCGTCGTGCGCAGGCCGCCTCGCGCCAGGAGCACGGCGAGCGCGGTGCCGAACGAGCCGGCGCCGATCACGGTGGCACGCCGGGCGCCCGGCGTCGGCAGCGAGCGAGCGCGGGACGCGCGAGGGGCCGGGCTCCCAGTAGGCTCGGGCTCGGGCATGTGATGAGCGAGCCTAGCGATCCGAGTGAGAGCGCCATCCGGTGGCGCAACTGGGCTGGCGACCAGCTCTGCCGGCCCGCGTCGATCGAGCGGCCCGGGACGGTGCCGGAGCTGTCCGCCGCGGTGGCGCGTGCGGAGCTGAATCGCTGGAGCGTGCGGGCCGTCGGCGCCGGACACTCCTTCAGCGACATTGCATGCAGCGACGGCCTGATGCTGTCGCTGGAACGCCTCGCTGCGATTCTCGACGTCGACCCCTCCTCGGGGCTCGTTCGGGTGCAGGCCGGCATCACGATCCGCGAGTTGAGCAGGCGGCTGCTTGCCCATGGCCTTGCGCTCGAGAACCTCGGGGACGTCGACGCCCAGAGCATCGCCGGGGCGATCTCCACGGCCACCCATGGCACGGGCGCGCGGCTGCGCAACATCTCCGCTCAAGTGCAGGAGATCACGCTCGTGCTCGCCGACGGCTCGACCCTCGACTGCGCTCCGGAACAGGAGCCCGAGGTCTTCCGTGCCGCCCGCGTCGGTCTCGGCTCCCTCGGCGTCATTGCCGAGGTGACGCTCCGCTGTGTCCCGGCCTTCAGCCTGCGAGGCGTCGACGCCCAGATGCCCCTGGAGGAGACCTTCGACCACTTCGAGCAGCTCGCGCTCGGCAACGACCACTTCGAGTTCTTCGTCTTTCCCCACGCCGACACGGCGCTCACGCGAACGAACAACCGCACCGACGAGGCGCCGCGTCCACGCAGCCGCAGGTCCGCGTACGCGAACGATGTGCTGCTGACGAACCACGCGTTCGGACTCATCTGCCGCGCCGGAAGGCGGTTCCCGCGGCGTATACCGCAGCTCAACCGCCTCGTGACCCGGCTTGCCGGAAGCTCAGTGCGCGTGGACCGCTCAGCGGCAATCTTCGCCAGCCCCCGTCTGGTGCGTTTCACCGAGATGGAGTACGCCCTCCCCCGCGGGCGGACCGTGGAGGGGGTGCGGGCCATCCTGCAGCTGATCCAGGAGCGCGGCTTCGCGGTGCCGTTCCCAATCGAGGTCAGAACCGTAGCGCCCGACGACGCGTTCCTCAGCACCGCCGCTGGGCGGGAGAGCGGCTTCATCGCCGTCCACATGTTCCGCGGGATGGACTGGAAGCCGTACTTCCGCGCCGTCGAGGCGATCATGGAGAGCCTCGACGGCCGCCCGCACTGGGGCAAGCGCCACTTCCAGACCGCGGCCACGCTGCGCCCGCGCTACCCCGACTGGGATCGCTTCCAGGCCGTTCGCGCGCGCCTCGACCCCGACGGGCGCTTCGCCAACGCCTGGACCGAGCGGGTATTGGGCCCCGCCCACCCCGCCGGCCCCGCCGGCCCCGCTCACCCCGGCGATCCTGCCGACCCCGCTCACCCGGCCTACTCCGCTCGCGGCGCCGCGCCCATGCACGCCGCCGACCCCGCGCAGCCTGCGCCCGACACGGGTGTCTGACGACGCATACGAACGGCTCGAGCGTGCGACGGCCGGGCTGGAGGCGCCGTTCGCGCTCGTCGACCTCGACGCGATGTGGAGGAACGCGGCGGACCTGGAACGCCGCGCCGCTCCGAAGCCGATCCGCCTCGCCAGCAAGTCGCTGCGCTGCCGTGCGCTGCAGGAGAGGACGCTCGAGCGCCAGGGCTTTCATGGGACCCTCGCCTTCACGTTGCCGGAGGCCCTATGGCTCGCGTCTCACGGCGCCAGTGACCTTCTTGTCGCCTACCCCACCGCCGACACGCACGCCTTGCGGGCGCTGGTCGGACGCGAGCGCGAGGTCCGCATCACCCTGATGGTCGACGGCGTTGAGCAGCTCGACCTGATCGAGGCGGCGATCGGGAGCCAGGGCCGGCAGCTACGCGTATGCATCGACGTCGACGCCGGCTGGCGGGCCCTCGGCGGGCGGGTGCGGGTGGGGGTCAAGCGCTCACCCGTGCACACGCCGCAGCAGGCCGCCGAGCTCGCGCGAGCGATCATCGCTCGACGCGCCTTCCGGCTGGTGGGATTGATGCTGTATGAGGCACAGATAGCCGGGCTCGGAGACGCTCCTCGGGGGCGGCCGCTGCGGGCACGAGCGATCCGCGCGGTGCAGGCGCTGTCGGCGCGCGAGCTCGTCGCGCGCCGCGCGGCGGTGCTCGCCGCCGTCGAGCAGGCGCTCGCGGCGAGCGGAGGTCCTCCGATCGAGTTCGTGAACGGCGGCGGCACCGGCAGCCTCGAGCGCACTGCGGCTGAGGTTGCCGTCACGGAGGTGACCGCTGGCTCCGGTCTGTACGCGCCGACGCTGTTCGACGCCTACCGGGCGTTCACGCCGCGCCCGGCGGCGCTGTTCGCGCTCCCGGTCGTCCGCCGGCCAGGGCCGGGCGTGGTCACGACGCTAGGCGGCGGCTACCTCGCTTCCGGTCCCGCCGACGCGGCCCGTCTTCCCCAGCCGCACCTTCCCGCAGGGTTGGGACCCGACCGCCTGGAGGGCGCCGGCGAGGTGCAGACGCCGCTGCTCGGGCGTGCGGCCGATGCGCTCCACGTCGGCGACCGCGTCTACTTCCGTCACGCCAAGGCCGGCGAGCTGAGCGAGCGGTTCGCGAGCCTCCATCTCCTTGAAGGCGAGGTGATCGTCGATGAGGCGCCGACCTACCGCGGCGAGGGACAATGCTTCCTGTGAGCTCCGATCGAAACGGCAGCGAGAGCGCCCTTCTCACCAGCGTCCTGCGCGAGGTCGTCGAGGCACTCGCTCCGCTCGATCGCACGCCTTGCTCCGCAGGCGAGCGCCAGGCCGCCGAGTGGCTGGCCGCCCGCATGCGAGCGGTCGCAGGGATCGACGTGACGCTTGAGGACGAGCCCTCGTGGGGAACCTTCCCGCCGACCCTCACGTTCCTCGGCCTGCTCGGCTCGGCCGGCGCGGCGCTTGTGCTCGCGCGACGCCGCGCGGCAGGCGCGCTGCTCGCGGCCGCGGCGCTCGCGGGCATCGTCGACGAGGCGCAGAACGGCCCGCGCATCGCGCGTCGCATGCTCCGCCGCCGCCGCACGACGGTCAACCTGGTCGCGAGCTGCGGCGAGGAGTCGCAGATCCCCCCGCGCGGCGTAGAGGGAGCAGCCACGCTCGTGGTGCTCGCCCACCACGACGCGCCCCAGACGGGGATCCTGTTCGACCAGACACTTCAGCGCCGCATCTATGAACTCGCACCAAAGGTCATCGAACGGACGCGGACGGGCCCGCCGCAATGGTGGGTCGGGGTCGCGGGACCGCTGTGCACGATCGCGGCGGCGGTCCGAGCCAGGCCAAGGCTCGCCCGCCGCGGTTTGCTCGTCGGCCTGTTCGGTGCGGCGCTCGTCGCGGATGTCTGGCGAAGCAAGACGGTTCCCGGCGCAAACGACAACCTGTCCGGCGTCGCCGGCCTCGTCGCGCTGGCCGAGCTGCTGCGCGAGCGCCCGCTGCCCGACCTGCGCGTGCTGCTCGTCTCCTGCGGCGCCGAGGAGACGCTCCAGGACGGCGTGCGCGCATTCATCGCGCGCCACCGGCCCGATCTCGCCCCCGGGCGCACGTGCTTCGTCAACCTGGACACGATCGGCTCGCCGCACCCTGTGATGCTCGAGGCGGAGGGGCCCGTCTGGATGGAGCGCTACGCGGGTCCATGGCTGCGTGACGAGCTCGCGGCGTGCGCCGGGCGCCTCCAGATTCCCCTCCAGCGGGGATTCCGCGCGCGTGCCTCGACGGACAGCATCATCCCGAGCCGCGCCGGCTACCCGACGGCGACGCTCGTCTCGATGACGGACTGGCGCGCGCCTGCCAACTATCACCTGCCGAGCGACATACCCGAGAACCTCGACTACGACACCGTCGCCGACGTGACGCGCCTGGTGTATGAGCTTGCGCGCAAACTTGCCGCGTCGGCAGCTACATCACCCTCGCGAGCTTCCGCCCAGCCGCTGTGAGCGCCCGGACGCTGCGGGCTTCGACGATCAGTTGCAGGTCGAGCATGCGCGCGTCGAAGGCGCTCAGGCGGTTCTCCCCGGTCACCGCATAGGCGGGCACGCCCGACTGGCGCGCACGGGTGGCGAGCTCGAACGTGGTGCTCTGAGCGAGCGCTCGCTCCTCGAGCAGCCACTCGCCCAGGATCACGGCTCGCGAGCGCAGCATTCGCTCATGCAGCTCCAGCGCGTCGAGTCCTGCGCGGATCGCGCCGTCCTCGAGACTTGGCGCGAGCGGGCACAGGTCCGCCGCTGGACGCCCGCCCGCCTGCAGTCCCCGCGCCAGCGCCCTCGCCACCCGCGCCGCGGACAGTCCGGAGCCGAAGGCTCCCGTCACGATGAGCGGCGTCGTGGCTATCAGCATGCGGTCGGGGTCTCCTCACGCGGAGCGGTCGGGCGCAGCCTGCCGCTCGAGGAGATCGGTCATCCTTTCAGGCCGTGGCCAAGGAGCACGTCATCGTCGAGGCAGCCGGGCATGAGCTCCGCGTGAGCAGCCCCAGCAAGGTGTTCTTCCCCGAGCGCGGGATCACGAAGCTTGACCTCGTGAACTACTACCTGGAATGCGATGACGCGGTGGTGCGCCATCTGCGAGATCGTCCGACGGTGATGAAGCGCTGGGTGGATGGGGTGGGAGGCGAGCCCTTCTTTCAGAAGCGCGTCCCCGCCACCGCGCCGGATTGGCTCGAGACAGCCACGGTCACGTTCCCGAGCGGCCGCCACGCCCGCGAGCTCGTGCCGAACGACGCCGCGCATCTGGTGTGGGGTGTGAACCTCGGCGTGATCGACTGGAACCCATGGCCCGTGCGCCGCTCGGACCTGGACCATCCCGACGAGCTGCGCGTCGACCTCGATCCCGGTCCCGGGGTGCCGTTCGCCGAGGTGCGCGAGGTCGCGCTCGAGGTCCGCGCCGTGCTCGAGGAGCACGGTATGTGCGGCTTTCCCAAGACCTCGGGCTCGCGCGGGATGCACGTCTACGTGCGCATCGCGCCCAGCCAGAGCTTCGAAGAAGTGCGCCGCTCCGCGCTCGCGCTTGCGCGCGAAGTCGAGCGTCGGATGCCCGGCCGGGCGACGAGCCGCTGGTGGAAGGAGGAACGGGAGGGAGTCTTCATCGACTACAACCAGAACGCGCGCGATCGCACGATCGCATCGGCGTACTCGGTCAGGGCCGTATCCGACGCACGTGTGTCCTGCCCCGTCGAGTGGGATGAGGTCGCGGATCTGGAGCCCGCCGGGCTGACGATGGAGACGGTTCCTGCTCGGCTGCGCAAGCGGGGTGACCCCTCAGCCGCGATCGACGAGCACCACTACGTGCTCGACGCGCTGCTCGAGCTCGCGGCCCGGGACGAGCGCGAGGGGCTCGGCGACGCGCCCTGGCCGCCCCACTTTCGCAAGCGCGCAAGCGAGCCCCCCCGCGTGCAGCCGAGCCGGGCACGCGGCGCCCGCGGGGAGCGAGCGTGAGCCTGCCGCTCGAGCCTCCGCTTGCGCCGCAGCTCGCGCTCTCGCGCAAGGAGCTGCCCACGGGGGAGGACTACAGCTACGAGGTCAAGCTGGACGGCTTTCGCTGCCTGGCGTTCGTCGACGGCGATCTCCTCTTCCTGCAGTCGCGCAACGGCAGGCCGCTCGGGCGCTACTTCCCCGAGCTCACGTTTCCCGCCGGCCACTATGTGCTCGACGGCGAGATCGTCGTGCGCGACGCAGACGGCCGGGAGGACTTCGATGCGCTCGGTCAGCGCGTGCACCCGGCTGACTCGCGGGTGCAGCGGTTGTCGGTGGAGACGCCCGCCGTCTATGTCGCCTTCGACCTGCTCGCGGAGCGGGGCGAGTCGCTGCTGGAGCGCTCGTTCGCGGACCGGCGCGCCGCGCTCGAGACTCTCTTGCTGGGCGAGGAGTTCGCAGCGTCGCCCGTCGAGCAGATGGAGACGGTCGCCACGGCCCAGGAGGCGCAGGGCTGGCTCCAGAACGCTGAGGGCGCGATCGCCAAGGAGCGCGCGGCGCCCTACCGCCCGGGTGAGCGCAAGGGGATGGTCAAGGTCAAGCGCGTCCGCACGATCGACGCGGTCGTAGTCGGCTGGCGCCCCGGCAAGGAGCCGGAGACCGTTGGAGCGCTGATCCTGGGCCTCTACGACGGAGGGGAGTTGCGGGTGGTGGGTCACTGCTCGGGCCTGACCGCGAAGGAGAAGCGTCGCCTGGTCGGCTTCCTCGCGCCGTATGAGACCGGCGAGCGCGGCTCGGCCGACCCGAGCCGCTGGAGCTCGGGCAAGGAGCTCGAGTGGATCGCCCTGCGCCCGGAGCTCGTAGTCGAGATCGACTTCGACCACGTCTCCTCTGGGCGCATTCGCCACGGCGCGAAGCTGCGTCGCTGGCGCGATGACAAGCCGCCGGCCGAGTGCACTTTCGAGCAGCTCTCGAGTTGAGCCGTCGTCTAGCATCAAAGGGTGAGCGACGAGATCTCGCCAACGGCCACCGTCGCCGAGGAGGAGTACTTGCAGAGCCTCTTCTGGCTGCAGGAGGCGGGCCTGCCGATGACGGGGGCCAACCTCGCGCGCGCGATGCAGCTGTCGGCGCCCACGGTGCACGAGATGGTGGGTCGCCTCGAACGCGACGGCTACATCAGCCGCGCGCCGGACAGGGCGATCGCCTTCACAGCCGCCGGCGCCGAGCACGCGGAGGGGATCGTGCGCCGGCACCGCCTGATCGAGCGCTTCCTCACCGACATTCTCGGCGTGCCGTGGGACGAGGTCCACGAGGAGGCCGAGCGTCTCGAGCACGCGATGTCGCCGGTGCTGGAGGAACGCATGCGCGCGGCGATCGGCGACGCCAAGACGTGCCCGCACGGTCACCCGATCATCGCCGGCGCGCGCCTGGCAGGTGTGCCGCTGGCGGACGTCGAGGTCGGCGCCTCGGTGCGCGTGCTGCGCTTCGAGAACGAGGCCGAGGACCTGCTGCACTACCTGAAGGCGTCCGGATTTGAGCCGGGGCTGGAGGGTGTGCTGGCCGAGCGCGACGGGCACAAGGTGGTCCTGGCGGGCGGGGATGGGGAGCGCCTGGCGATCACTCCGAGCGTTGCCGAGACCGTCTCGGTGATCGCCGATCCTTCGCCTCCCCCGCGGACCGCTTTGCCGGAGCGGCTGGTGCTCGGCCAGCGATACGGCCGTTAGACGGCGTGGCGACCGTCGGAACGGCCAACATCTGTTAGACCATGTCGCGGCAGAACCTGGAGCTGGTCCGCACGATCTATCGCCTCTGGGGCGAAAAAGAGTCGGCTGGCCACCTGATCGACCCGGATCTCGAGTACGTGAATCCGCCCTATGCGGTTGAGTCAGGTACTCGCCGCGACCGGCGCGCGCTGGGCAAGGTACACGAGGTCTACCCCGACTTCCGGGTGGAGCCCGAGCGCTTCGTGGACGCCGGTGAGGAGATCGTCGTGATCGGTACCGCGCGGGGAATCTCGGCGAGCGGCGTTGAGGCGCAGTGGCGCCAGGGATACGTGTGGACCGTTCGCGACGGCCGCGCAGTTCGCTTCCGCTGGTTCAACCGTCCCAGCGAAGCCCTCGAAGCGGTTGGGCTTACGGAGTAGTGGCGAGCGGCTAGAGCGCGCGAACCGCTTCGGCCAGGCGCGCCACGCCCGTCTCGATCTGCTCCGGCGTGACACCCGCATAGGCGAGGCGCAGCGTGTTCTCGCCTCCCTCCAGCAGGAAGTCGGTCCCCTTCACGAATGACACCCCGCGCTCGGCGGCCGCGTGGTGCAGGGCGTGAACGTCGGTGCCGGGAGGCAGCGTGACCCACATGAAGTAGCCGCCCTGAGGCAGCACGAACTCGGCCTCCGGCAGCTCGCGAGCCAGCGCGCTCGCGAGCGTCTCCGCGCGCTGCGCCAGCGCGCGCTTCACCGTCTCGATCGAGCGCTCGATCGCTCCCGACACACAGAACTCGTACACGATCGACTGGGCGACCATGTTCGGCGATATGTAGGTGTTGGTCGCGAGCTGCGCCACGGCGCCGATCACGTCGGGCGGTCCGACCAGGTAGCCGACGCGGATGCCTGGGCAGACGGTCTTCGAGAAGGAGGACGCGTAGACGACGCGGTCGTGGTCCATCGAGAGCATCGTCGGCAGCGACTCGCCGCTGAAGCGCAGCTCGACGTAGGGGTCGTCCTCGAAGACGACGAACCCGTGTTCGGCGGCGAGTTGCAGCAGCGCGCGTCGCTTGCTCAGCGACAGCGTGTATCCGGCGGGGTTCTGGAAGTTGGGGATGATGTGGGCGAGTTTTGGCCGCGCCCCCGCGCCCCCGCCGAGTAGCCGCTCGAGCGCGTCGATGTCGATGCCGTCGGGCTCCAGCTCGATGTCGTGCAGCCGCGCTCCCCGCGCTCGCAGCGACAGCAGCGTGCGGTCGTAGGAGGGTCGCTCGACGATCACCTCGTCGCCAGGACGTACGAGATGCTCGAACAGGAAGGCGTCCGCCTGCATCGATCCGTTCGTGACCAGCACCCGCTCGGGCTCGACGCCGTGCCGGTCGGCGATCCAGCTTCGCAGCCGGGGGTAGCCGACGGATGTCCCGTATGCAGTCGTCCCCGCGGGGTCGCTCTCGAACGCGCGCAGCGCAGCGTCGCGAAGGCCCTCGACGTCGACGATGTCGAGCGAGGGGGCGCCGCGGGCAAAGGAGATGGTCGGCCCGCCGGCCGTCGGACCGGCGGTGGGGCTTGGCATGGCGGCGAAGCTTAGGCGTCCGAGCAGCTGGTCGTAGTCATGCGTCAGCTCGCGAGCCGTGCGCTCGAGCCGTTCCCGGAAGCGAAGCAGCTCGGCCGCGGTGGGCGGCTGAAGGCCTGACGGCGTGGGGGGCGTCGCTCGAACGCTCGTCTGCGTGCCTCCACCAAGGCTCCCACCTGCGAAAGCGCCGGCGGCAGGCATTTGTGTGGGGACGGTCCGGGGGCTGAGCTCGGGCTCGACCGCCTCGTCGACGAGGCGGCCTGCGCTCTCGCGCGTCGCTGCCGGCGCCTGAGCCGGCTCCTCCTCGTGCTCCTGGAGCGGCTCCTCGCCACGGCCGATCGCGCCCAGCGTCTGCTCCAGCTCGAGCAGCTTGCCCTCCAGGTCGCTGAGCGTCTTGGCTACGTCCGGGTCCATGGCCGCAAGCGTAGCGGGAGTGCGTGTGGCGCCGGCGCCGTGATGGCGTGCCGGGCGCCAAGCCCGAGTCCGATCAGCGAGTCGAGATCGGGTTGCCGCCGAGGACCTCCACGGCGATCCCCGCCACTTCGGTCGGAGTGCGTCCCACGCGAACGCCCTTCGCTTCGAGCGCCTCGGCCTTCGCCGCAGCCGTCCCCGCGGATCCCGAGACGATCGCACCGGCGTGGCCCATCTGCTTGCCTGCCGGGGCGGTGAAGCCGGCGATGTATGCCACGACAGGCTTGGTAACCGAGTCTGCGATGTACTCGGCGGCCTCCTCCTCGGCGGAGCCGCCGATCTCGCCGGAGAGCACGATCAGATCCGTCTGCTCATCGGCTCCGAACAGCTCGAGCACGTCCACGAAGGAGGAGCCGGGCACCGGGTCACCGCCGATTCCCACGATCGTGCTGCAGCCGAAGCCGGCCTGGGCGATCTCGTTGCCGATCTGATACGTCAGCGTTCCCGACCGGGAGACGACCCCGACATTGCCCTCCTCGAAGAACGCCGCGGGGATGATGCCGACGTTTGCCTTGCCGGGAGAGAGGATCCCCGGGCAGTTGGGGCCGATCAAGCGTGTCCCCGGATGGTCTCGCTTGAGGAGGTTGTAGACGCGCAGCTCGTCATGCGCCGGGATGCCCTCGGTGATCGCGACGACGAGCTCGACGCCGGCGGCCGCCGCCTCGAGGATCGAGTCGGCGGCAAAACGCGGAGGCACGAAGATCATCGCCGTGTTTGGCTGCACCTCCTCCATCGCCTGCTCCCAGCTGTCGAAGACGGGGATGCCCTCGACATCCTCCCCGCCCTTGCCGGGCGTCACGCCGCCGACGACGTTGGTGCCGTAGCGGCGGTCGTTGAGCGTGTGGAAGGAGCCCTCACGTCCGGTTATGCCCGCGACCGCCAGCCGCGTCTCCTGGTCGACGAGGATCGACATCAGGCGGCCGCCGGCACGCTCTGCCCCGCGGCGAGCGCCACGACCTTCTCGGCGGCCTCGTCCATCGTGCGCGCGGCGTAGACGTTGGGCAGGTGGGCCTCGTCGAGTAGGCGACGGCCCTCGACATCGTTGGTGCCGTCCAAGCGCACGACGAACGGAACGGACGGTTTGATCTCCGCGAAGGCGGCGATCAGGCCCCTGGCGACCTCGTCACCGCGTGTGATGCCCCCGAAGATGTTGAAGAGCACGGCCTTGACGGCGTCATTGGCCAGGATGAGGCGCACGGCCTGCTTGATCTTCTCCGCGTCGGAGCCCCCGCCCGCGTCCAGGAAGTTCGCCGGCGAGCCCCCTGCCTGCGCGACGACGTCGAGCGTCGACATCACCAGGCCCGCGCCGTTTCCGAGGATGCCGATGTCGCCGTCGAGCTTGACGTACTGGACTCCCTGCTCCTTCGCCTGGCGCTCGATCGGGTCTTCGTTCTCGGTGTCCGACAGTGACTGGCTCTCCGGGTGGCGGTAGAGGGCGTTGCCGTCGAGCGAGACCTTCGCGTCGAGCGCCTTCACCTCACGGTCCCGGGTTACGATCAACGGGTTGATCTCCGCCAGCGTGGCGTCCTCCTGCGTCCACACCTCGTACAACGCCACGAGCGCATCCGCCACACCGTCGAGGACATCCGCGTCGACCCCGCCGTCGGTCGCGATCTTGACGGCCTCCTCGCGCGAGAGGCCCTGGAGCGGGTCGACGTGATGGCGAATCAGCTTCTCCGGGGTCTCCTCGGCCACCTGTTCGATGTCGACGCCGCCCTCGACGCTGAACATCACCAACGGTTGCTTGGCCGAGCGGTCGAGCAGCACGGAGGCGTAGTACTCGGCGGCGATGTCAGACGCATGCTCGATCCACAGCGTGCGCACGGTGTGCCCCTTGATGTCCATGCCGAGGATGCTCTCGGCGCGCTCGCGCGCCTCGCTCTCGTCGGCGGCGAGCTGGACACCCCCTGCCTTCCCGCGTCCGCCAATCAGGACCTGCGCCTTGACGACCACCGGATAGCCGATCTCGTTCGCCGCGGCCACGGCGTCCTCGGCGGTGCGTACGGCCTTGCCCGAGGACACGTTCAGTCCGTGGCGCGCGAAGAGCTGCTTTCCCTCGTACTCCAAAAGGTCCATTGCGCAGGCGGGACTCTAACGAAACTCGCGCTTCGTCCCGCGGGTCAGCGCGCCGAGGAGCGCCGGCAGGGCATAATGCCCGCGCGATGCCGATCCCGAAAAACATCACTTTCGTCACTTTCGACGTCTACGGCACCCTGATCGACTGGGAGACCGGGATCTACGACGCGTTTGCCGCCGAGGCCGCGCGCGACGACTTCGAGATCGATCGCAACGTGGTGATCCCGCTCTTCCACGAGATCTCCCAAGAAATCGAGGGGGGCTCCTACGAGCTCTACGCCGAGGTCCTGAGACGCACGGCGATCGAGATCGCCAAACGCATCGAGTGGCCGCTGGAGCCCTCGCGCTCGGGCTTTCTGCCAGATTCGGTGCAGCGCTGGAAACCCTTCAAAGAGACCAATCCACAGCTGCAGAAGCTCGCCAAAAAATACAAGCTCGGACTTCTGTCGAACATCGACGACAAGCTGCTCGGGCAGACCCGGCGTCACATCCCGACCGACTTCGACCTCGTCGTCACGGCCCAGCAGGTCCGCTCCTACAAGCCGGAGCCGGCGCACTTCACAGAGTGCGCAAGGCGCATCGGGGGCAAGCGCGGATGGGTGCACGTGGCCGCGAGCTATTACCACGACGTCGCGCCATGCCTGAAGCAGCGGGTCCCCGTGATATGGGTCAACCGCGGCAAGGAGACGCTGGACTCAAACCAGAAAAAGCCCACGGCTGAGGTGCCGAACCTGCGCGAGGCAGCCAAGCTGCTCGGCATCTCCTAGAGCGCTCCTGAGCGTGCGAGCCATCTCGCTCCACCCGGACGTGATCGTCGTCACGAGCCGCCTGCTGCAGACAAACTGCACGATCCTGCGCGGCCCGGTCGCACCTGAGCGCTCGCTTGGCGAGGACGTCTCCCCGGCGCTCGCGGAGACGTTCGTCGTGGACTCGCCGATTCTGCCCGACGAGCTTGGTCTGCTGCCCTCGCTGCTGGAGCAGGCGCGCTTCCCGGAGCCGCGCGGCCTGCTCGCGACGCACGCCGACTGGGATCACCTGCTTGCGCGGTTCCCCTTCCCGGATGCCACCCTCGGCTGCGCCGAGAGCAGCGCCGCCCGGCTGCACGCCAAGCCCGGCGCCGCGCAGCGCGAGCTGCGGGCGTTCGACGATGAGCTCTACATCGTACGCGAGGCCCCGCTGGCGCTCGGGGCCGTGCAGGCGCTGGCAGTGCCTGGCGGCTGCGGGATCGAGGAGGCCGAGCTCGAGCTGTACCCGGCCGAGGGGCACACCGCAGACGGGATGGCCGTCTGGGTCCCCTGGGCGCGGGTGCTCGCTGTGGGCGACTATCTCTCGAGCGTCGAGATCCCGACGATCAGCGCCCCCGAGGGCATCGGCGCATACCTCGACACGCTCGAGCGCCTGCGCTCGCTGCTCGCGCGGGCCGAGCACGTGGTGCCCGGCCACGGGCCCACGATCGACGGCTCCTCGGCGCTGGCTGTGCTCGCCGAGGACGACGCTTATCTGCGGTCGCTGCGCCAGCGCGGATCCGGCGCCGAGCTCCCGGTCGGCCGCCGCTCACGGGCGCAACGCGAGCTGCACGCGGCGAACGTGGCGATACTCACCGGCGCGGATCGCTGAACGCCACGGCTCAGCTCTCACTGCTGCGGATCGTCGCGATCGGCGCTCCCGCCTGGATCGGCTCGCCCTCGACGATCGGCAGTTCGACGATCGTGCCCGACTTGTGCGCGGTGATCTCGTTCTCCATCTTCATCGCCTCGATGATGCACAGCAGCTGGCCCTCCTCGACGGCGTCGCCCTGCTTGACGAGCACCTTCCACATGTTCCCCTGCAGCGGCGAGGGCAGCGTGTCCGGACCTCCGGAGCTCACGGCAGATCTCTGATCGGTCGATCTTGGAGTGGTGCTGCGCCGCGGCGCCTTGCGCAGCGCCGGGCCGGCGCCGTTGCGCGCGGCGTCAGCACCCGCGGCGAGAGGCGGTCCCACGACGCGCACGTCAAAGCGCCTGCCGTTGACCTCGACGGCGTAGGTCTGCTCGACCTTCGCCTGCTCCTGCACGCCCGCCGTGTCCGCCGCTGCGGGTGTGGGGAAGGCGAGCGTCTTCAGCCACCGCTTGTCCTCCAGAAGATCCCGGCACGTCTCACCGCGCGCCCACTGCCCGGTCGCGAGCAGGGCCTCGTGAAACGGGATCAGCGTCTTCAGGCCCTCGATCTCGAATTCGCCCAGCGCGCGCAGCATGCGCCGCGTCGCCTGCTCGCGGTCGGCATCCCAGACGATCAGCTTCGCCACCATCGGGTCGTACATCGGCGAGACTTCCATGCCTTCCTCGACGCCCGAGTCCACCCGAACCCCGGGGCCTGCGGGCTCCCGGTATCTGCCGATCCTGCCGGGCGCGGGGGCGAAGTTCTTGGATGCGTCCTCGGCGTTGATGCGGCACTCGATCGCGTGCCCTCGAAGCACGACGTCCTCCTGGCGGTAGGCGAGCTCCTCCCCGGCGGCCGCGCGGATGCCCTCCTTGACGATGTCGATCCCGGTCGTCATCTCGGTCACGCAGTGCTCGACCTGCACGCGCGTGTTCATCTCGAGGAAGAAGTACTCAGGCTCGGCCTCCTCGCGGGCGGAGAACAGGCCCTCGATCGTCCCCGCGCCGACGTAGTCGACGGCCTTCGCCGCGTTCACCCCGATCTCACCTATGCGCCGGCGCATCTCGGCGTCGACTATCCACTCCGGCGCCGGCGACTCCTCGATCAACTTCTGGTGGCGGCGTTGGATCGAGCAGTCGCGCTCGCCCAGGTGGATCACGTTGGCGTGGCGGTCGGCCAGCACCTGCACCTCGACGTGGCGGGGGTCGTCGAGGTAGCGCTCGAGATAGACCGTCGGGTCGGAGAAGAACTTCTCACCTTCGCGGCTGGAGCCCTCGAAGGCCGCCTCGAGCTCACCGGCGCTCAGCGCGACGCGGAACCCCTTGCCGCCGCCCCCGCCGGCGGCCTTGACCGCGACCGGAAAGCCGATCTGCCCCTCGGCGATCTTCAGCGCGTCGGCGGCGCTCGCCACGGGCTCGGTCGTCCCGGGCACGATCGGCACGCCCGCAGCCTGCATCAGCTCCCGCGCCCGTGTCTTTGATCCCATCGCCTCGATCGCGCTCGCGGGCGGGCCGATGAAGACGATGCCGGCGGTCTCGCAGGCCTGGGCGAAGGGCGCGTTCTCGGCGAGAAAGCCGTAGCCTGGATGGATCGCCTCGGCGCCCGCGCGCACGGCAATGTCGAGGATCTTCTCGATGTTCAGGTAGTTCGCCGCCGCTGGCCCGTCGCCGAGGTTGTAGGCCTCGCCGGCGCGCCGCACGTGCGGCGCGTCCCGGTCGAGCTCGGAGTAGACGGCGACGCTCGCGACGCCGAGCTCCTCCAGCGCACGCATGATGCGGACCGCAATCTCTCCGCGGTTGGCGACCAGTACCTTCTCGAACATCGGGCGGGGAAGGTTAGTCGGCCCTGCACCTCGATGCGTGCGATCGGGCCGATCAGGGCGTAGGGGCGGCCTCGGTGATCATGCCGGCTCCGACGGTGCCGTTGCTGGACTCGTCGATCAGGATGAAGCTGCCGGTGCGACGGTTGCTCGTGTACGGGTCGAGCACCAGCGGCGCGCTCGTGCGCAGGCGCACGCGGGCGATGTCGTTGAGATTGAGCTCCGCCGGAGGGTCGTCGCGTTCGAGCGTGTGCACATCGACGATCTCCCCGATCCCCTCGACGATCGCGGTCGCTTTGCGCGAAGTGTGCTTGATCACATAGCGCCCGCCCGGCCGCATCGGCTCCTGTGCCATCCAGCAGACATCGGCTTCGAGCTCGCGCGTGACCGTGGGCGACTCATCGGGATGACAGATCAGCTCGCCCCGCGAGACGTCGAGCTCGTCTTCGAGCCGCAGCGCGAAGGACATCGGCGCCATCGCCTCCTCGAGCTCCCCGTCGTAGGTGTCGATCGCCGCGATCCGCGTACGTCCGCCGCTGGGGAGCACCGCGACCTCGTCGCCCCTACGCAGCGCGCCGCTCGCCAGCTGGCCGCCGTAGGCACGGTAGTCACCGGTCAGCGTGCCGGTCGCCGGACGGATCACCCATTGCACCGGAAAGCGTGCAGGCCTCTCGTAGGGGTGATCGTAGGCGACCTCGACCTGCTCGAGCAGGTCGAGCAGCACGGGCCCGTCGTACCAGCGCATAACCTCAGAGCGCTCTACCACGTTGTCGCCGTTGAGCGCAGACAGCGGGATGTAGGTGATCGTGCGGCGATGTCCTCCGTTCAGCTTCGCGGCAAATCCTTCGAACTCCCCCACGATCTCCTCGAAGCGCGCCTGGGAGTAATCGACGAGATCCATCTTGTTGATTGCGACGACCATCTCCGGGATCCCGAGCAGCGCGCTGATGAACGCGTGGCGCTTGGACTGCTCGAGCACGCCGCGACGGGCATCGATCAGGACGACCGCCACGTCCGCGGTCGAGGCGCCTGTGACCATGTTGCGGGTGTACTGCTGGTGGCCGGGGCAGTCGGCGATGATGAACCGCCGCCGTGCCGTCGCGAAATACCGGTAGGCGACGTCGATCGTGATCCCCTGCTCGCGCTCGGCCCGCAGCCCGTCGGTCAGCAGCGCGAGATCCAGGGTCCCCTCGCCGCCTCGGCGCCGGCTCGCCAGCGCGACGTGCTCGAGTTGGTCCTCGAAGACCTGCTTGGCGTCGTAGAGGAGCCTCCCGATCAGGGTGCTCTTGCCGTCGTCGACCGAGCCCGCCGTCGTAAAGCGCAGCAGGTCGAGCGTCATCGACTCGCGGGAGGCGAGGAGAGGTCCCTCGGGTCGCGGGACGCGCCCCGGCGGCGCATCAGAAATACCCGGCCTTCTTGCGGTCCTCCATGGCGGCCTCGGTGACTTTGTCATCGGCTCGCGTCTCGCCACGCTCGGTCACGCGCGTGGCGGCGATCTCGAGCACGACCTCCGCGAGCGTCGCGGCCTCCGAGCGCACGCCTCCGGTGCAGCTCATGTCGCCCACTGTGCGGTAGCGGACGGTGTCGGTGAACACTTTCTCGCCGTCGATCAGCTCGGTGCCGGGCCACAAGGCGTAGAGCATGCCGTCGCGGCTGAAGACCTCGCGCTCGTGCGCGAAGTAGATCGAGGGAACCTCGAGCTGCTCCTGGTCGATGTACTCCCAGACATCGAGCTCGGTCCAATTCGAGAGGGGGAACACGCGCACGTTCTCGCCCTTGCGGATGCGCCCGTTGTAGAGGTTCCACAGCTCGGGGCGCTGGTTTTTGGGGTCCCACTGTCCGAAGTCGTCGCGGAATGAGAACACGCGCTCCTTCGCCCGCGCGCGCTCCTCGTCACGCCGAGCGCCTCCGAACGCCGCGTCGAAGCCGTGCTCGGCGATCGCGTCGAGCAGCGTCACCGTCTGCAGACGGTTGCGCGACGCCCGCGGACCGCTCTCCTCGACGACCCTGCCGCTGTCGATCGAGTCCTGGACGCTCGCCACGATCAGGCGCTCGCCGAGCTCCGCCACGCGGCGGTCGCGAAACTCGATCACCTCGGGGAAGTTGTGGCCCGTATCGACGTGCATCAGCGGGAAGGGAAACGGCGCGGGGCGGAACGCCTTCTCCGCGAGCCGCAGCAGCACGATCGAGTCCTTGCCGCCGCTGAACAGCAGCACCGGGCGCTCGAATTCGGCGGCGACCTCACGCATCACGTGGATCGCCTCGGACTCGAGCGCGCGCAGGTGGCTGAGCTGGGGACGCACTGCCACGCTCATAGCGGCATCGACTCGACGTGCAGGCCGCACTCGGTCTTCTCGGTCCCCGCCCAGCGGCCCTCGCGGCCGCTGCCGGGAAGCGTGCACGTCGCGCAGCCAATCGACTCATAGCCCTGGTCGTGAAGCGGGTTGTACGGCAAGTCACGCTCGTAGATCCGCCGCCACAGGTCCGCGTCGCTCCAGAAGGCGAGCGGGTTGTACTTCCACAAGCCGCGCCGCTCGTCGCGTTCGATCAGCTCGGTCGCGGCCCGCGTGGGCCCCTGCTCGCGGCGGATGCCGCTAATCCAGCACTCGGCGCCATCGAGCGCGCGCTCGAGCGCTGCGACCTTCGCCACCGAGCAGCAGTTCTCAGGCCCCGTCCACGGTCCGCCGGGCCCGCTCGCGTCCTGCACCTCGATTTTGACCCCGAAGCGCTCCTCGAACGTGCGCCAGGTCTGAAGCGACTCCTCGAACAGGACGCCGGTGTCGATCGTCACGATCCTGACACCGTCAGGCCGTCCGCTCACGCTCAGCAGCTCGTCGATCAGAACCGACTCCTCCTTCTGGAAGGAGCACAGCAGCACCGCGCGATCGCCGTGGCGCGCGAGCGCCTCGCGCAGCGTCTCACGAAGGCCAACCGAAGGATCGATCCCGGAGCTCACCGAGGCTACCTCGCTGCTCAGCGGAGGAATCCGGTCTGTTTGGTGTCCGTTCGTCATCTCTTCCTTGTATATCGGCAACTTGCGCCTATACCGCGCACTCGCCCTCGCCGCGGATGACCTGGAAGGGAACGTCGCGGTTCCAGTCGATGAACTCGTTCATCGTCTCGAGCCCGAAGTCGACTGGCATCGAGAGATCCTTGACCTGGCCCTCCAGCTCGCTCGTGCCGACGCGCTCGACGAAGGCCTTCCAATCCTCGCCGTCGGTGCGCTCTGACTCGTAGTGGCGCAGCCAGCGGTCGATCGCCTCGGGCACGCGCTTCGCCGGCAGGCGCAGTTTCAGCCGCTGGCCGAAGGCCACGCCGCCGCCTTCGTAGACGCCGCCGACGTGGGGGATGTAGGCCGGGATCGTGTGCTCGCCGACTTTGATCGACGCGCCGTAGAAGCCGATGTCTGCCACGTGGTGCTGGGCGCACCCGTTCGGGCAGCCGCTCATCTTGATATGGATCTGGCGTGTCAGCTCATCGGTGATCTGCATCGCTTCGATTCGCTCCTGGACCGCCTGGTTGAGGCCCATCGAGCTCGTGATCCCCAGCTTGCACGAGTCGGTGCCGGGGCACGAGACGACGTCGTTGATTTCCCGCGAGCCGGCATCGCCGAACCCGAGCTCGGACAGCGCCCGCCAAACGTCGTAGACGCTCTCCTGGCGCACCCAGCGCAGCACGAGGTTCTGCTGAACCGTCACCCGCGCGTATCCACCCGCGTAGGTGCGCGTGATATCGGCAAGACCCCGCAGCTGCTCGGGCGTAAGATCGCCGCGCGTGACCTTCACCTCGACGGTCACGAAGCCGTCCTGCTTTTGCTCGGCTACGTTCGCGGCGCGGAAACGCTCGAACTCGGCGTCCTCGCCATTCGGAGTGCCGTACGTGACCGGCGGCGACGGCGCGGACTCGCGCTCGTCATCGAGGAACAGGCGGTCCTCGATCGAGAAGTCGCGTTCGGAGACCCAATCACCCTTCAGCTCCTCCTCGACCTGGTTGCGGAGCTCGTCGATCCCGTACTTGTCGACGAACACCTTGATTCGCGCCCGGGCGCGGTTGACGCGCAGCCACTCCTGGCGGTCGAAGATCCTGAACACCGCCTCGGCGATCTTCAGGTACTCGCCGTTGTCCAGCTCGACGAAGTCATAGAGCACGGGCGCGGTGCGCGGCATGATCGACGTGCCGCCGCCAACCAGCATCTCGACCCCGCGCACCGGGTGGGTGGGCGTCCCATCACCGGGGTCCTCAGACTCGCGGATGCGGGCGCGGAAGGCGATGTCATGGATTTCGCTGATCGCCCGGCCTTGGGCGCTCGCGTCGAAGGCGGTCTTGACCTTGCGCGGCATCGCCTGCGTCGTGGGGTGGCGCACGAAGTAGCGCACATACGCGCCCGCATAGGGGGTCAGATCGAAGAGCTCGTCCTTCGCGACGCCGGCCCAGGGGTCGCCGGTGACGTTCCTGATCGTGTTGCCGCAGCCCTCCCTGCTGGAGAGCCCGGCCTCGCCGAGCTCGCGGATCGCCTTCTCGGCGTCGAGAAGCGGGATGTGGTGCATCTGGATGTTCTGGCGCGTCGTGATGTGGCCCTTGCGCAGCGGCACGTACTTCTCGATCACCTCGGCGAACTTCTCCATCTGTTCGGGCGTGATGCCGCCGAAGGGCAGCTTCACGCGGATCATCTGCACGTCCGGCTGGCGCTGTCCGTAGACGCCCTGCTTCAGTCGGAACTTGATGAACTCGTCCTCCGGCTCCTCGCCCGCCAGGAACTTCGTGGCCTCGGTCTTGAAGTCGTCGTACTCGCGTTGGAGGATCGGAATCACATGCCCGGGCACGTTCTGAAGGACCTCAGGGTCCTCGAGCGTGCCGCGGTGCGTGGGAATCGAAACTGGCTCCATCTGCGGACCTCCTGATCCCGGCGCGAGGCCGGGTGCTCGTCGTTGGCTGCCGGCGGCGAGATATTGCAGTAAAGCCTAGCGGCTTTCAGGTGTTTATCCAGGGGTCTGCCAGATCGCCCTGGCCTTCCCCACGCACGCCCTCGAGCAGCGCCGCTCGGCGCCACGCGCCGGGAGCGCTGGCCGGCGGAGTGCGGACAGGAGCCGTAGCGCGCACGAAGCGCTCGAGCGCAGCGACGATCGCGGCCGCTTCCTCGCGCGAGGCTGCCGGCGGGATCAGCTGGAGGTGTGCGGCGCGTTCGGCCATCTGGCGGGAGGACGGGCTCGAGTGGATCAGAGCGGGATGTTGCCGTGCTTTCGTTTCGGTCCGGGTTCGCGCTTGCTCTGCAGAGTATGCAGCGCGACGATCAGCTTCGGGCGCGTCTCGTGCGGGATGATCACGTCGTCGATGTAGCCACGCTCCGCGGCCGTATAGGGGTTGGCGAAGCGCGCCTTGTAATCCTCCATCAGCTTCCTGCGCCGCTCCTCCGGGGTTGGGCTGCCGGCGATGTCGCGCCGGTAGATGATGTTCACCGCCCCCTCGGGGCCCATCACCGCCACCTCAGACGTCGGCCAGGCGAAGTTGAAGTCGGCGAGCATGTGCTTCGACGCCATCACGTCGTAGGCGCCGCCGTAGGCCTTGCGCGTGATCACGGTCAGCTTCGGAACTGTCGCCTCGGTGAAGGCGTACAGGAGCTTGGCCCCATGGCGGATGATCCCGCCCCACTCCTGGCTCGTCCCCGGCAGGAAGCCGGGCACGTCGACGAACGTCAGCAGCGGGATGTTGAACGCGTCGCAGGTGCGCACGAAGCGGGCGGCCTTCGACGAGGCGTCGATATCGAGGACGCCCGCGAGCTGGGCCGGCTGGTTGCCGACGATGCCGATCGAGAAGCCGTCCAGCCGCGCGAAGCCGCAGATGATGTTCTTCGCGTAGTGCTCGTGGACCTCGAAGAACTCCGCGTCATCGACGATCAATTTGACGACGTTGCGCATGTCGTAGGGCTTGTTCGGGTTGTCGGGCACGACGTGGTCCAGCTCCGGATCCATGCGCTGCGGATCGTCCGTGGCCTGCACGCGGGGCGCCGTCTGCAGGTTGTTCTGGGGCAGGAAGCCGATCAGATAGCGGCAGTCCTCGAGGCACGCCTCCTCGTCCTCGGAGGCGAAATGGGCGACGCCGGACTTCGTGTTGTGCGACATCGCGCCGCCGAGCTCCTCAAAGCCGACCTCCTCGCCGGTGACCGTCTTGATCACATCGGGGCCCGTGATGAACATGTGCGAGGTCTCCTTCACCATGAAGATGAAGTCGGTGATCGCCGGCGAGTAGACGGCGCCGCCGGCGCACGGCCCCATGATCAGGCTGATCTGGGGGATCACCCCCGAGCACCTCACGTTCCGCACGAACACGTCGCCGTAGGCGCCGAGCGAAACCACGCCCTCCTGGATGCGCGCTCCGCCGGAGTCGTTGATGCCGATCACAGGGCAGCCGATCTTGGCCGCCAGATCCATGATCTTGCACATCTTCTCGCCCATCACCTCGCCCAGCGAGCCTCCGAAGACGGTGAAGTCCTGGCTGAACACGCACACCGTGCGGCCGTCGATCGTGCCGTGGCCGGTCACGACCGCATCGCCCCAGGGCCGGTTTTTCTGCATGTCGAAGTCGTACGTGCGGTGGCGCACGAACGTGTCCAGCTCCTGGAACGAACCCGGGTCCAGCAGCTTCTCGACGCGCTCCCGCGCCGTGAGCTTGCCGCGGGCGTGCTGCTTCTCCTCGGCCTCCGGCGCCGAATGGGCGGCGGCCTCGCGCAGCTCGTTCAGCTGGGCGAGCTTTTCCTCGTAGGTCTCGGGCGCCTTCTGCCTCGCCGGGCGCCGATGCCCGCTGCGTGAGGCCGCGAGCAGCGCCGCGTCGGACTGGCGATCGTGTGGGCTGCTTGCCATCGGACCAGGATCCTAGCCCGCGGGTGCCTCGCAGCCCGGCTAGGAGCGGGAGAACGGCCGGTGGTGCGCCGCCCCGAGGCGGTCGAGCACCGAGCTCAGCACCGCCGTCACCTCGGCCGTCGCGGCCTCCGCGGCGCTCGTCTCCTCGGCCGTGGCGCGCTCCCCGCCTGTCGCGCGCTCCCCGCCTGTAGCGGCCTCGTCGGCCGTAGCGAGCTCCGCGGCTGGAGCGGCCTCTTCGGCAGTCGGGCCCTGTCCCGGCGCGGCCTCCTCGGCTGTCTTCAGCTCGCTCGCGACGTCGGGCGCACGCGGCTCTGGCGGGGCATCCTCGGGCTGATCGACCTGCACGAAAGCACGCGCGTCGTCGACGGGTGCGCGATCGAAGAAGGGCTCGCCGGACGCGCCCGGCTGCCACGATTCAGGGGCGGGCGCGATCTCCTCGGCTAGCTCGCTCGCGGGATCCATCTCGTCGGGGACCTCGATCGGCTCGGGCTCGATCACCCTCGGCGCGCGTCGACGGCCGAACAGCCGTGCGAAGAACCCGCGACGTCGTTCGGGCTCGTCGTCGATCAGCCAAACGTAGGAGTAGGACTGGAGCGCGTCGTCGCCGACCGGCTCCGGCTCAGCTTCGGCGACCTCGGGTTGCATCTCGGCGGCCGCCTCCTCCGCTGGCTCTGCCGGCGGCGACTCGGGCGCGAACGAGGCATGACGCTCGGCCGGCCGGGCAGGGTCGCAGTCCATTTCGCCCGTGGGCTCCGATGCGCACGGAGCGCCGGCTTCCGCCGCCTCCTCCTCGGGCAGCTCGCGGGTGGCCGTCAACGTCACCCGGGTGCCCCAGCCGGAGGGCTTGATCTGCACCGTGCCGCTCGTGTTTTCGGCCTCCCACTCGACCGTCTGCTCAGGCTCGACGCGCGTGATCCGGATCTCCCCCAGCTCGCCCAGGTGACGGGCGAGTAGGGCCGGATCGCTCAGCTCGGCCCACAGCTCGGGCGGAGACTTGACCAGCGTGCGCTGCACCTCCGAGGAGATCATCGCCCACCATTTCGAGCGATGTTGCCCTACTCCTTCTGAAAAGACCTATGCGGGCGAAGGCGTGCGCTGGACCCCAAGCCGCTTGCGCTCGTGAAGGAGCTCGGCCAGCTGGACGGCGTTCGTGGCGGCGCCCTTGCGCAGGTTGTCCGCAACGATCCAGATGTCGAGCGCCCCGTCGTGGCCGGGATCGCGGCGGATTCGCCCGACGTACACGTCGTCCTTGCCCGCCGCGTCGATCGCGAGCGGGTAACGCGCGTCCTGCGGATCGTCCACCACGGTCACGCCGGGAGCCTCGCGCAGCAGCTGACGGGCCCGCTCGGGCGAGAGCGGCTCGCGGGTCTGGACGTTCACCGCCTCGGAATGCCCAGTCACGACGGGGACCCGCACGCAGGTGGCGCTGACGCGGATCGAAGGGTCGCCGAGGATCTTGCGCGTCTCGTTCATCAGCTTGCGCTCCTCGTCGGTGTGATCCTCACCCTCGGCGAAGCTGCCGGCCTGGGGAAGCGCGTTGAACGCGATCTGGTGCGCGTACTCTCGCGGTGGGGAGATCTCCAGCTCGTGCAGGAGGGCATGCGACTGCTCGAGCAGCTCCTCCACGGCGCGCCTGCCGGTGCCCGAGACCGCCTGGTAGGTGCTGATCACCAGCCGCTCGATATGAGCCTCGTCGTGAAGCGGCTTGAGCGCCACGACCATCTGCATGGTCGAGCAGTTCGGGTTGGCGACGATCCCGCGGTGTGAGTCGAGCGCCTGCGGGTTGACCTCGCTCACGACTAGCGGAACGTCATCGTGCATCCGCCAGCGCGAGGAGTTGTCGATCACGGTCGCGCCCGCGGCCACGAAGCGCGGTGCCCACTCGCCCGATGTGGAGCCGCCGGCGGAGAACAGCGCGAGGTCGAAGCCCTGGATCGACTCCTCGCTGAGTCCGCGCACCACTAGCCCACCGTCGAGCTCGCGCCCGACCGAGCGCTCGGAGGCGAAGGCGACTATCTCCCCAGCTGGGAAGGCGCGCTCCCGCAACAGATCGAGCATCAGCGTGCCCACCTGCCCGGTGGCGCCCACGACCGCAACCCGATAGCCCGCGAAGCTCATGCCCGCAGCGTAGAGGACCGCCTCGCCCGCCGAAGGCGCCGAGCGTGCTCGGACGATCCCGTAGCTACGGCTTGACGGCCATGATCACGATCGTCACGAGCACGAGCAGTGACGCGGCCGAGCCGACGACATTGAGCAGGCGTATCGCGGCGCGGTACTCCTCGCCCGGCTCGAACTCGCCGCCGCTCCAGCCCGCGAGATCTCGACGCGCCGCCTCCTCGGCCCGTTTGGAGGTCGGGATCAAGACCGCCCCCGCCACGCCGCCAATCACGATCGCGGCGCCCAGCCCCCATTGCACGAAGAACTCGCTCCAGTGGTGTCCGTCGCTCGCCAGGAAGATCCCGGCGCCGAGCAGCACAACGAGCGCGGGGTTCAGGATCAGCCGCGCGATCATGTATTCGATCCGATGCAGCACCGGCAGGCTGCGCGGGTCGGCTTTCATGCCTACGGCGTAGACGATGGGAAGCGTGAACGTCCAGCCAAACGCGACGACGACGGCGATGATGTGTAGCGCCAGCACGTATTCATAGGCGGAGGCGGCCAGGGTCAGCATCGTCTAGATCGTATGGATTCGACCGGCGCATGCGCCGGTCGGCGGGCCGCACATGTGCGGCCCGGGCAAGGTCGCATGCGACCTTGCCAAGCTGAGGTGAAGCTCTAGAACGTCGGCGCGTATCTGCCGAAGACGTCCTGCATCGCACCACAGACCTCGCCGAGCGAGGCGCGGTCCTTCAGCGCCTGGCGGATCGCGGGCAGGACGTTCTCGCTCCCGCGCGCGAGGGCGCGCAGCTCCTCGAGCCGACGCTCGACGAGTGCCTGGTCCCGGTTCGCCTTGAACGCTGACAGACGCTCCAACTGTTCGCGCTCGGACTCGGGGTCGACGCGCAGCAGGTCGGGCACCTCGATGTCCTCCTCCTGATACGCGTTCACACCTACGACGATGTCCTGGCCGATGCGGTAGCGCTCCTGGTAGCCCCACGCCGACTCGTCGATCTCGCCCGTGATGAACTCGATCGCGTTCACCGAGCCCCCGAGGGCATCGACCTTCGCGATCAGCTCGTTGGCGCGCGCTTCGATCTCGTCCGTGAGCGACTCGACGAAATAGGACCCGGCGAAGGGATCCACGGTGTCGGCCACACCCGACTCGTGGGCGAGGATCTGCTGCGTGCGAACCGCGATTTTCGCCGCCCGCTCGGTCGGCAGCGCCAGCGCCTCGTCGAAGCCATTGGTGTGAAGCGACTGGGTTCCGCCGCAGACCGCGGCGAAGCCCTGCAGCGCGACGCGCACGATGTTGTTCTCCGGCTGCTGGGCCGTCAACGTCACACCACCCGTCTGGGTGTGGAAGCGCAGCATCGTCGCCTTCGGGTTGCTCGCTCCGAAGCGCTCGCGCATGATGTGCGCCCACATGCGCCGCGCGGCACGGAACTTGGCGACCTCCTGGAAGACGTTGTTGTGGCCGTTGAAGAAGAACGCCAGGCGCGGAGCGAACTCGTTCACATCGAGGCCCTTGTCGATCGCCGCCTGCACGTATGCGATGCCTGAGGAGAGGGTGAACGCGACCTCCTGAACGGCCGAGCACCCCTTCTCGCGGAAGTGGTACCCGGAGATCGAGATCGTGTTCCATCTCGGGATGCGCTCGTGGCAGTACTCGAACAGGTCGGTCGTCAGCCGCATCGTCGGCACGGGCGGGTAGATGTAGTTGCCGCGCGCGATGTACTCCTTGAGCACGTCGTTCTGCGTCGTGCCGCGGAGCTTCTCGCTCGGGACGCCCTGCTCCTCGCCGACCAGCTCATATAGGAGCAACAGGCAGGCCGCGGGGGCGTTGATCGTCATCGACGTCGAGACCTGATCCAGCGGAATGCCATCGAAGGCCGTGCGCATGTCGTCGATCGTGTCGATCGCGACACCGGTGCGGCCCACCTCGCCGAGGCTGCGCGGGTTGTCGGAGTCAAGGCCGAGCTGCGTCGGCAAATCGAACGCCATCGACAGCCCGGTCGTGCCCTTTGACAGCAGGTAGCGGTAGCGCTCGTTGGACTCCTTCGCGGAGGCGTAGCCCGCGTACTGGCGCATCGTCCACGTCTGCTTGCGGTACATCTCGCGGTGGATGCCGCGGGTATAGGGGTACTCGCCGGGCTCGCCCAGGTCCACGCGCTCTGGCAGGTCGGCCTCGGTGTAGAGCTCGCCGATCTCGATGCCCGAGTCGGTGAAGCGGCGCGGGTCGTCTGCTCCGACGATCGGCGCGACGGTCAGGTTCTCCTCGGTGCTCGCCACGTCCCGGAAGGATAGTCCCGTCAACCACTAAGCTTCACCGCCATGGCCACCTGCCTCGTAACGGGCGGCGCCGGCTTTCTCGGCTCGCACCTATGTGACGAGCTGCTCGCGCGCGGCAATCGCGTGATCTGCGTGGATAACCTCGAGACCGGCTCACTTCACAACATCGAGCACATCCGTGACCCTGAGCGTTTCGTGCACCTGGGGCTCGACATCATCGAGTCCTACTTCATCGAGGAGCCGATCGACTTCGTCTACCACCTCGCCTCGCCCGCCTCGCCGATCGACTACCTGCGGCTGCCGCTTCACACGCTGAAGGTCGGCTCCTACGGTACGCACCACACGCTCGGCCTCGCCAAGGCAAAGCGCGCCCGCTTCCTGATCGCCTCGACGAGCGAGGTCTACGGCGACCCGCTCGAGCACCCGCAGCCCGAGAGCTACTGGGGCCACGTCAACCCGATCGGCCCACGCGGCGTCTACGACGAGGCAAAGCGCTACGCGGAGGCCCTCACGATGGCCTATCACCGCCAGCAGGGGGTCGACACGGGAATCGTTCGTATCTTCAATACCTTTGGGGCTCGAATGAGGCCCCACGACGGACGCGCGATCCCCACCTTCCTGCGGCAAGCCCTCGCGAACCGCCCGATCACCGTGTTCGGCGATGGCAGCCAGACCCGTTCCTTCTGCTACGTCAGCGACCTGATCCGCGGGCTCATCGCCCTGGCGGAGTCCGGATACCACGACCCGGTCAACATCGGCAACCCGGATGAGTTCACGCTGCTGGAACTCGCCGAGACGGTCAAGGAGCTGGCCGGCGCCAGCTCGGAGATCGTGTACGAGGCGCTTCCGGTGGACGATCCGAAGCAGCGCAAGCCGGATATCACGCTCGCCCGAGAGCTGCTCGGCTGGTTGCCCGAGGTGTCGCTGCGGGACGGGCTGCAGCGCACGATCGAGCAGTCTGGCGTCGAGCTGCTCGTGGGCGGCGGCTCGCGCTGAGGGGCCCGCGGCAGATCGCGATGTCCAACGCGCGGGTGGTCGGCCGCTCCATCTGCAAGGCTGAGGTGTTGTGAGCGTCGAGATGGGACCACGTTCGCCGGGGACGCCTACTCGACCCGCGCCTCACGGGCGCGCGCGAGCGGCGCTACCGCACGCCGCCGCAGCCACCTCCCCGAGGCCCGTGCCGACAGCGGCGAAGCCGCCCCTCGACGACGCACGCGACATACGGCGCAAGCGTCCGCCGGCGCTGTCGTTCCTGCTGCGCATCTCGACCGCTCGCCGTGTGGCGCGCGTCATCTCACTGCTGGCGCTCGATTTCGTGGGCGTTGCCCTGGCGATCTTCACGGCGCTGTTGCTGAAGGAAGCGCTGCACGGCCAGGTGATCGCGTCGCGGGTCCTGCACGGCACCGAACAGTTTCTCCCATTCGCATACCTGCTCACGGCCCTGCTCTTCGCCCGCTCCGGGCTGTACGCCGCGCGTGCCCTGCGCCCAGGGCTCTCGCGGATCGTGGGTTCGCTTTTCCAGGTCGCTTTCGTCGCGCTGATCTTCGCCGTCGTCAGCGGCGAACACTTCAGCAGCTACTACCTCTTCTACGGTTCGCTCGCCTTCGCGCTGCTCTACGTCTCATCGATGCGGGCGGGCTACGAGTGGCTGACCGGCGTGATCCTGCGCGGCGCCGGCTATCGCCGGCGGGCGGTGCTCGTCGGCACGGGCACGCACATCCGCGACGTGGCCCGTGCGTTGGGCGAGGACGCGCACTCGCCTGTCGAGGTGGTCGGCTTCCTCTCGCTGCGGGAGCTGCCCGCCAACGGCCTTCGCTCGCTGGGCTCGCTCGGCGACCTGGAAGGTGTGCTCGGCAGCCAGCGGATCGACGAGGTGATCATCGCGGACCCAGACTTCCCGCAGGTCGATGCGGTCGAGCTGGTCGATCGTTGCCACCAGCGCGGCGTGCGCGTGCGGCTCGCGCCCTCGACGATGGAGATCCTGATCCACCGCGCCGAGTTCGTACCCGGGCAGTCGGTGCCGCTGTTCGAGCTCGGGCCGCCGGTGTTCGAGGGCGTGGACTTCGCGCTCAAGCGCACCTTCGACATCGTCGGGGCGACCATCCTCCTGATCCTCTTGAGCCCGGTGCTGCTGACGATCATGCTCGCCGTGCGCCTCTCCTCGCGCGGGCCCACGTTCTACCGCTCGACCCGCCGCGGCATCGGCCAGCAGCCGTTCGCCTGCCTGAAGTTCCGCACGATGCACACCAACGCCGAGGAGCATCAGGCGGACCTCGAAGAGTTCAACGAGGCCTCGGGGGCGCTGTTCAAGATCCGCGAGGACCCGCGCCTGACGCGTGTCGGACGTGCGCTGCGACGCTTCTCGCTCGACGAGCTGCCACAGCTCGTCAACGTGCTCCGCGGTGAGATGTCGCTGGTCGGGCCGCGGCCGCTTCCCGAGCGCGACTACGAGATGCTCGAGGACTGGCACCGTAAGCGCTATCTCGTGCTGCCGGGCATCACCGGCCTGTGGCAGGTCTCAGGGCGATCGGAGCTCGACTTCGACGATCTCGTGCATCTCGACTTCATCTACCTCGAGCGCTGGTCGCTGGCGCTCGATCTGACGATCCTGCTGAAGACGATCCCGGCCGTGATCTCGCGGCGCGGCGCCTACTGAGGCTCGAGGCGGTCGACGCCACCCGCTCCCGCGCGGCGAGCACGAACGGAACGGGCGCTCGGCCGCGGCTGATCGGCGGCGGTGATCGCGCGCTGATACTCGCCCCATGTCGCGTGTGCGGCGTCCTGCCACGTCCACGGCAGCGGCGGCGGCGCCGGCCGCGTGGCGCTCTGTGCCGCCGCGACCAGCGCCTGCATGTCACCGCAGTCCACGAACGTCGCGCGGTCGCCCAACACCTCGCGCAGCGCCGGAACCTCGCAGGCGACGACCGGCGTGCCGCAGGCGAGAGCCTCGACGGCGGGCAGCCCGAAGCCCTCGTGCTCTGAGGGCAGCACGAGGGCGTCGGCGCCGCTGTATATCGCCGCCAGCTGCTCGTCGGTCACCTGGCCGGTGAGGATCACGTCCGGGAGCTCGTGCGCCCAGGGACGGGTGGGGCCGACGAGCACCAGCGGCAGCTCGCGCGGCGTGGCGGCGAGCTTGTCCACGTGCTTGCCCGGGTCTGGGTGCTGCAGGCCGCCGACCCACACCAGGTAGCGCTCGGGCAGGCGAAAGTGGGCCCGGACGGCCGCGATCTCCTCGGGCGCGCGCGGGTACATCGCCGCGTCCGCCGCCTCGGGGATCACGCGCACCCGCTCGCGCTCGACGCGCAGGTGGGTCACGGCGTCGGAGGCCACCACCTCAGTTGGAACGATCACACTTACCGCCCGCTGCACCGCGAGATGGCGCAGGCGAAGGCGCAGCCCCGAACGCAGGTGCTCGCTGCGGCGCTTCAGCGGCGCCAGGTCATGGATCGTGACCACCATTGGGCAAGGCGGATGCAGCACCGCGCCCGCGATCCAAGGCGAGTGCAGGAGGTCGGGCTTGTGCGCCCGCAGGGTCGTCGAGGGGCGATGCGTCTCGAGGATCTCGTCGCTTTCCGCGCCGGTCTCGCGGAGCGCTTTCAATAGGCAACGCGTGTAGCGCCCGACGCCATTCGGATCGGAGACAGGCCGGCCGTCGAACGCGACTCTCACCTCTTGTTCGTCCCCTTCAGCTCCTCGCCCATAATCACGGCCCCGCCAACATAATCGCTATGACCGGCATTGGGTAGGGATGACAGTATCTCTGCACGCAGCTGGCTTCTTCGACCTGTCACTTCAAGCGCTTTCACGGCGGCTTCCCGCGAGCGCTCTAGCCTATGGCAATGCCCCTGCTCGCCGACCACGACGCCCGCTGGCACGGGATTCCGCCGGGTCTCGAGCCGTCTGACTTCGCCCTGCGCGGCCGCTTCCTGAACGAGAACGTGGGCCCCGGCGAGCGGGTGCTCGACGTGGGCTGCGGCGAGGGCCGGTTCGCGGTGGGGCTGGCGCGAGCCGGAGCGAGCGTCGTGGGCATCGATGTCGCACAGGAGCCGCTGCGCCGCGCGCGCGAGCGTCACCCCGAGCTTGACGTGCGCCTGGTGAGCTCAAAAAGAGGGTGGGAGCTGGCCGATGCGAGCTTCGACGTCGCGTGGGCCGGCGAGGTGATCGAGCATGTCGCCGATACGGCGGCGTGGCTGTCGGAGGTCAGACGGGTTCTGCGCCCGGGCGGGCGCCTGCTGCTGAGCACGCCCGCTCATGGGCGCCTCACGATCCTGTCGCTCGCGTTGTCTACGCGTGCCTTCGCAGCTCGGTTCGACCCAAGGGGGGATCACCTGCGCTTCTACAGCCGCGCGACCCTCAAGGAGCTGCTCGAAGACTTTCGCTTCCAAGAGGTCGAGGTGCACGGCGCCGGCGGGCTCGCAGGGGCGCGACGCCTCCTGCTTGCGCGGGCAATCCGCTCCCGCTTTTGACGAGCCCCGGCGGCGGGGAGGACGCGCGCAGCGCCTCGATGTAGGCGTTCTGGATTTCGATCGACCTGCTCGAGGCGCGCGGTCCGGTGATCAGTTCCGGTGAGATCGACTGCGGGTCGAGGTAGATCCCGGCTTCGAGATCGCCGAGCGCCGCGCGCGGGTCGCTCGACAGTTCGTGGAGGCCCAGATCCAGCCACGGTTCGGGGTTCGACGGCTGCAGGCGCACGGCTCGCTGGAGCGACGCTCGCGCGAGCGCGGGCTCGCCGCTGGCCTGCTGGACCGCCGACAGCGCAAACAGCGCCTGTACGGAGAGTGGGTCGCGATCGACCGCGCGCTGCGCCGCCTCAAGCGCTGCAGGGCGGTTGCTGGCGAGGAGCGCGAGCGCTTGCTGACGGGCGTCTTCAGAGCGCTGCGGCTGCCACTGCGACCAGGCGGCGAGCAACACGGCAGCGATCACCGCAACGGCGACGGCGACGCGCGTGCGGCCGAGTTCGCGCGGCGACGGAAGCCGGCGCGGCGGCGTCCAGGCGCCGCTGGACGATCGGGCGTCCTCGCCCTCCTCGGCGCTGGCTCCGCGCCGGGCGGCGGCGCGGCTCAGCGGACCGCGGCCGGCGAGCCACCCGGCGAACAGCAGGGCGACGCACGCGTTGCCGGGCACGTACCAGGTCCAGTCGACGAAGGAGTGCGCGCCGAATGCAACGACCATGCACAGCATCGTGAGCAAGGCGACCCGCTCGGCCGTGTACGGGCGCGAGACGCGGCGCCAACGCGGGATCCTGCGCGCGCGCAGCTCGCGCCAGCCTGTCCACTGCCGATTCAACGGGTGGGTCGCCCGACCGGCTGCCGCCATCCAGCAAGCGAGCAGTGCGAGCGCGGTGAGCAGGCCCACCAGGCCGAGGTCGGCGAGCGTCTGGACGATGAAGCCGTGAGCGTGATGAACGTCGATCGTGACGGTTCGGTAGCGCAGACGCGCAGTGTGGTAGCCGAGCCCTCCGGCGCCCAGACCCGGGTGCGCTTCGAACACCTGGATGGCCTCCTTCCAGTAGCGCGCGCGAACGCTGGCAACCGCGGTCAGGCGGTCCGCGGTGTTCGACGGAGGTTTCGCGTTCGGGTTCGTCAGCGAATCGACCGCGTGCGAGATGCTTCCGGTGAACCCGCGGTGGCTGTGCGCGAGCGCCCCGGCGAGGGCGAGCACGCCGAGCGCGAGCAGCGCGAGCAGCAGCGCCCCGGCGCGGCGTCGCGTCCGCTGCGAGGGAGCGCGCCGGGCGGTGAGGAAGCCGATCGTGAGCCCGGCAAGCGCGAGCAGCACGATCATCACCACGATGAGGGCCCCGAGCTGGTGTCCAGCCGTGGCGCGCGCGCCGAGCGCGACGCCTTCGGCGCTGAGCGCGTGAGTGGAGAAGTCCCACGCCGCGACGGCCCCGGCGCCGAGCGCGCCGAGGATGAGCACGGACGCTCCCCGCAGGCGTAGTGGGACGAGGCAGAACCAGAGCGCCACGCCGAGCGCCAGGGCGGCCAGGGCGCCGCGTGAGTAGGCGAGCAGCAGCGTCAGCAGCAGCAGACCCATCGCGGGATACGCCAGCGCGTTCAGGAGCGCATGTCCGGTGCGCCGGGCGCCGAGCCACATGCAGCAGATCGCTCCGATCGCGGCCGAGAGGCCGATCGCGTTCCAGTAGCCATACGGCTGGTCCAGGCGCACGTAGTGGCTCGCCGGCACGAGCTCGCCCGGGAAGATCTCCGTCACCAGCGCATATCCGCACACGAGGAGCGCCGCCAGGGTCACCCCGCCGATGACCGCGCTCCAGCGTCCCGGGGCGAGCCGCGCGAGCGTCACGGCCAAAGCGAAGACCGCGCAGTAGGCGAACATCCTGCCGGCGTCCTGCCAGCTTTCATCAGGCTGCACCGACCAGACCACCGAGAGCGCCGTGAGAGCCGCGAACGCGAGCAGCAGGCCAACGCTCCACGCGCCATATGCGCGAAGCCCGGCCGGCGCGAGGAGGATCGCGGCGGCGATCGCGAGGCCGGCGGCGAGGGTCAGCACCATCTCGGTCACCGTCATCGTTTCGAGGCTCAGGCCCCCCTTCGCGTAGAAGGTGATCAAGCAGATGACTGCCGCTGTAGCGAGCGTCAGGCCCCACTGCAGCGCCTGCTCCTCGCCGCTGGCACGCCGCGGCGGGGGCGCCGAGGGGCGCCGTCTGTCGGGCTGCGCCAGCGGCCGAAGCGCGCCCAGCGCCGGCGCGGGCTCAGTGGCTGCGACGGGCACGGATGTGGTTTCGCACGGTCCCGCCTGCGACGAGCAGCAGGCACGCGATCAGAAAGATCACCATGGCCAGCAGCGGCGCGGGCAGCGAGCTGAACGCGGAGGCGATGTCGGCGTGGATGACGCCGGGGTGAACGAGCGAGCCGCCGACGCGGATCGGAATCGGGCCGGCATGCGTCGCGCGTGCGATCGCCCGCTGCTCGGAGGCGGTCGGGGCGATCGGTGCGGCCGCTGCGGGGCCGCCCCCGCGGCCGCTGGCCGCAGCGAGCTGCGCCTGGCGGATCAGCGATCCGCATTCGGTGTACTCGCGCGCGTCGGCGGTCAGGTCTTTGAGCGCTTCGCTGTAGGCCTGTTGACTGAACCCACTGAGCGACTGCCCGTGGGTGCAACGCTGGATGATCGTTTCGCCGACGCTCGCGGTGGCGGGCGGGGCGATCCCCGCCGCCAGCACCAGCGCCAACGCCAACAGGCGTGGGAGAGTGGCCGAGATCCGTTTCAAGCTCCGCAACGCTACCAAGGCTCCTCGCCGGAACCGAGACCCTAAGCCGCCCTGGATGCGCCGACGCTCGCAAGCGCCCGCGAGAAGCCTTCCGCCCAGGCTTCGTGGCTGTAGGCGATCACGTCCTGCGCCCCGGCGTGGCCGAGGCGGGCGCGCAAGGCGGGCTCTCGCGAAAGCTCGCCGATCGCCTGTGCGAGCGCGGCGGCGTCTCCGGCCGCCACGACCAATCCGTTTCGTCTGTTCTGCACGAGCCCTCCAGCGGCGGCCCCGACGGCGTCGGAGGCGATCACGGGCAGCCTTCGGTTCATCGCCTCGTTCACCACTAACCCCCAAGGCTCGCGGAAGGTGCGGGTCGGAATCGAGGGCAGCACCAGCACGTCAGACGCGGCGTAAACGTCGCGCAGCGCGTGCGCGGGCATGGCGTCCATGAAGTGGACCCCGTTCGCGGTGTCTCCGACTCCGATCGCGGCCCTGGTCCACGCCGGTGGGTTCGAGCCGACACCGGCGAGCACGAGCGCCGCCTGCGAGCGCTCCAGCGAGCACGCTCGCCAGGAGGCGAGCAGCACCTCGAGCCCCTTCTCCCTGGCGGGGCGGCCCACGAACAGGAATCTCGTGGTGGCACTCGAGGGCCACGTGGGATCGCCAGGGGGGAGCACGTCCGGGGAGCTCCAGAAGTCGTTGTCGACCGATTGCGGCGCGACGTGCACGTTGCGAGCGCCGCGAGCGCGGACGTAATCGCTGACATGCGGACCATAGGTGACGATCGCATCGGCGGAGCGATAGAGCCGCCGCAGGGGCAAGTAGCTGAGCGCGTGGGCCGGGCTGCGCGGATGGGCCCAGAGCGACGCCCACAGGATCAAGGGCACGCGCGCCCGGCGCGCGCCCGCCCAGCTTGCGAGCGGCGCAACGCGACCGCCCGTGGGACACACGACCGCGCGGTAGCGTCCACTCGCGGCGAGCGCCGCCAGCTCGCGCCCGGACGGGTGGCGGTGGGGGAAGGGCAGCTCGTCTTCCAAGTTGCCTCCCCCATGCTTGGAGCGGCCGCCGAACAGCGCGAACTCGACGTCCTCGCGTTCGTGCAGGAGCGCAAACGCTCCCGCTCGGTAGGCAGGGGCGTGGCCGGTGGCGAAGAGGATGGGCTTCACCTGAGCGCGTGCTCGTAGGCAGCGACCGTCTCTACTCCGCAGCGCTGCCACGTGAAATGGGCGGCCACGGTCGCGCGTGCACGCTGTCCCGCCTCGCGCAGCCGCTGCGAGTCGCACAGCAGCTCGTCGATGCGCTGCGTCAGCCGCTCCACGTCGCCCGGCGGCACCAGCACCAGTCCGTCGCCAGCGGCCGCGATCTCCTCGGGACCGGGCTCGCCACGGCACCCGATCGCTGGGACTCCGCCCGCCATCGCCTCCACGTAGGCGACGCCGAAGGCCTCCTCGGTCGAGGGCATCACGAACAGAGTGCCGCGCCGGGCCAGCGCGACGGCGCGGTCGGGCGCGAGCTGGCCGTGAAACTCGACGCGGCCGGCGACGCCGAGGCGCGCTGAAAGGCCTTCGAGCGCGACGCGCTCGGGCCCTTCGCCGATGATCGCGTAGCGGAGCGTCGGATGCTTCTGCCCGAGCACGGCGAGCGCCCGTACCACGTCGGCGTGGCGCTTGCGGGCAATCAGGTGTCCGACCGTCACGATCGTAGGGATCCCCTCACCGCGGGGCGGGCGAGCGGCAGCGGGGAGGTCGGCGCCCAGGTGCACGACGCGCGTCTCGCCCGCGCCGTGGTTTCGCGCGAGCTCCGCGATCCCCTGGCTGTTGGCGAGCACCAGGCGGGCCGCGGCCAGGCCGCGGGCGACGGCCTTCGCGCCGGCCTCGCTGCGTATCGCGGTGTAGAGCACGTCGCCGCCGTGGACGGAGACGACCAGCGGCACGGACGGGCGGGCCAGGCGCACCGCGTCGCCAGCCGGAACCGCGTTGTGGGCGTGGATCAGCTCGAACGGGAACGAACGCCGCAGCCGGCGCAGACCGTAGGCGACGGCTGGCGCCGCCCACGCTCCCCAGCCCGCGTAGGAGCGCTCGCGGGCAGGCGAGACGTAGGGGAGGTAGGCGATCGGGAGGCCGTCGCGCAACTGCGTGCGCTGTTCGCGCAACATGCTCACGAACACGCCAGCCGCAGTCCTCGGTCCCGCCGCCAGCGAAGAGCGCGGCGGGATCAGGCGATGTAGCGCGAGCACGTGCACCTGCGCGCCGGCGTCACGCGCCGCGAGCGCCTGGCGATGTGCCCAGATTCCCAGGACCGGATCGCGACGGCTGGGGTAGAACTCGGCCACGATCAGCACCTTTGGGCCTGCGTCGCTCACCAGCGACGATGCGTCGTCAGGGTCCGCTGCGCCTCGGTCGCCGTAAGGTACGGACGGTTGGCCAGGAAGGCACGCCCCTCGGCGACGGCCGCCTCCCGCGGATAGGCGTCGGCGGCCGGCGCCGCGCGGTGCCGGATCGCGACGGCGTCGACGACCCCGCAGCGCCAGCCGTGCTCGGCTGCGAGCGCCGCCCAGTGGGCGTCGAGGCCCCATCCCATCCGCAGCTCGGGGAACGGCAGCAGCACGGGAAAGGTGACGCGGGCGAACGCCGTCACGGGGCCGATCTCGACGAAGCGGGTCTCGCGCACAACGCTGCGCGGGTGCCGCCGTGTGAGGGGCCAGGCGGCGTGAGAGTCCAGGCGATGCGCCGGCTGTGCCAGCTGCAGCGAGAAGCGCTCGCACAGGAACAGGAAGCGATCGAGAAATCCGCGCGGCAGCTCGACGTCGTCGTCCACCACGAGCAGCCAGTCGCAATCATCGGCGGGGTGCTCGGCGAGCAGCAGGTTCAGGTTCTCGAACTTGCCCCTTCCTCGGGGCGCCCGCCAGTGCATGGCCACGTTGTGGCGGGAGCTCAGAAGCTCGGCGCTGATCTGGCGCGAGAGCTCATGATGCTCAGCGCGCTGCACGCCGATCGCGAGCACGGCTCGCCGTGGCGGCTCGCGCCCTGCGGCGTGGCCGAGCGACAGGCGTCTCCCGCTCGCCAGCTCCCACGTGTCCGCTGCCCCGTCGCGCAGGCGACGCCGGATGGCGTCGAGTCCGCCCACGGTGCCGCTGGTGCCCGAGAGGAAGTCCTCGCCGGCCGCGGGCGCCGGAGGCGTGCTCCCGCGCGCCGCCAGTCCTTGGCGCAGACGGCCGGCGCTGTGGGCGACCATCGTCAAGCCGGCGGGGCAGCGGCGGCGTAGGACGTGTCCGACGCAGCCGCCGAGCGTGAGCAGCTCGCGCGCGAGCGAGGGGGCCTCGCCGCAGCGTTCGTCGAAGCGGCGACTCGCGCCCCCGCGGGCGTGCGCGGCGCGGGAGAGCGAGATCAGGCGCGCGTCGCGGCCTGCACGGCGGTGCTCGACGGCCGCATTTGCCACATAGACGATCCGTGCCCCTGGGGTCTGCTCCCGCAAGCGGTCCTGCCACTCCTGCTCGTCGCCGCCGTGCTCGAGCGTGACGTCGAACGGCCCCACGCGCTCCAGCGCACTGCGGCGTACGGCCATGTTGGCGCCCCATGCGTAACGGGCGTCGGTGTCCTGCGTGCCGAGCTCGAGCGTCGTGATCGGTGACGCCTCGCGGCCGCACGATCGCGGGCGGCCGGGCTCAAGGCGGGGGCGGATCGGTCCCGTGAACACGTCCACCTCGGGATGCGCGCGCGCAGCCTCGAGCAGCGCGGCGAGCCAGCGATCGCTCGCCGCGATGTCGTCGTCGACGAACACCACGAGCTCGCCACCGGAGCGCTCAACGCCGGTGTTGCGCGCCACGTTCAGGCCGAGCTGCGCCGGGTGTGGCTCGTAGCGTGCGCCGAAGCGCTCGGCGAGCTCGCGTGCAGACGGCGAGGGCCCGTCATCGTCGATCACGAGGATCTCCGCTCCGGCAGCCCGGGCCTGCGGAGCGAGCGACGCGAGCGCCACCTCCAGGTAGGAGAGACGCGCGCGCGTCGGGATCACGATCGATGCAGGCGGGCGGGCCATTCTCGGCACAGTCTAGGTTTGCGGCGCTACCCGGCCATTGGACGGTCGCGGCCCGGAATAGGCTCTGGCTGCGCCATGGTCCTGTTTCTCCACAACCGCTACCGCACGACGGGTGGCGAGGAGCGGGTCGTGGAGGATCTGATGTGGCTCGTTCGCGAGCACCTGGGAGAGCCGGCCGAGTTGCTCGCGCGCGACTCGGCGGAGCACGGCGCCGGCAGTGCCGCGCTGGGATTGCTGCGGGGAGGGCTGCGGTCCCAGGACGTGGCGCGGGCGGTTCGGCTGGGTGGAGCGCGCGTCGTTCACGCGCACAACCTCAATCCCGCCTTCGGCTGGCGGGCGCTGGCTGCCGCGCGAGCCGCCGGTGCGCGAGTGGTGCTGCACCTGCATCAGTATCGCCTCGTTTGCGCGATCGGCGTGTGCTTCACGCGCGGCGAGGACTGCACGCGCTGCCACGGACGCAACACGCTGCCGGGCGTGCGACTCAACTGCCGCGGCAGCCTCCCGGAGTCGGTCGCGTACGGCGCTTCGCTCGCGCTGTGGCAGCAGCGGCTGGTGGAGCAGGCCGATGCAGTGCTCCTCCCGAGCAGATTCGCCCGCGAGCGGCTGCGCGCGCTCGGCGCGCCCCTGCCATGGGAGCGCGTGGAAGTACTCCCACCGCCGCTGCGCGAGCGCGTCAACGCACCGGGAGCCGGCCGATCGCGTGAGACGTCTGGCGCCTACGCCCTCGTCGTCTCACGTCTGGCGGTTGAGAAGGGGGTCGACGTCGCGATCGACGCCTGCCGGATCGCGGGCATGCCGCTTGTCGTGGCGGGAGACGGACCGGAGCTCGCCGCACTGCGCGAGCGCGCTGCCGGCGCCGATGTGCGCTTCGCCGGTCGCGTAGGCGAGCGCACCCTGGAGGAGCTGCGCGCGGGGGCATCGATCGCCCTGGCGCCTTCGCGCTCGGCGGAGACCTTCGGCCTGGCGGTGGCCGAGGCGATGGCGGCGGGGCTGCCCGTGGCCGCGAGCCGCGTCGGCGCGCTCCCGGAGCTCATCGAGGCTGACGCTTTGGTGGCGCCGGGCGACGCCCAGGCTCTGGCGGCGGCGATCGCCCGCCTTGCCGGAGATCGCGCCGGCGGGCGCCGCAACCGCGAGCGAGTGCGAGCCGTCTGCGCCCCCGAGGTCGTCGCGGAGGGGTTGAGGCGCGCGTATGGTGAGCGCGGCGCCCGCCAGACGAGGGGATGAGAGGACATAAGCTCTCGCCGTGAGCATCGCGTCGAGCGCCCTGATCACCGGCATCACAGGCCAGGACGGCTCATTTCTGGCCGAGCTGCTGCTGGGGCAGGGATACGTCGTCACCGGGCTGGTGCGCGGCGGACCCACGCGCCCGCTCGGCTGCTCTGAGCATCTGCGCGAGCGAATCGGGCTGATCGGGGGCGAGCTGCTCGAGCCCAAGAGCCTGCGCAGCGCCATTGAAGAGGTGCGACCCCAGGAGATCTACCATCTCGCCGCGCCGTCCTTCATTCCGGACTCGTGGGAGCGACCCGGGGAGACGTTGAGCGCGATCGCCGGCTCCGCCGCGGCGATCCTGCAGGCGGTGCGCGAGATCGATCCCCGGGCGCGCGTCTTCGTGGCAGCGTCCGGAGCGATCTTCGGCGATACCGACGAGAGCCCCCAACGCGAGAGCACGCGCTGCCGCCCGGTCACGCCCTACGCGATCGCGAAGCTCGCAGCGCATGAGCTCGTGGGCGTGATGCGCGCGAGCGAAGGGCTCCATGCGAGCTCCGGCATCGTCTACAACCACGAGTCCGAGCGCAGGCCAGAGCGGTTCGTGACGCGTCGCATCTCACGGGCCGCGGCGGCGATCGCGCTGGGCCTGCAGGACGAGCTCACGCTGGGCTCTGTCGCGGCCGTCCGCGACTGGTCGTTCGCCGGCGACATCATGCGCGGCGCGTGGTTGATGCTCCAGCAGGAGCAGCCCGAGGATTACGTGCTCGCAAGCGGCGTGGCGCACACGGTGGCCGACTTCGCGCGGACGGCGTTCGCCTGCGTGGACCTCGATTACGAGCGCTACGTACGGGTGGATCCTGCGTTGGTGCGCCCGCCGGAGGCGATAGCCAGCGTTGGCGATCCCGGCAAGGCGCGCGCGCGGCTGGGCTGGGAGCCGCTCCTCGGTTTCGAGGACCTCGTCGAGCGGATGGTGCAGGCCGACCTGCGCTCGCTGCAGGCTGTTGCCCGCCCTGTCCAAGGCAGCCCTTAGACTGGCCGCCTGAATGGCAACCGTCGGTGTAATCGGGTTGGGCTACGTCGGTCTGCCGCTCGCGGTGGCGTTCGCGCGTGAGGGTTGCGACGTGGTTGCGGTCGATCTCGACGCGCGCAAGATCGACGCCATCGCCGCAGGCGAGTCCTATGTCGAGGACGTTCCGTCCGAGACACTGGCGGACGTGGGCGGGCGCATCGAGGCCTCGACGCGCTACGCGCCGCTGCGGCGGGCGGATGCCGTGCTGATCTGCGTGCCGACTCCTCTGACGCCCAACCGCGAGCCGGATCTCGGGCCCCTGATCGACGCCACGCGCGCTCTCGCCGAGGTGCTGCAGCGCGATCAGCTGGTCGTCCTCGAGTCCACCAGCTATCCCGGTACGACTCGCGAGCACGTTGCGCCGCTGCTCGAGGAGTCCGGGCTCGCCGCGGGCAGGGATTTTCACCTGGCCTTCTCGCCCGAGCGGGTCGATCCCGGCAGGACCGACTTCACGCTGCGCAACACGCCGAAGGTGATCGGCGGGCTGACCGAGGCCAGCGCCGAGCGCGCCGAAGAGCTCTACGCGCTCGTGTGCGATCAGATCGTGCGCGTGTCGAGCCCCGAGGCCGCGGAGTTGACGAAGCTGCTGGAGAACATCTTCCGCTCGGTGAACATCGCGCTCGTCAACGAGCTCGCGATGTTGACCGATCGCATGGGGATCGATGTCTGGGAGGTCGTCGAGGCGGCGGCGACGAAGCCCTACGGGTTCATGCGCTTCGAGCCCGGCCCGGGGATGGGCGGTCACTGCCTGCCCGTCGACCCGTTCTACCTCAGCTGGCGTGCGCGGGAGTTCGACATGGCGACTGAGTTCATAGAGCTCGCCGGCAAGATCAACCAACAGATGCCCTACCACTGCGTGGCGAAGGTCCAGCGGACCCTCAATGACGCGGGTCTTCCCGTCAAAGGTTCGCGCATAGCCGTGCTCGGAGTGAGCTACAAGCCGGGCGTCGGCGACGTGCGCGAGTCGCCGGCGCTGAAGATCATCTCCCTGCTCCGCGAGCTCGGCGCCGAGATCCGATACCACGATTCCCACGTTCCAGCGCTCGCCGACTTCGGGCTCGCAAGTGTCGCGCTCGAGCAGGCGCTCGCCGACGCAGACCTCGCGCTGATCGTGACCGCCCATCCCGACGTCGACTACGATCTGCTCGCCAGGCGCGCTCGCCTGGTGGTGGATCTGCGGGGGGTAACGCGAAGCTCGAACAGCGCCAGCGTCGTACGGCTGTGAGACCCGACGGGAGCGCCCCGGGGCTGATCGTTGGCGATGGGGTGCGGCTGGGGGAGGGCGTCTCCTTCGGTGCCTACGTCGTCGTGCACGCCCGCACGATCATCGGCGACGGCTGCGTGATCGAAGACCACGCCGTCATCGGCAAGCACCCGCGACTCGCGCCGCGCTCGCGAGCCCACGGTGAGGTCGGCGTGCTGGAGCTTGCAGAAGGGGTGAAGGTGGGTGCGGGCGCCGTCGTCTTCGCGGGAACGAGCGTCGGCCCGGACACGATCATCGGAGACCAGTCCTTCGTGCGCGAGCGCAGCTGGATCGGTGCCGGATCGGTCGTCGGCCGAGGCAGCGTTGTTGACAATGACGTCGAGCTTGGAGCGCGCGCCCGGGTGCAGACCGGCGTCTATCTCACCGCCTTCACGCTGGTGGAGGATGACGTGTTCATCGGACCGGGCGTGACCACGACCAACGACAACACGATGTCGCGCCACGGCCCCGACACCCCGGTGGCAGGCCCGGTCCTCCGACACGCCTGCCGCATCGGTGCAGGCGCGGTGCTCGCCCCCGGGGTCGAGATCGGCGTCGAGGCATACGTCGCCGCGGGTGCTGTGGTCGTCGACGATGTGCCCGCGCGCGCCGTCGTGATGGGCGTGCCGGCGCGCGTCGTTCGCCAGGTGCCGGATGAGGATCTGCTCGGACGCTGGCGCTAGCCGGCCACGGCGCGCGCGGCCGCCGCAACCTCATCCGCCTGCGCCCGCGTGAGCACCGGGCTCATCGGGATCGCGAGGTGGGTACGCGCCGCATGCTCGGTCGCTGGCAGCCGCACCCCGGCGCCCCACTCGCGCATCGGCGCCTGGCGGTGCACGGGAGTTCGGTAGTACGCCTTGCAGCCGATCCCGACGTCGGCCAGCGCGTGTTCCAGCCGCTCGACGTCCGGGTGGCTGACGACGTAGAGGTGCCAGGCAGGTGAGGCTCCGGGTACGGGCTGCGGCAGCCCCACCAGCTCGCCGAGGCCGGCCTCCTCGTAGTGGCGCGCCGCCTGCCGGCGGCCGTCGGCCCACCGCTGCAGGTACGGCAGCTGTACTCGCAGGATCGCGGCCTGGAGCTCGTCCAGGCGCGAGTTGTAACCGACCTGCTCGTAGTCGACCTTGTCCCGTGAGCCGTGGAAGCGCAGGATTCGCGCCTGCTCGGCGATCGACTCCTCGGAGGTGAGGATCGCGCCGGCGTCGCCGAAAGCGGGAAGGTTCTTGGACGGGTAGAAGGAGACGGTCGCTGCCATGCCGAGCGAGCCGGGGCGCCCGAACGCCGACTCCGAGCCCAATGCCTGCGCGGCGTCCTCGAGCACGGGAACGCCCAGCGCCTCGATCTCTGGGACGGGCGCGACGTTGCCGAACAGGTGCACGGCGATGACCGCCTTCGCGCGCGGCGTGAGCGCAGCGTGGACGGTGTCGGCGGTGGCGCAGTACGTGTCCGCCTCGATGTCGCAGAAGACGGGCGTCGCTCCCGTGTGGACGATCGCCTCTACAGATGCGTAGAAGGTGAACGACGGCACGACGACCTCGTCGCCTGGCCCGACCCCCATCGCCCGCAGAGCGATCGTGATCGCGTCGGTGCCGTTGGCGACGCCGACCGCGTAACCGGTGGCGCAGTAGTGGGCGAGCTCCCGCTCGAAACCGGCAACTTCGGGCCCGAGGATGAAGCGTTCGGTCTCGAGAACCCTGTCGATCGCCGCATGCAGCTCCTCGCGCAGGCCGGCCCGCGGCGTGGCGGCGTCGAACAGCGGAACGCTCATCGCACCTATCGCGACGCGAGCTGCTCGAGGTCTGAGCGGGTCATCAGCCGGATCAGCTCCTCGAAGCTAGTGCTCGGCTTCCAGCCGAGGTCCCTGCCGGCCTTGGCCGGGCTCCCGATCAGGTGGTCCACCTCAGCGGGCCGCACGAAAGCCGGATCGATCGTCACGTACTGCTCATAGCTTCCAAGGCCGGCCTCGTCGAACGCGACCTCGCAACAATTTCGCACCGAGTGCGCCTGGCCCGTCGCGATCACGTAGTCCTCGGCCGTGTCGCGCTGCAGCATCAGCCACATCGCTTCGACGTAGTCCTTCGCGTAGCCCCAGTCGCGTTCGGCGTCCAGGTTGCCGAGCCGCAGCTCCTTGGCCAAGCCGTGCTTGATCGCCGCCGCGTGCCAGGTGATCTTGCGGGTGACGAACTCGAGGCCGCGGCGGGGAGAGTTGGAGATGATCAGGCGTCCGACCCCTGCGCAGAATATGCCGCTCTCGGTCTCCAGGTCAAACAACCACGCATCGTCGGCCACGCTCGCGTCGACAACCCGCCGTACCTCCGACGGGCTGCGCACTAGGTGCCTGCCCTTGCCGCCGACGGTCACGGCCGAGCGGAGGTTCAGCTGGTAATAGGAGCGCCCGGCGCGCTGCTCAACGTATACAGACGCCGACTGGCCTTGAAGGAAGTAGAGGTAGCACAACCCCTGAGCGAGCACGGGACTGTTGGTCTTGATCGAGTCTCCGTTCCCCTTCTTGAGCCCGTCCCCAGCGTAATAGCCGTTCAGGAAGTAACGCTGAGTCTCACAGTCGGCATTCAGCACCGTCGGCGGAACCTGCTTGTGGGCGGTGGGTGTATATAGCTGCTCGCGAAGCCAAGGTCCGATGGTCCGAGCGCCCGAGAAGTCCACACGGTGTACAGACGCGTCGGGGTTGAACCCCGACGTCCCGGCCGCCTCGCGCGAGAAGCCGAGAAATACTCGCGACCACAACTCCATGGCGCGGCAACGCAACATGAAGTCATTGTTAGTGAACCTGGCGGTTGCTCCATCGCGAGCCACATAACCATCTGCCGTGAGCAAGCCCAGAAGCTCAGCCAGCTCGGGAGTCACGGCCGTCCACGCCGGAGCTTCGGGCATCGACGCGGCGATTGCGAGGTCGTCCCCATGCTTCACGTCCCTCGCTCGGATGGGCTCCCGGTCGGTGTCGAGCATCTTGTGGTGGGCGGTGACTGTGACTACTCCCCCGCGGGTCTCGACGCTGATCGGCTGGTGGTCCGGATCGGTGGCGCGACGGCGTGTGGCCGTGACGGCGAGCACGTTCGTCCATCCCGCCCCGTCCCAAACCTCGAGCAGGTTCCGCGGTGTGAACGTCTGTGCGCTCGGACCCTTCCGCACGAGCGACACTAGGTCGGCCGGTGTCCGAATCGAGATCTGCCCCGACTCCCTGACGATCAGGGGGGTTGACTCTAATACACACTCATGGTTAAAAAGTATCCCCAACGTAGCATGAAGATCGTATGACTCGCGATAATTAACCGTTATGAAATGACCGTACGCCTTCGCCACGCCATATGGTGAACGAGGGTAAAAGGGAGTCGTCTCGGTCTGGGGAACCTCGAGCACCTTCCCGAACATCTCACTCGAGGACGCCTGGTAGAAGCGAGCATCCGGGCAGACTTCGCGCATCGCCTCGAGCATCCGCGTCACGCCGACGCCGGAGAACTCGGCGGTGAGCGTCGGCTGCACCCATGAGACGGCGACGAACGACATCGCCGCGAGGTTGTAGATCTCGCTTGGCCGTGCGGCCCGCAGGGTGTCCACCAGCGAGCGCTGGTCGAGCAGATCTCCCTGGTGCAGGGTGATTCTGTCGCGGATGTGCTCGATGCGGTCGAACTTCTCGGTCGAGGCCCGGCGCACCATGCCGTGCACGTCGTAGCCCTTCTCGAGCAGCAGCTCGGCGAGGTAGGAGCCGTCCTGGCCGGTTATGCCGGTGATCAGCGCTGAGGGGCGGTCGTTCACGGGCGCGAAGCCTATACAGCGGCTGCGATGGGTCGGCCGCTCGCGCCGCCTGCCGGCGGCGGCGCCGAATCCAGGCCTGCTACGCCGCAGCCTGGCGATCGCGTAGCCAGCGGACCGTGTCGGAGATCCCCTCCCGCACGCCGATCCGTGCCTCCCAGCCGAGCAGCCGGCGCGCCTTCTCGATCGAGGGCCAGCGCCGCTGAACGTCGACGGCGAAGCTGGGCAGGTGCTTGAGGGCGAAGTCGTCGGGGTCCTTTTCACAGGCCTCCCAGACGATGCGCGCGATCTCGGCGACGGTCAGCTCGCTCGAGGCGGAGATGTTGAAGTCCTCGTTCAGCCCCGCGGGCGAACCCATTGCGGTGACGAGACCGTCGGCGATGTCATCGACGTGCGTGAGCGTGCGGGTCTGCTCGCCGGAGCCGAAGATCTCAAGCGGGCGCTGCCCGGCGAGCACCTTTCGGATCAGGTCCGGCACGGCGTGTGCGATTCCGGGCTCGTCGTCGGGCACCTCGCCCGGTCCGTAGGCGTTGAACGGACGGCAGATCGTGTAGGGGAAGCCGTGCTCGTCGTGGGCTGCCCGGCAGTAGACCTCGCCGGTCAGCTTCGAGAAGCCGTATGCCGAGAGCGGCACGGGGCACTGCGGCAGATAGTCCTCCGGGGTCGGGAAGAGCTCGGCCCGCTCGAAGACCATCGAGGAGGACACGTATACGAAGCGCTCCACATCGAGCTCCAGCGCGGCGCGGATGACGGCGTTGTAGAGCGCGTTGTTGACCTCCGTCAAGGTATGCGGCAGGCGGTGGAAGTTCGCGATCCCACCCACTATCGCCGCCAGGTGGATGACGTGCGAGCAGCCCTTCGTGGCAGCCTGCGCCTCCTGGGGCAGGCGCAGGTCGCCGGTGTGCACCTCGCAGCCCTCGCGCATCCACTGCGGAGCCAGTCGCTGGTCGGACACACGCACCTCGTACGCGGGGTCAGCCAGCAGTCGCCTGACGACCGCAGTGCCGATCGCGCCGGCGCCGCCCGTGACGAGCACCCGGCTCATGCGCTGGCGCGAAGGGCGGAGAGCTCGGAGGCGTAGGCGAAGACCTGTGCGGCCCCCCAGCAGTTCCAGGGATCGACGACGAGGCTGTCGGCGCCCGCCCGCTCGGCGATCTCGGCGAGGGTCCGCGGGTCGCGGAACTCGGTGTGGTTCGTCGCCACGAGAACCGCGTCGGCTCCGTCGAGAGCCTCCTCGAGCGACACCGTCGGAGTGGATACGAGCGGGTCGTGCACGACGACGTCGGCGAGCTCACGCTCGAGCAGCCGTATGAGCTTGTGTGCGAGCGAGTCGCGCTCGTCATCGGTGTCCGCCTTGAAGGCCAGGCCGAGGACGGCGATCTTGCGATTCGCGAGCACACCGAGCCGGCGCTTGATCCCCTCGAGCAAAAACAGCGGCACGGACTCGTTCACGCGCGAGACGGCGAGCAGCATGCCGGGCGCGGCCGAGCGCTCCTCCGAGAAGGCGAAGTCCTTGCGCAGGCACGTGCCGGCGGTCAGCCCCGGCTGCGCGATCCCACCGCGGGGATAGTCGCGATTGACCAGGTCGATCACCTCGAACACGTTGGCTCCGAGGCGCTCACAGTCCATCATCAGCAGGTTGGGGAGTGCGAAATGCGTGTAGCGCAGGATGTTCGTCCAGATCTTTGCGAGCTCGGCCTGCACCGGCGTCGTCTGCACGATCGGCGCCCCGAACGCGCCGAACAGCTCGCCGACCACTTCCCCAGAGCGTGCGCCCACGCCGCCGATGATGCAGGGCAGCGTGTCGATCTCCGCCAAGAAGCGCCCGGCGGCGATCCGCTCCGGGGCGTGGGCGACGAACACGTCCTCGCCGACCTGAAAGCCACGGTGCTTTGCCAGATAGCCGGCGACGAAGTCGGTCGTCCCAGGGGCCACGGTCGAGCGCAGGATCACCGAGTGCCCCGGCGCAAGCACGCCGAGGAGGTCGTCGAGCGCGGAGCGGATGTCTCGCATGTCGATCTCGATGTGCGAGAAGGAGGGCGTGCCGAGCGTGATCACGATGTGCCGCGCGCGCGCCGCGTCGGCGACTCGCTGGGAGAGCAGGAGGCGCCCGCTCGCATGGACGCGGTCCAGCAGCTCCTGTGCCCCCGTCTCCCCGAACGGCATGCGGCCTTCGCGCACGGCTCCGAGTCGCGCGTGATCGTTGTCGATGCCCACCACCTGTAGGCCACGGTCGGCGAACGACAGCGCCAGCGGCAGACCGACTCGGCCAAGGCCGAGGACCGATACCTCGGCGGTGCTCTGCTGGGGGGTCATCGAAGCCATGAGGTTACCGGCGGTCGTGGCGGGGCCGGGGCCGATCTCTGCAGCGCGGGCAGCGGCCGGGCGCTCAGCGGCGGCGATCCGGCCGTTCGCGCGCGTACTGACGCAGAAACCCCGCGATGAAGCGCGGGTTGCGCCGCGCGTAGCGGCGCCACAGGCGTCGCGGCTCGCGAGAGAGCCGATAGGTCCACTCCAGGCCGCTGCGCTGCATCCACCTCGGCGCCTGCGAGATCAGGCCGGCGTGGAAGTCGAATGCGGCGCCGACGCCAACCAGCAGCGGCGCCGACAGCCGCCCTCGCATGTCGGCCATCCACTTCTCCTGCTTGGGCTGGCCGGTGCCGACCCATACCACCTCGGCGCCCGAGGAATCGATCTCTTCGATCACGCGCGCCTCCTCCTCGGCGGTCAGATCCCGGAATGGCGGCGAGACGCCGCCCACGATCTGAAGGCCCGCGAACCTTTCGCGCAGGCGCTCTTCGAGCAGTCGCAGCGCCTCCGGCGAGCGACCTCCGTACAAGTACATCCGCGTACCCGAACGCGCGGCGCGGGCACAGAAGTGCGCCATCAGGTCCGGGCCATAGACGCGCGTGGCGTGCGCGTGCCCAAGCGCCCGCAGCGCCCACACGAGCGGCTGGCCGTCGGGCACGGCCAGCGTCGCGCCGAGCACCGCCGCCCGCGCCCGCGGATCCTCATCGGCGCACATCACGAGGTTGACCGCCGCCGCGGTCATGTAGCCGCGTGAGCCGGAGGCGATCATCGCCTCCATCCAGTCGAGCACCCGCTCGTAGTCGGAGATCGCCAGCGGCACGCCGAGGATCTCCGCGGTCGGGGGGATGGCCGGCGGCGTGGATGCGGGGGAGCGCGAGATTGCGTGAAGATACCTCTCGGCCGTGGCGATCGATACCGACTTCTGGACCGGGCGGCGTGTGCTCGTCACCGGCCACACCGGCTTCAAGGGGGCATGGCTGTCGCTGTGGCTGCAGGCGCTCGGTGCCGACGTAACCGGCCTCGCGCCCGGCCCGCCGACGCGGCCATCGCTCTACGAGCTGGCCCGGGTGGGCGCGCGGATGCGGGAGTGCGCCGCCGACGTGCGCGACGCCGCGGCCGTGCGCGCGGGATTGGGAAGGAGCGCCCCAGAGATCGTGTTTCACCTCGCTGCGCAGCCGATGGTGCGGCGCTCGCTGCGCGACCCGGCGATGACCTATGAGGTGAACGTCATCGGCACGGTCAACGTGCTCGAGGCCGTGCGCCGAGCTGAGGCGCAGGTGCGCGCCGTCGTCGTGGTCACCTCGGACAAGTGCTATGAGAACCTCGGCGTCGAGTCCAAGCGCTTCGTCGAGAGCGATCCGCTCGGCGGCGATGATCCCTACTCGAGCTCGAAGGCCTGTGCGGAGCTCGTGACGTCGGCCTACCGGAGATCGTTCTTCGCCGACAGGGACTCTCCGCGCGTTGCGAGCGCGCGCGCCGGCAACGTGATCGGGGGCGGCGACTGGGGAGAGGACAGGCTGCTCCCGGACGCGGTACGCGCCACCCAGAGCGGCGAGCCGCTCAGGGTGCGCAATCCCCAGGCAGTTCGACCCTGGCAGCACGTGCTCAACCCCGTCAGCGGGTACCTGCAACTCGCCGAGGCGTTGTGGCAGGGCGAGGCGGCGCGTGCATGGAACTTCGGTCCGCCCGAGCGGGATGTGCGGACGGTGAGCTGGGTGGTCGAGCGGCTCGCCGCGCTCTGGGACGGAGCCCTCAGCTGGGTGCTCGACGCGGGGCCGAACCCGCCCGAGGCAGGTGTCCTGGCGCTCGACTCGGGCGATGCCGAGCGCCTCCTTGGCTGGCGCGCGGCGTGGCGGCTGGAGGACGCGCTCGAGCGCGTCGTCGAATGGCACCGTGCTCAGCGCAGCGGCCACGACATGCGCCGCGTGAGCCTGGAGCAGATAGCGCGCTACGACGCGAGCTGAGCCGGCAGCTAGCTCGTCGGGGCGCAGGCCGTGAGCCCGTACGGATGTGCAGCTCGCGCAAAGTCCCCGAACACGTCCGTGTTTACTAGTGCCGGGTTGCTCCTGAGCTTGTTGAGGTCAGCTTGGGCCAGGTCGAGCAGTTTCGTGATCTCGGCCTGTTCGCCTGGTGGAACGCCCAGCGCGTTGATCGCCCTGATCTGAGCACCGATTGAGGGCAGGTACGTGTTCTGAACGACCGCGGCCACCTGCGCGGGGCTTGGATGACCGGCCAGTTTCGCGGCCGCAGCGAGGATGGGCCCGTTGCCTGTCGTGCAGATCGCGTTGGCCTTCGCGACGAGTTGAGCCTTCGTGATCGCGGGGACGGCCGCTGTCTTGGTCGATTTCGGCCCGCTGCTTCCACAACCCGCAGCACCCAGAGCGGCGATCAGCGATCCTGCGATGGCGAGCCGATGCAAGCGCGCGGGCCGCGGCGAGCGCCTGCTGGCGATGGTCGGCTCGGGGCGAGGCAGTCTGATCATCGGCTCCTCCTGGCTCTGATGCCGGTCCGCTTTCCAATCTCCTAGGCTGCACGCTAGTGCGCCGCTCGGACGGCTGGCAAGCGCGCCTGCCCTCTCAGCAACCTCCCAGGGACAGCACAGGGGCCCCGCAGGCGCGCGCGCGAGGGTGATCTCAGACCACACCCCGACTCAAGGAGACACCATGACCGTCGCACTCGCCACCATCCTCAACGCAGCCCTGATGTTGGCCCTCCTGGGCGCTGTCGCCTTCGCCATGTCCCGCGCGGGGCGCCTCAAGCCGCACCTCTCGGCGGCGGACGTCCCGGCCCTCGAGCCGTTGCAGGTCTCGCGCCCGCTCCCTTCGCGCCGTGCCCGGACCTCCAGCGCCACGCTCGCGGGCGCCCGTCCGTAGTCAGCGCAGCGGAGATGCCCATTCACCGACGCTAAGGCCCGCGGGTGGCGTTTCGCCCGCGGGCCGCCGGATGGACGTTCGGCTGATTGCCCGGATAGCAGAATTCGTCTAGCTCGCAGGATTCTCTAACCTTGGGCTGGTGAGCCCGTTGACCCTCCGCCGCTACCGCGCTGAGCGCCTGCTGCGAGCCGAATTCGAGGGCCTGCGGACGCGTGTCCTCGGGAGCGTGCGCGGCCGCCTGCTGGCGAGCGGCGTCACACTTGACCGGAGCGACCTCGAGGCCTGTTACGGCCAGGCCTGGCAGGGGCTCTACGCGGCCGTGCTCGACGGCCACGAGATCGTGAATCCGGCCGGCTGGCTCGTGCTCGTCACGTTCCGTCGCGCGATCGAGGAGCAGCGCGCCCGCGGGCGAGCCGTGAGCGCGGTCGGGGATGGCGAGCTCGAGGGCGCCGAGGAGCGCGATCTCGCCGCTGAGCTCGATGACCGGATCAGGCTGCGCCACCTGTTCGAGGGCCTGCGCGGTCGCCTCAGCGCCCGCGAGCTGCAGGCGGCGACGCTCTGCTATCTGCACGGGCTCACGCGCGCCGAGGCCGCCGCACGGATGGGCGTGAGCGAGGCACGGCTGCGCAAGCTGATGGAGGGTCAGGGCGCCGAGCGCCCCGGCGTCGCGCGCAAGGTCGGCGCGCTCGTCGCGACGATCCGTGACGATCGCTGGTGCGCCGAGCAGGCTTCGCTCATGCGGGGGTACGCGTACGGCATCCTCGACCCCGGGGGTGACCGCTACCGGCTCGCCCGCGTGCATCGTGAGGAGTGTCCGGCGTGCCGCGCCTACGTGATCTCGCTGCGCGGTCTCGCAGCGGCGCTGCCGCCGGTGTTCCCGCCCTGGCCGCTCGCGGCCTCCCTGCTCGCCGGCGCGGCCTCACAGGCGGGCACGGGTACGGCGGGTACGCTGAGCGCCTCGGGTGCGGCCGGCGCCGGGGGCGCGGCCGGCGCAGGGGGTGGGGCGGCGGGTGGCAGCTGGCTGGCCGGCCCGCTTGCCGGCAAGCTTGCCGCCGGATGCCTGCTCGCCCTGGGGGTGGGCGTCAGCTGCGTGGCGCTGAGGACCGGCCCGGATCATGGCCGCCACGCGCACCGGCGCACCCCCGTGCGCGGCGAGCCTGTCGTCGCAGCGATCTTCTCGCGCGCTTCGACGGAACGGACGGCTGCAGGCGCTCGCCCGGCGCCGAACCGCTCGCCGCCTGGCCGCGCGTCCTCGTCGAGCGCCGCCGTGGCCGGCACGCTCACGCGGGAGTTCGGCCCCGAGCGGGGGGCCGGCGGGCGATCGGTCGCAGCTGTATCCGGGCGGGCCCAGCGAGCGCGATCGGTCGCGGTCCTAGCCGGGCGGGCTCAGGCAGCGCGATCGCTCGCCGCTGTAGCCCGGCCGGCCCAGGCAGCGCGATCCGCCCCCTCCGCCTCGGCGGGCGCTCAGCGCGAGTTCGGACCCGGGTGAGGCCCGGCTGTCTCAGCCGCGGGGAAAGACCTTTGCCAGGCGAGCCAGGGCGAGCGGGTTGCCGCGCGGGCGCAGGCGGCCTGTGGCGACGGCGCGCAGCGGGTCCAGCCGTTCGCCCACGATGTCCACCCAGTCCTGGTAGGACAGGCGCAGGCGCAGGTCCGGTTTCGCGGCCGGCCCCTGCTCGACGACGCTCGTGCCGTTCTGGACCGTCAGGTGCCACGGCGAGACGTCGGGGTCGGTGAACTCCCATTGGAACGTAGTCGGGCGCTTGAGACCGTGGTTGGGGTTGACCTGACGGCGGATCGTGTCGAACAGCATCGCGAGTGTCTCGGGGTCGCGGTCGGAGGGCCCCTCGCGGACGCCGATCACGCCGGCTTTGGCGAGTGCGCGGCCGCGTTGGGATATCTCCAGGGGCGAGAGCCCCGGGGGCAGCAGCGGCGGGCCCGGAAGCGTCTCGACGGCGAGCCCCGCCGAGCGCAGCTTGGTCGTCATCGAGGTCAGGCCCTCGACTCCGACCTCGTCGTAGGTGGCGCCGAAGACGGTGATGTAGCGTTCATCCCAACCCGGCGGCATCAGCACCTGCGCCGTGTAGCGGGTGACCTGGCGGAGGATGTGTGCCACGGCCTTCGGCACGCCGACGGGGTCTTCGCGGTTCAGGTCTGCGAGTAGCTTCACGCCGAAGCCGATGTGACGCTGCTCGTCGGCGGCGATGTTCTTCATGCCCTCGCGGAAGGCCGGCAGCTGGTCGCGCCGCTCCAGGTACCCGTAGATGAAGTGCTGGCCTGGCTGCGCGAGCGCCGCCTCGATCACCACGTGGTAGAGGGTCACGGCGGCGGCCAATTTCGCCGGCGAGCGGTCGGCGCGCAGTTCGTCGGCCATGCGGTCCAGGCGGTCGAAGATCTTGCGGAAGCCCGACGTGAGGCTTGGCTTGATCGACTGAAGGCCGCTTGCCATCGAGCCGCTGCCGATGCCGCAGACCTCCTGCATAAAGCGCTTGAAGAAGACAGCGTGGCGGGCCTCGTCGACCTGCTGGGTGGTAAGGAAGTATTTCTGCTCCTCGAGCGGGGCCGCGTCGATGTAGGGGGAGAGGTTGTCCGCGACCGCGTCCTCACCCCAGAAGAAGAGGCAGTAGTTCCAAACGGCGGCCTGGCGCTCGAACTCCGTGAAGTCCTCCTGCCACTGCCGCGCGTCCTCGCTGAAGTCGAGCTCGGTGGCGCTCCAGTTGCCACGCTCCCAGCGGGCGTACAGGTCCTCGTAGGAGATCGCGTCGGAGGGCAGCGCCCCGACGTGGGCGGAGTCCGTCGATGCGGAGGCCGGCGCTGCGATTGCCATTTACGTGCTCCTCTGTCTCGGACCCCAAGTAGATAACGAACGTTATCGCAATAGCGTTTGCTCTGTCAAGTACGATTTAGCCATGGAGATGGCGCGGCTGACCCGCGAGCAGAGCAAGGCGAATACGCGCGAGCGTCTGCTCCTGGCGGCCCGCAGGGTGTTCGCGCGCAGCGGCTTTCATGGGGCGTCGGTCGAGGAGATCGCCTCGGAGGCGGGCTTCTCGACGGGTGCGCTCTACTCGAACTTCGACGGCAAGGAGGACCTCTTCCTCGTGCTGATGGAGCGTGAGATCGACGAGCACGCGCGCGAGATCGCAGACGCCGTGGGTGCTCGCGCGTCCGTGTCCGAGCGAGCGACGGGCGGCGCTCGCCAGTGGATGACGATGATCGAGCGCGAGCCCGAGGTGCTGCTGCTGTTCATGGAGTTCTGGGCTTACGGCGTCCGCGACCCCGGCGTGCGGCCGAAGGTCGCCGCGCGCTTCGCGCAGGTTCGCGAGCTGCTCACGAGACTGATCGCCGACGGCGTACGCGAGTTCGACCTCGAGCTCGACATTCCGGCCGAGCAGCTGGCGGTCGCGATCGACGCTCTCGCCGACGGTATCGCGCGCCAGAAGCTCGCGGATCCCGAGGCCGTGCCCGACGACCTGATGGGCCGGGTGCTGTCGCTGCTGCTCGCCGGCGCTACGCGTCCGGCAGGCACAGGCACGCGTAATGGAGCGTGAACGTGCGCCGCGCGAGTGCGGGAGCCAGCCGGTGAATCCCCGCGCGTAGAGCCCACTTGGCGCTCGCCGCCGTGCGCGCGGAGGGAGTGGAGGCGAAGAAGCGGTGCACGGCCGCAGGCAGCGGATCCTGTAGCTCGCAGGCGATTCTCAGGCCGGCCCGCGCAACGGTCTCGCGCATGGCTTCACGGTCCAGGCGCTGCATGTGGCCGACCTCGCTGGCGTGCCGGCGCTTGGCGGCCCGCCGCGCCGACAGGTTGGCCTCCAACGGAACCTCGACGAGGACCGCCTGACACGCCCGCGCGACCTCGGCGAGCAGCGCGGCGGGGTCGGGCACATGCTCGAGGACGTGGGAGAGGATGCCGAGGTCGAAGGCATCGTCCGGGGACGGGACGTGAAGACCGTCAAAGAGCTCGACGGAGTCGAGCTGGGGACGATCGCGCGCGATCGAGACCGCGGCCTGCGTGATCTCCAGGCCGCACAGCCGCCCGCCGAAGCCGCGGCGATGAAGCTCGCACAGCAGCGCACCGTCGCCGCAGCCCACCTCGAGCGTGCTGGAGGGCGTCCGTCCTGCTCGCGCGCAGAGCGCAATCACGTGGTCGGCCTTGCCGCGGGCACCCAGAGCCCGCCAGCGGGCGTAGAGAGCGGCGTCCCCCGGGCTCTTTGAATACGCATCGTCGTAGAAGCTGACGAGCTCGGCTGGGTCGACCATTGCGATGATTATTGTGCGCACGATGGCGAGGAAGCTGATGGGGCCGCTGCGCGAGGCTCCGGCGACGGTGCCCGCGCTGGCGGCGATGGGCCTGTTCGTGGCGTGGGCGACCGACCAGGCTGGCTATCCGCTCACGCACTGGGGACCTGGAGCGGTGATCGTGCTGGCGCTGCTCGCGATCGCGTTCGGCATCGTCGGGCTGTCGGCCGGCGAGGTGCCGACGCCGGTCAGGGTGGCGATCGCATGCCTGGCGGCATACACCGCGCTCAGCTACCTCTCGATTCTCTGGGCGCGGGTGCCTGGGGACGCGTGGGAAGGGGCGAACCGCACTCTGTTGTACCTGGTGGTGTTCGCCCTGTTCGCCGGCTGGCGCCAGCACGGTGCGAGCGCCGCGCTGCTGCTCGGGGTGTGGACGCTCGCGATGATCGGGCTGGCGGTCTATGTGGAGCTTCACCTGAACGCGGCGTCCGCTGGGGAGGTGCAGCGCGTGCTGTCCGGCGGACGTCTGGTGTATCCGAGTGGGTACGCCAACGCCAATGCCGCGCAATGGCTGATGGCCTTCTGGCCGGCCGTGCTGCTCGCGCGCAGCGAGCGCTTGCCCTTCGGCCTTCGCGGGCTGCTCGCGGGCGGCGCAGTGCTGCTTGCGGAGGTGGCTTTGCTCAGCCAGAGCCGGGGCTCCCTGTATGCCACCGCGGTGATGGTGGTGCTGGTGTTCGCGCTCCTGCCGAGGCGACTGCGCACGTTCGCCGTGCTTGTCCCCGTGGCTCTGGCGACGCTCGCCGCGGCGCCGTCGGTGCTGCACGTCGGCGACGACCGGCGCCCCGACGGCGAAGTCATCTCCTCCACGCTCCACCATGCGATCGCGGCGAGCTTTGCCGCGGCGCTGATCGCGGGCCTGCTCGTTGGCGCCGGGGCCGCGATCGAGAGCCGGGCGCGCCCCAGCGCGAGCTCCGTCGCGAAGATCCGCAGGGGGACGGCCGCGCTCGCCGTCGCGACCCTCGTTGCGATCGTGGCCGGCGGCCTCGTCGCCGCGGGCAACCCGATAACCCGCATCGAACATGGCTGGAAGACCTTCAAGGGGGGCTATGGAGCGAACAGCCACACCGGCAGCCGGCTCATCAGCGGGCTGGGGAGCAACCGCTACGACTTCTACCGGGTCGCACTCGACGAATTCGCCGCACATCCGCTGGTGGGAATAGGCGCCGACAACTTCCAGGTCCAGTACCTGGCGCATGGCCGCAGCGACGAGACGCCGCACTATCCGCACAGTGTCGAGCTGCGCACGTTGACCGAGACCGGCGTGATCGGCGCGTTGCTCGTGTTGGGCGCTCTTGGAGGCGCCCTGCTGGCCAGCATGCGGGCGTGCGGGCTCTCGCCCGGTCGCGGCGCCGATTCGCTTGCCTGCGACGTCGCCGCCGCCGCGCTCGCCGGCTTCGCCTACTGGGGGGTGCACGGATCATTGGACTGGTTCTGGGAGTTCGCCGGCCTGGGCGCGCCGGCGTTCGCGATGCTCGGCATCGCATGCTCCCTGGCGCCATCGAGGGCGGGCGTCCCCGCCGGCGCACCCGCTCCGATGCGGCGAATCTCCGTGGCACGCCGGCCAATCCTGGTCGCGGCCGGGGTTCTCGCGGCGCTCGCCGCGACCGCCTCTTTGACCTCGCCCTGGCTCAGCAAGAGGGAGGTGCAGAGCGCGGCCCGCATCTGGTCCACGGCGCCGGCGAGCGCCTATGCGCGCCTGGACGAAGCCGCGCGGCTGAATCGGCTCAGCGACGAAGCCTACGTCGTGGCGGGCAGCATCGCGCTGCGATACGGCGACCTGGCGCGGGCGAGGCACGAGTTCTCGCTCGCGCTCGAGCGGACGCCAGCAGATGCGTACGCGACGCTCGAGCTCGGGGCGATCGCCTCCACGAGCGGGCGGCGAGCCGAAGCGCTGCGGCTGCTCGAGGCGGCGGCACGCCTCAACCCGCGCGACGCCCTCACCCGGCAGGCGCTGCTGCTCGCGCGCCAGGGCCGGCGGGTGAGCGTCGACGAATTGAACCGGTCGATCCTTCGCAAAGCTCGTCAGCTCGCGTGAGTTTCCGGATTCGTGCGCTCTTGCGGCAAATTTTGCTCGACACGGAAGTCAAGCTTCGATAGTTTGTGCGCCAGGTCCTCGTCAATCCGTTGAATCCGCAAGCATAGGGCTCACGTGTTGTCATCGGGGGGAGGTCCGGGCAAGGCTGTCACAAGGCCGTGGGCGTGTTGCTCGTGCCGGAGGAAGCCGAACATAGGCAAGGAAGCAAATGAAAAGTCATCGCAAGATCTCTCCGATAATCGCGCTCGCCGTGAGCTTGTCGGTCTTTGCGCCCGCCTCGGCGCCCGCCAGCTCGCTGTTGAGCGGCTACGGCGGCCCAGGCCAGGGCGCGCAGGCAATTCTGGGCTCCGCGCTCCTGAACGGGCCCTCGGGTCGCGGGGGCGGCGGCTCGCCTGGGGGCGGCGGCTCTGGTGTCGGGATCCCGACCGGGACAGCACCGCTCGGCGCCGTTTCCACCGGGGGCCGAACAACCGGGTCGGGCCCCGGGGGGCACCGCCACGCGAACGCCCGCAACGGGAGTCAAACCGCTGCCAGCCCCACGGTCGCGGGCGCGTATGGCTCCTATCCTCGCGTCGGAGCCTCACAGGCCGCGGCAGGCGGCAACGGTCCACTCGGACTATCCGACTCCGCCTTTCTGTTCGCCCTCCTGGCGCTCACGGCGCTCCTGTTCACCGGCCTACTCACCCGAGGGCTGACCAAGGCGAGCGGAACGCGCGGGCATGCGGGTAACTAAAGGGATCCGGCTGATCACCCGAGTACCGAAGGGGATCGGGTCTCTGTCCCACGTACCGGCCACTGGCGCAGGGACGCCCCAAATCATGCAAAGCACACACGTCAGCGAACAGACGTCGACCACGCTACCGCTCCGGAGCGAGCTGGTCCGCGGCGCTCCCGCCCCCGAGGCGCTGCGGCGCGGAAGCTTCCGCGGGCCGCTGCAGTGGGTCCTCGAAGGTCCGGGCTGGGGGATCCTGCGCCCGACCGTGGACCTGGTGCTCCTCTACGCAGCGGTGATCGTTGCCCTTGGCGGCCTGCACGAAACGTTGCACCCTGGCGCGTTGCGCGCTCCGCTGTTGTTGCTGCCGCTGATCGTGACGCTCCTCTTCCAGCTTCGCGGCCTGTACCGCACGCGCCTGCGCGCCCTCGTACTGGACGGCGTGGTGTCGGTCGTGGCCGCCGTCTCGGTGGCAGCCATGGCGTCGTCGATGATCGGCCTCTACATCAACGGTCGCGCCCCGCCGCAGTGGCAGGGGTTGCGGACGTGGCTATTCGCACTTATCGCGGTCTGCGCGGGGCGCCTCGCGCTGACGCTCGGCCAGCGCTGGGCAAGGGCCATCCGGCTCGTGGGCAGGCCCGTCCTGATCCTGGGCGCGGGGATGGTCGGCGCGCAGGTCGCGCGTCGGCTCGAGAACCATCCCGAGTACGGGCTCAGCCCGGTTGGCTTCCTCGACGAGGACCCGCCTTCCGTGGCCGCTGTCGGAGGGCGACCGCTTCCAGTTCTCGGCAGCGTCGAGGATCTCGACGAGACGGTTGCCAGCACCGGCGTAAAGAGCTTGATCGTCGCCTTCTCGTCCGCGGCCGATGCGCGGGTGAGCAAACTGCTCCAGCACTGCCAGGAACTCGGCGTCGAGGTGTCGGTGGTACCGCGAATGTTCGACACGATCAACGACCGCGTCAGATACGACACGGTCGGCGGCCTGCCCCTGATGACCTTCTCGCCGGTCGATCCCAAGGGCGTCCAGTTCGCGCTCAAGCACGCCTTCGACCGGGTCCTGGCGGCGCTGCTGCTGGTCGTGATGTCTCCGATGATCGTGTCCTTGGCGCTCGCCGTGCGCATCACCTCCCCGGGGCCAGTGCTGTTCAGGCAGCGCCGTGTCGGCCGTGACGGCACCGTCTTCGACCTCTACAAGTTTCGCTCGATGCGCCTCGACAGCACGCAGACGCCTCCGGACGAGGATGACGGCCCCGCGCTCGACTTTCTGCTGGCTCGCGACACCGCCCCGGGCGGGATCGAGGGCGACGATCGCCGCACCCCGATCGGGCGTCTGCTTCGCCGCGCCTCGCTCGACGAGCTGCCACAGCTCTTCAACGTGCTGCGGGGTGAGATGAGCCTCGTCGGCCCGCGCCCGGAGCGCCCCGAGTTCGTGGAGCTGTTCAGGCAGGACGTCGCCCGCTACGGCGATCGCCACCGCGTCAAGTCGGGGATCACGGGCTGGGCCCAGGTGCATGGCCTGCGCGGCCAGACCTCGCTCGCCGAACGCGTGGAGTGGGACAACTACTACATCGCGCACTGGTCGCTGGGGCTCGACGCGAAGATCCTCGCGCTCACCGTCGCTGCGCTGTTCCACAACGCCGAGTAGTCGCGCGGCCCGCCGCTCAGATCGAGGCGCTGGTGCCGCGCCCGATGCCGGCCCAGTACTGAAAAACGCGCACCTGTATGCCGCGGCTGCCGAGCACCGCCGGCAGCGCGATGTGGTAGCGGTTGAAGCGGTCCAGCACGAACAGCGCGCGGTAGCGCAGCGCGCCGCCCACGAACGCTTCCAGTCCCATGTAGTCGCCCACGGG